>JBLNBW010000310.1:0-36727 GCA_050260255.1 Rhodospirillaceae bacterium | reverse complement strand
AATTCGACCTGCTCGAAATTGTCGGTGGCCAGTATCGCTATATTCATTCCTTGCAGTGTCGCCATGCGTAATCCTCGCTGGTTGTCGTAGGACGGCAGCTCGTCACGACTGCCGCGTCGTCGTATCGCTTTCGGTTCCCGGGTTGTCGGTTACCAGGCCGCCCGGCAGCTCGCGCGGCTCGCCGCGGCGTATGGAACGCCGGAACGCGGCCGTGTGCTCCGAAAACAGCGCGAGCATTTCGCGGTTGAAGGCGGGAATGTCCGACGGCCTGCGGCTGCTGACCCAGTTGCCGTCGAGCACTACTTCTTCGTCTACCCATCGTGCGCCGGCATTGCGCAAGTCGTCCTGCAGCGTCGGCCAGCTCGTCAGCGTGCGGCCGGCGACGAGACCGGCGGACACGAGCAGCCACGCGCCGTGGCAGATGACGGCGATCGGCTTGCCGTCCTGCGCCAGCGTGCGCACGAAGTCCTGCGCCTTCGGCAGCACGCGCAGCTGATCGGCGTTCATCACGCCGCCGGGCAAGAGCAGCGCATCGAAATCCGCCGCGCGCGCGTCGTCGAGCAGCGCGCCAACGTCGAACTGTTCGCCTTTGTCGAAATGATTCACGCCCTGCACTCGGCCGGGCTTGTTCGAGACGATGGTGCATACGGCCCCTTCGCCGTCGAGCGCCTCGCGCGGCCCGGTGAGCTCCACCTGCTCGAAATTGTCGGTCACCAGTATGGCGACCCGCATACCGTCCAGTGTCCCCATAAGTTCTCCTTGCCGTGCTGAAACCGGTGAAGCATCGGCCTTGCCGGCTTTCCTCAGACAGGCGCCGGGTCGTCCTCTCGCTTAAGGCGCTTGAAATCGACACTGCCGCGGTCCAGCGCGTTGCTGGGCCGCGCGATACCGCACAGTGAAAAAATTTCACCACCAAGTGCGGCCCCCCCGGCGCGGCGATGCGCGGGCGGGAGCGGTTTGTTTCCTGCATGGCGCTCGGTAAAGTTGCGAACACGAGCGGTGATGCGAACGCTGGACGACCGCCGGGTACGCCGGAAAGCGCGTTTCAATCTTGGAAAGGAGCCTGTCCATGAACGACGCTATCTCGAGCCAGCACGACCCGCTGCGCCGCCGGCTGCTCACAGGGACCGCCGGCACGGGATTGCTGCTCGCGTTGTCGCCCCTGCGCACGCTCGCCGCGCAAGCCGGCAGCACCGCGGCCCTGGGCTATGCCGAGCTGCCGGACGGAACGCTCGCCCAGCAGCTGCTTTACGCCCTGCCCGGCAAGGTGCCGCTCATCAAGAAAACGTACCGGCCACCCAATTTCGAGACGCCGATCGAGTTCTTCGACAGCGCGATCACGCGCAACGACGCCTTTTTCGTTCGATGGCATCTTGCCGGCATCCCGGAAGTGGACGCGGCGGGCTGGAAGCTCACGGTAGGCGGCGATGCCATGGAGCGCGAGTTGACTTACACGCTCGCGCAGCTTCGGAAGGATTTCAAGGCCGTCGAAATCACCGCCGTATGTCAGTGCTCCGGCAACCGCCGCGGCATGTTCGAGCCGCATGTTGCCGGTGTGGAGTGGGGTGTAGGGGCGATGGGCAACGCGGTGTGGCGCGGCGTACGACTACGGGATCTGCTGCGGAAAGCGGGCATCAAGTCGGACGCCGTGGAAGTCGGCTTCGACGGCGCCGATCATCCGTCCCTCGACAAGACGCCGGACTTCGTGAAGTCGCTGCCGATCGACATCGCGATGGACGAGAACACGCTCATCGCTTTCGAGATGAACAGCAAGCCGCTGCCGCACTGGAACGGCTTTCCCGCGCGGCTGATCGTGCCCGGCTGGACCGGAACGTACTGGGTGAAGCAGCTCGTCAGCATCAAGGCGCTCACCAAGCCGGAAAGCAATTTCTGGATGAGCGCCGCCTATCGCCTGCCCCGCGGCATGTTCAAGACCCCGAGCTTCAAGACGCAGGTCGCGGAGAAGACCGAGCCGATCACCACCATGGTCACCAACTCGCTGATCACGTCCCTGCGCAACGGCCAGACGATACAAGCCGGCAAGCCCCTGCAGATAAAAGGCATCGCGTGGGATGGCGGCTCCGGCATAGAACGCGTCGAAGTCACGCTGGACGGCGCGAACTGGCAGCCCGCAAAGCTCGGTGAAGATCTCGGCCGCTTCTCGTTCCGCGAATTCACTTTCGTCGCGCCGGCCAAGACGCGCGGCTCGCTCACCGTCATGGCGCGCGCGACGTCACGCTCTGGCGAAACGCAGGTAGAGAAGTTGATTCACAATCCGGCGGGTTATCACCACAACGTCATACAGCGGCTCAAAGTGGAGGTCGTATGACTGCGCGCACTGGTCATCTCGTTACGATCGCGTGCGCTGCGCTCGTCGCCGCATCGGGCGCTCTTCACGCGCAGGAGTCGAGACTTCAGCTCAAGGACGGTCCGGGCAAGGACAAGGCCATGCAATGCGTGGCCTGCCATAGCGTCGACTACATCGAGATGAACTCGCGCTTCCTGGACAAGGCGGGCTGGACCGCGTCGGTCAACAAGATGATCAGTGCGTTCGGCGCGCCGATTCCTAAAGAGGACGTCGAGACGATCGCCACCTATCTCACCGAACATTACGGCGCGTCGGCCAAGTCAGGCGGAGCAAAATAGGATTCGGCAGCCTGGCGGAAGGCGCGCTGTTTACAGTGAGCGTGCCGGCGCCGTCTCCGCCGTGACTGTTCCGGGATTGCAGAGACGATTGCGCACGAAGTTGATGTGCTCGCGCAGCACGTACAGCTGATCTGCATACGCCACCGGCACTTTGATCCGATTGACGGCGGCTTCGATTTCATCCAGCCGCACGACGAGCGCCCGCCGGTCGGCATGGGGAAGATCGGCGAGAGCGCCGCGCTCCAGTGCGAGGAGCTGCCCATACCAGCGGTAGATGCGCGAGCGTATGCGCCAGCTGTAGAGCCAGGGGAGCAACCGCAGTCCCGGCAGCAGAACCAGGATGACGGGAACGAGCAGTATGGCGATGCGATCGGCGAGACTCGCGACCCAGAACGGCAGCGTGCGATAGAGAAAGCTCTTGCCCGATTTGTAATAGCGCTTGGCGTCGTCGCTCACGGGATACTCGTGCTCGAGCGGCGCGGGAAACTCGCCCGCCTTCTGCAGCACCGTCGCTTTTCCATGCACCTGCTGCGCGGCCTCGATCAGCAGATCGGACAGAGCGGGGTGCAGATCCGGGCGCGCAACGAGGTCGACGGTGGTCCCCACGAGATAGGCGTCTTGCGCGGGCATGTTTGCGCCGAGATCGAATACGCCCTTCGGCAGCTGAAGCTTCTCGAGATAGGGATAACGGCGCACGTACGCGTCGGCCTGGGCGAAGCTGAAGAGCCGCACACCCGGCGTCTGGAGCAGCCGCCGCATGGTCGCCGGCGTGGCCGAATCCCCCATGAGGAATACCGCGTCGGCCTCGCGATCGAGCAGGGCCTGCGCCGCATCGTCGCCGCCCAGGTCGAGCAGCCTGTCGTTCGACTCGGGCGTGATGCCGTTCGCCTTGAGCAGCGTGAGCGCGAGCACGCGTGCGCCGCTGCCTTCGCGACCGATGGCGATGCGCTTCCCCGCAAACGCGGACAGGCGATCGACCGCTTTGCCGCGGTAGAAGATCGCGACCGGCTGGTGGAAGAGGCTGCCGAGCGATACGAGCGCCGCCTTGGGCGCCTGCTCTCCAGACACGCCGGCCTGAACGAACCCCACGTCGACGTCGAAAGAGGAATCGGACAGGCGCTCGAGATTCTCCAGCGAGCCCCGCGAGTCGAGTATCTTGAGCTCGATGCCGTTGCGCGCCAGAAGCGGCTTGTATTTGTCCGCCGTCAAGCGAAAGACGCTGCCCGCCGGTCCGGCAGTGATCGTGATCGTGCGTGGCGGTGCAGGACGCACGATGTAGTAGGCAGCCACGATGGCAAGACACGTGAGCAGTACGATAGGGCCTGCAGTGACCACGAGGTCGCGCCACGAAATGCGTTCGATGCGCGCGCGTGTCGAGCGATACAGACCCTGCATTGCCATGCCTTAAGCGACCTGGACGGGAGGCGTAGGGTAAAGCCGAAGAGAGTGGCCGTCCAGTCGGACGAAACTCCCGACGCGGTGCGTTCCCTTGCCGCGCCCTAACGTGCGGACTTACACTGCCCGCTCGTCATAGGAACCGCACTCGCTCGCAACAAAGGGGGAACAACATGCGTCGACTCGTACTGCAATGCGCGCTCGCTGCGGCGGCCGCCGTGCTCATGCCGCTGGCGTACAGCCAGAGCTACCGCGCCGAATACAAGCTCTCCACGGTGCTCCCCAACAGCTACCCGTGGGGCCGCGCCGGGGAGCGCTGGGCCGAGCTCGTGAAACAGAAGACGAACGGCCGCATCAACATCAAGATGTACCCCGGCACGAGTCTTGTGGGCGGGGACCAGACCAAGGAGTTCTCGGCGCTGCGCCAGGGCGTGATCGACCTCGCGATCGGCTCGACCATCAACTGGTCGCCGCAGGTGCGCCAGCTCAACCTGTTCTCGCTGCCGTTCCTGATGCCGGACTACAAGGCGATCGACGCGCTCACGCACGGCGAGGTCGGCAAGCAGATCTTCGGCATCCTGGAGAAAGCGGGCGTGATGCCGCTCGCGTGGGGCGAGAACGGCTTTCGTGAGCTCTCCAACTCCAAGGGCGTCATCGCGACGCCGGCCGATATGAAAGGCAAGAAGTTCCGCGTGGTCGGCTCGCCGATCTTCATCGATACGTTCACGGCACTCGGCGCGAACCCGACGCAGATGAGCTTTGCCGATGCGCAGCCGGCGCTGTCCACCGGCGCGGTCGACGGCCAGGAAAATCCGCTGTCCGTGTTCGTCGCGGCGAAAATGTGGACGCTCAATCAGAAATTCCTCACCTTGTGGGGGTACACCGCCGATCCGCTTGTGTTCGTGGTCAACCGCGAGGTCTGGCAATCGTGGACGCCGGCGGACCGTGAAGCGGTGCGCCAGGCCGCGATCCAGGCCGGCAGGGAGAACGTCGAGGAGGCGCGCAAAGGCATCGCAGGCAACGACACCGCGGTGCTCAAGCAGATCGAAGCGCAGGGCGTCACGGTGACGCGATTGACGGCCGAACAACGCAAGGCGTTTCAGGCTGCCGCCAAGCCGGTGTACGACAAATGGACCGCGCAGATCGGCGCGGACCTCGTGAGGGCCGCCGAAGCGGCGATCGCGAAACGCTAATGCAGCAGCCGTTCGACGCGGACACGGGGGAGCGCGAACCGCTCCCCCGTTCCATTTCCATAGAGCGCACGGTGCTCGCAGCGGTAATGGCCGCGCTGTGCATCATCACCATGGCGAACGTCGTGGTGCGCTACTTCACCAACGTCTCGTTTGCATTCACCGAGGAAATATCGGTATCGCTCATGGTGGTGATGACGCTGGTCGGCGCGTCGACGGCGTTCTACCGCGGCAAGCACATCGCGATACTCTTCGTCGCCGAGCGTGCAGGCCCGCGCCTTACTCGCTGCCTCGCGCTGATCGCGCTGGTCGCCTCGGCTGCGATGTTCGCGCTGCTCGTGTGGTACGGCGCACGCATGGCGTGGGACGACTATCGGTACGAAGTGACCTCTCCTGCCCTCGGCCTGCCGCAATGGGTTTACAGCGTGTGGCTGCCGCTGCTCTCGGCGCTGGTCATCGTCCGCATCGCCGGCCGCATACGGGCGGTGCTCGGGGAAGCGCAGTGATGGACTGGGTGCTCTTCGGCGTGTTCGCGGCGCTGATGTTCGCCGGCGTGCCGCTCGCCGTCACGCTCGGCCTGGCGGGCACCGCTGTCATCATGCTGGGCGGTCTCGGCACGATGGCCGTACCGACGAACATGTACACCGGCATCTCCAAGTACCCGCTGCTCGCGATCCCGGTGTTCGTGCTGGCCGGGCTCATTCTCGAGCGCGCGGGCGTCGCCGCATCGATCGTGCGCTTCGCGTCGAGCATCGTGGGTCAGCGGCGCGGCGGCCTCGCCACGGTGGCCGTGCTCGTCGCGATGATATTAGGCGGCATCTCGGGATCGGGTCCCGCGGATTCCGCCGCCGTGGGCGCGGTGATGATTCCGTCCATGCTGCGCGCCGGCTACCCGCAGCCGTTCACGGCCGGGCTCGTCGCCGCCGCCGGATCGACCGACATCCTGATCCCGCCGTCGATCGCCTTCATCATCTACAGCCTGCTCGTGCCGCAGGCCTCGGTGCCCGCGCTGTTCGCGGCAGGCATGATCCCCGGCATACTGTCGGGCCTTACGCTCATCGCCGTCGCGACCTGGCTCTCGGTGCGCCACGGTTTCGAAGCGAATTATCGCGAAGCGCGCCCGCCGTTCTGGAAGAGCCTGAAGGAAGCGTTCTGGGGCCTCGCCGCACCGGTAATCATTCTGGGCGGCATGAGGAGCGGTTGGTTCACGCCGACCGAAGCCGCGGTCGTTGCCGCGTTCTACGGATTTTTCGTCGGCGTGTGCGTGTATCGCTCGCTCGACTGGCGCGCGATCGTGGATGCCCTCGCGGAAGCCGCCGAAATTTCGGCCGTGATACTGCTTGTGGTGGCGCTCGCGAGCGTCTTCGCTTACGCGAGCAACACGCTCGGCACGTTCGACCACCTCGCGAAAGCGCTCGTCGGCACGGGAACGTCCGAGGTGGTCGTGCTGCTCGGCATCACCGTGCTGCTCCTCATCGCCGGCATGTTTCTCGACGCGATCTCGATCTACTTCATCTTCCTGCCGCTGCTCGTACCCATCGCCATCCACTACGACTGGAATCTCGTGTGGTTCGGCGTGATCATCACCATGAACCTCGCCATAGGCCAGTTCCACCCGCCGCTCGGCGTAAATCTCATGGTGACGTGCCGGCTTGCCGGGGTGTCGATGGAATCGACCATACCCTGGGTACTCTGGATGGTCCTCGCGATGACCGGCACGATGCTGCTCGTCATCTTCGTGCCCGATATCGCGCTGTGGCTGCCGCGCGTGCTGGGTTACCTCTGAGCTCGCGTTCCTGCCCGGACTCGAGGCTTCTTATCTTGGGCTCTGCTCCAGCTGCCACAACCGGTTACGCGCTGCGCTGAACACGCGCGTCACTTCGGCCACGATGGAGCTCGAATCCGTTATCGCTTCCGGCGGCTGACGCTTGAGCACGGCGTCGAGGCAGCGCGCGATGTCGTCCGGATGCTGGTATCCCTGGTCGACGCAGGTTCGCGGCAGCACCTTGCTCAGGTCTTCTTGCCGGACGGCGTCGATGTACGAAGTAAGCAGGAACAAAACCACGCCCGCGGAATTGGCGTGCAGTATGGCATCCGCTATGTGCATGTAACCCTCTCTCCGTTCCGTTTCTTATGGTGCTGCTGGATCTCGATTACAGATGCCATCGTGCGAAATACGCGGATACTCGTCAAGCGCAATCCTGACACGGCTGCGCTCGTCTTCCCGACGGCGCGATGTCACCGCGCAGCGACACGCCCGGCATCGTCATGATCGCACGGCGATGATGCGCTGCGTGCGGCTGGTATCATGTCGGGTCCGCCGCATGCGCGCCATTATTCCGCGCGCGACGTTTCATAGAGGATCGTTATACATGCAAGCACGTTACGGGCGCCGGCACGACGACGCACAGCCGCTGTCATGAGCGCGCGCGCGCTCGCGTCATGGCTCGATGAAGGCCTTGCGCTCTGTCAGGCAGGCGCATTGCAGGAAGCCGAAGCGCTTTACCGGCAGCTCACCGACGCCTATCCGGATGCCGCGGACGGCTGGAACATGCTCGCCATGCTGCTCTATCAGCGCGGCGCGCTGGACGCCGCGACGAACGCGGCGCAGCGCGCCACGGCGCTGCGGCCGGGCATCGCCCCGTACTGGCTCACGCTTGGCAACGTCGCGATGGCGCGGCAGATGCACGACGAGGCGCAGGCGGCTTTCCGACGCGCGATACGCATCGACCCGACGTTCGCCGTCGCGCACTACCGGCTGGGGCTGAGCTACCACCGTCAGCTGGCACACGCCGGCGCCGCCGAGGCGTACAAGCAGGCGTTGCGTTACGCGCCGGACGTCGCCGAGATCCATGCGCAGCTCGCCGAGGCGTACGTGTCTCTCGACCGGTGGGAGCAGGCGATGCAGGCCTACGAAGAGGCCTTCCGTCGCGATCCAGCCGGCGAGCTCGATCGCCGCGGCGGATTCGAGTGTCTGCAGCGGCTCGACTTCGAGACGCTCCCCGCATTCTGGTATGCCGAGATACTGCGCTTCTTTCAGCGCCAGGACATCGACCGCAAGCCCTACGTGACGCTGGCGCTGAAGGTGCTCGAGACCCAGCCTGCGTTCCGCAGCGCGCTGCGCGGCGCGGAGACGACGGACGACACGCTGCGCGAGATCGAGAGCGACGAGCTGTTCCAGACGTTGCTGCGCGACTGCCTCATACCGAATCCGCGCTTCGAGCGCGTGCTGACACGCCTGCGCAGCCGGCTGCTGGCCGATGCCGCGGCACGAGCCGCCACGTCGCTCGACTTCCTTGCCGCGCTCGCGCTGCAATGTTTCATCAACGAATACGTGTATGCCGAGAACGACGCGGAGCGCGCCAGCATAGATGCGCTCACCACTGCCGTCGCAACCCGCCTCGCAGCCGGCACGCCGCTCGACGACGAGGCGCTCCGTGCCGTCGCCGTTCTTGGCGCCTACCGGCCGTTGCATGAGCTCGCCGGCGCACAGCGTCTGCTTCGCGAGCACGGCCCGTCGCGCAACATGGCGGAGCTGGTACGCCGCTCGGTGCACGACATGATGACGGAGCTGCGCCTGCGGCCCGAGATCCCGGCGATCGTCGAGATCACCGAAGGCGTATCGCAGGCGGTGCGCCGGATGTACGAAGAGCATCCGTATCCCCGCTGGTTTTTTCTCGATCGCGAGCCGCCGTTCCCGCTCTCCGAGTGGCTCGCACGCGAGCTGCCGGTGCAGCCGGTGGCCGATGCCCCCGCTCCAGTGCGCGTGCTCGTGGCGGGATGCGGCACCGGCAAGGACGCGATCTGGCTTGCGGCCAACATCGCGGATGCCCAGGTGCTCGGCGTGGACTTGAGCCGCGCGAGCCTCGCGCACGCGCAGCGCATGGCCAACGAGCTCGGCGTGAGGAACGTGCAATTCCGCCACGGCGACATCCTCGCGCTCGATCGCATCGCCGATCGCTACGATCTCGTCGTATCGACCGGCGTGCTGCACCACATGCGCGACCCGCAGGCCGGCCTGCGGGTGCTGACGCGGCTCGTGCGCCCGGGCGGCTTGTTGAAAATCGGGCTGTACAGCTCGACCGCGCGCTACAGCGTCAATGCGGCGCGGGAGCTCATTGCGCGCGAGGGACTGAAGCCGGTCGAGGCCGACATCCGCGTGCTGCGCCAGATGGTGTTCGACGCGCCCGCCGATTCCGCGCTGAAGGAGCTGGAGATCTCCAACGATTTCTACTCGATGAGCATGTGTCGCGACCTGCTGTTCCACATCCAGGAGCACCAGTACGACGTGCCGCAGATCGAAGCGCTGTGCAAGGATCACGGGCTCACCTTCCTTGGGTTTTCCGAGCTGCCGCGCGAAGTGCTGGGACGCTACCGCCGCATGTTCCCCCACGATGCGCGCATGGACGACCTCGCGAACTGGCACGCGTTCGAGCGCGAGCATCCGTCCACGTTCAGCAGCATGTATCTGCTCTGGGCACGCAGTGGCGGTGCGGGGGACTGAGGTCGCTCGCGCCGTTCGCATCGCACGCTTCGCCATGGCACGCACCGGTTACGCACAACTGCCGCTGCACACGGGAAGAGCGCCGCGCTATCTTTTCGAGCGCATGGTGCCCCTCTCGCGCGAGATCGTGCTGTACATCGCAACGGAGTTCGGCCGCCAGGAGGTGCTGCGCCGGCTGTCCGATCCATACTGGTTTCAGGCGTTTGGCTGCGTGCTCGGCTTCGACTGGCATTCGAGCGGCCTCACCACCACGGTGTGCGGCGCGCTGAAGGAAGGCCTGCGCGGAACCGAAAGCGAGCTCGGCATTTTCCTCGCAGGCGGCAAAGGCGCGACCTCACGCAAGACGCCCGACGAGATACGCGCAGCGTGCGAGCGGCTAGGCCGTGACCCCGACCCGCTTCTCTACGCGAGCCGCATTTCCGCGAAGGTCGACAAGGCCGCCGTTCAGGACGGCTATCAGCTGTATCACCACGTGTTCGCATTCACCGCGCAGGGGCAGTGGTGCATCGTGCAGCAGGGCATGAACGACGAGACCGCCATGGCCCGGCGCTATCACTGGCTCTCCGACAACGTGTCAAGCTACGTGACCGAGCCCCATGCGGCCATCTGCTGCGATGCCACTGCACCCACGCTCAATCTCGTGGCCAGGGACAGCGAGGCGGTACGCACCGCCTCGGCCGCGCTCGCCGCCGAGCGGCCGGAAGTCGCGCTGCAGGCCGTCGAGCATCTGCCGCTGCTCGACATGCCGCGCCGGCATGGCGTGCAGACGGCGGATATCGATCCGCGCTATCTGCACAAGATCCTGCTGCGCACGTATGAAGCGGCCCCCGCAGACTTCGAGTCCCTGCTCGCTATCGAAGGGGTGGGCGCGAAGACGCTGCGGGCGCTCGCGCTGACTGCGGAGCTGATTTACGGCACACAGGCGAGCCACAAGGATCCGGCGCGCTATGCCTTCGCCCACGGGGGCAAGGACGGCACGCCGTACCCCGTCGACCGCGCGACCTACGACAAGACGATAGAAGTGATGCGCGATGCGCTCAACCGCGCGCGCGTCGATCGCAGCGAGAAAGTGCGCGCATTCCGGCGGCTCGCCGAGTTCGCCGGTTAGTGCACGCGCTGTGCCGGCGCTCGCTGCTTGACGCCGGCTTTGCGTGGCCGCGGCGGGCGGGTTCCGGTGGCCGACTGCCGTGCGCTTGCTCCGTGTGTTGCCGGGCTGGCGGCGGCTCGCGGTCGTCGCTGGGTTGCGGCCTTCCCTTCCCGGCCGGTCGCCTTCACGTCGCGCTTGCGCGAGCCGGGATGTCGCGCCTTGCTCGGCTTGCCGGCGCTTTCGGCGATACCACGCTTCGTCGTGAGATTCGTTTTGCGCTGGCCGGTCCGGCTGTCGTGCGCTTCTTCGTCGAACGAGCTTTTCGCGCGGCGCGGATTGCCCGATTTGTTCGATGCGTACTCGCGGTCCATCGCGGCATTCGCCATGCGATTTGCGACGGCGCGCGTTGCACCCCGGCGCGTCATTCCCTCTGCGATGCGGCGTGCGCGATGCGGCTTCACGTCCGCATTGCCGGCTTTCTCTCCACGTGGCATAGCGATTCTCCTCGTCGGGTTGCCATGCACGTAGGCTGCAAGTTTGAGTCCCGCTACTGCAAGCGAGGTCGCTTCGCCATGATGCCAACCGGTGTGCTGGCGATCAAAAAGTCGTTCTGCGAAACGCAGCGATCATCTGCGCCGTCCCGTCACCGCACAGCGACCGGCGCGCCATCTTCGAACATCATAAGCTGACCGGGCTCGAGCCGCGTCCATTGCTCGTTGTCCGTGAGCGGCTGGGTTGCGATCACCGACACGCGATCGTTCGGCGTGGTGAGCTCGTTGAAATCGACCGTGACGTCCTGGTCGACGAGATGAGCGATAGAAAACGGTGCCTGCCGCGTGACGTAGCACAGATCCGTCGCGCAGTGCGCGAAAAGCTGCTCGCCATTCGACAGCAGGTAATTGAACGTGCCCCCTATGGCGAGCTCGCCCGTGATGGCGGCAATCGCCTCGTAGAGTCGGTCCCGGTCCGGCATGGCGCGCGGATAGCGGCGCTTGAGCGCGTCCAGTATCACGCAGAACGCCCGTTCGCTGTCGGTCTGCCCCACGGGCCGGAAGTAGCCCGCCAAAGGCGGATCGAAGTTATGCAGCGTGCCGTTGTGCGCGAAGATCCAATAGCGCCCCCACAGCTCACGCTGGAACGGATGCGTGTTCTCCAGCGCGACGCGCCCGAGCGTTGCCTTGCGGATGTGTGCGATGACGTTCGTTGAATGTATGGGATAGCGCTTGACGAGCTCGGCCACCGGCGACGATGCGGAGGGCTTGTCGTCGATGAACAGCCGGCAGCCGGCGCCCTCGAAGAACGCAATGCCCCAGCCGTCGCCGTGTTCGGCAGTTTCGCCACCGCGGCGGCTGAATCCCTCGAACGAGAAGCAGATGTCCGTCGGGACGTTGCAGTTCATGCCAAGCAATTGACACATGGATAGACCTCCGGCCTGCTGCGGCCGCTTTCTTTGCTGCAGCGCTTCTCAACGACGTCCCGTCGACCGCGCCGGTGTGGCCCGCTCGTGGACGGCGCAACGCGGCGATGCCGCGCCGCTTGCGCACAGGAAGCGCCCTCGACGTAATATTCTCTTCCTGGATGCGCTCGCGCCGCGTCTTGAGATCGCCGCGAATGATATCCGCAAAAGCTCGAGGCGTCGAAGCCGCGATCTGCGGGCGGTTCGCATTGAAGCGCCGCATGACCTGCCGCGATTCCGCCGACGCCGGTGATGGCGGCTCCGCGACGCGACGGCTCATGCCTCGCTATCGCCTGCTGCTGTAAGATCGCCCTGCCGGGCATAGGGAGGAGCGCCATGGACAAGGTATATCAGTCGCCGCAGCAGGCCATTGCCGACGTACCGGACGGCGCGACCATAGCGATCGCCGGATTCAGCGTCGGTCATCGGTTTGCGACGAACCTCATCGTCGCCTTGCGCGACCAAGGCACCAAAGATCTCACCGTGGTTTGCAATTCGCTCGGCGATCCTCATGCCGAGCGCGGTCAGATCCTCGCGGAGAACCGGCAGATCCGTAAGCTCGTCGCCGCTTTTTCCGTGCGCGCCGGTACGCCGACCGCATCCGAAGACCAGATCGCCGCCGGCGAAATGGAGGTGGAGCTGGTGCCGCAAGGCATATTGGTCGAGCGCTGCCGGGCGGGCGGCGCCGGTATACCGGCGTTCTATTCGCCGACAGGCGTGGGGACCGCGCTCGCCGAAGGGCGCGAGATACGCGACTTCAACGGCAAACCGCATGTGCTCGAACATGCGATCCGCGTGGATTATGCATTTCTGCGGGGCTACCGCGCCGACCGGCTCGGCAACGTGCAGTTCCGCGGCGGCAGCCAGAACTTCAATCCGAGCTTTGCGAAATGCGCGCGCGTCGCCATCGTGGAAGTCGACGAGATCGTCGAGCCCGGCGCGATCCCCCCTGAGCTCGTCGACCTGCCCGGGATATTCGTCTCGCGCATCGTGAAGACGCGGCAGACCCAGAATCCGAAAGCGTGGCGCCGACCCGAGCGCCGGGCCGCGGACCAGCCCCGCCTGTACAACGGCAAGCCCGCGCTCACCCGCGCCGGGATCGCCAAGCGCGCCGCGGCGCTGGTGAAGGATGGCATCTACGTGAATCTCGGCGTCGGCATCCCGACCATGGTGTCCAACTACCTGCAGGACCGCGACGTCATCCTGCACGCCGAAAACGGCGTGCTGGGCTACGGGCGCATGGTGACGCGCGAGGAAGAGATCGATCCCGACATCTACAACGCCGCAGGACAGTTCGTCGCTCTCGAGCCCGGTGCGTCGTTCTTCGACAGCGTGACGTCGTTCGAAATGGCGCGCGGCGGCTGGATAGACACCGTGATCCTGGGCGCCTACGAAGTCGACGAGACGGGCAGCGTCGCGAACTGGAGCACGGCTGACGCGAAGCGCGGCGGCATAGGCGGCGCAATGGATCTGCTGTCGGGCCAGCGCGAGCTCATCATCGTGATGGAGCACACGGACAGCAAGGGACGGCCGAAGCTGCGCCGCAAGTGCACCTACCCGCTCACCGCGAGGCAATGCGTGACCTGCGTGGTCACGGATCTCGCGTTGCTGCGCTGGGACGGAGAGCGGTTCGTGCTCGACGAAGTGGCGCCGGGCTTTACTGCCGCGGAAGTGATGGACCTCACCGAGATGCGGCTCGTCCCCGCATCGCAGGTCGGCACGATGGCGTGAGCGCTCTCAGCGCTGCTCGCGCCATAGCGCCGCGAGCAGCGGCTCCAGCATCGCCGCACCCAGCTTGCGGCTGCGCTCGCCGCTCCAGCCGCGCTCCGCGTCGGGCAGATTCGCATTGTCCTTGAACGGCATCTCGAGCGTGAGCGCGAGGCAGCGGTACGTGTGCCCGACCCATTTCGAAGCGAGTTTCAGCGCATCTTCGTCGTACTTGCTCGCCGGGTAGCCGTGGACGTCCTGGAAATCCGGGCTCGCGCGCTTGAAGTCGTCGATGAATGCCTGCTGCGCGTGCGCCTGCTCGGCGGTGAAGCCTGGCAGCATTTCGCCCCCGGCAACGAACACGTAGGGCAGCACTTCGTCGCCGTGGATGTCGAAAAAGGCGTCGACGCCCATTTCCTGTATGCGCCGACGGACGAAAAACACTTCGGGGCTCTTCTCCATGCTGGGCGCCATCCATTCGCGATTCAGATTCGCGCCGGCGGCGTTGGTGCGCAGATTGCCGCGCACGCTGCCGTCGGGATTCATGTTGGGCACGATATGGAACACGGCACATTCGAGGAGGCGCCGCGAGACCGGATCGCTGCGGTCGAGCAAGCGCTCCAGCATGCCCTCGATGAACCACTCGGCCATCGACTCGCCCGGATGCTGGCGTGCGATGAGCCAGACACATTTCTTCCCCGTAGCCGCCGCCCCTACGGTGACGAGATCGAGATCGCGGCCATCGACTGTCGCCCCCAGACGCTCGGTGCGCACGAGCGGCGAATTGCCGGCGCGGCCGATGAGCGCCTGATGGCGTTCCAGCGAATACGGCTCGAAGTAGGCGTACCAGACAGTGTCGCGCTCCGGGGTGTGCTCTATCGTCATCACGACGCCATCGTAGCGCGTCGGCACGCGAAACCAGCGCTCCCGGTCGTAGGAAGCCACGGCCCGGTAGTCCTTCCAGCCATCCGCGTACGTACACGCGCCCGCGTTCTCGAACCGGAGCGTCATCGCGACACCGCGCGCGCCGGAGAGGCGGAAGTGGAACCATTGCGTGAAGTCCGCGTGAGAGTCTTTACGTATGCGGAGTGTGAAATCCGCGTCGGTCGCCGATACGATTTCGATAGCGCCGGAGTCGAAGTGGGCAGAAATGATGGGCATTTTTGGTATGGCGAATTGACGAGCGGCACAGTGTATCAGCGCCGACCGCCGATTGACCGCAAGACATCGATCCGCGCGCGAGGCTGCTATCATTCTGCGCAACGGTGAAGTCGGGGCACGAAAGCCATGAGCACAAACGAGGGCAGCGTTCATTACGAATCCGACGGCACGATCGCACGCGTCGTCTTCGATCGTCCCGCAGCGCGCAATGCGATGACATGGAACATGTACGAGCAGCTCGCCGACGCCTGCCGGCGCGCGGCGTCGGAGCCGGGCCTGCGGCTCGTGACCTTCCGCGGCGCAGGTGGCGAAGCGTTCATCGCGGGGACGGACATCGCGCAGTTCAAGTCCTTTGAGTCCGGCGACGATGGGGTTGCGTACGAGGCGAAGGTCGAAGCGTACGTGGCCGCCGTCGAAGCGATTCCGCTCCCCACGCTTGCAATTGTCGAAGGTGTGGCCGTAGGCGGTGGCGTGATCATTGCCGCGGCATGCGATCTCAGGATAGCGACGTCCAACGCGGTCTTCGGCGCGCCGATTGCGCGCACTCTCGGCAACTGTCTTTCCATCGCGAATCACCACCGGCTCATTGCGGCGTTCGGCGCTTCGCGCGCAAGCCGCATGCTGATGCTCGCCGAAAACCTCACGGCGAGCGAAGCAGTCACCGCGGGATTCCTGCTCGCAGCGGTGCCTTCGGAAGAGCTCGATGCACGCGTGGAGGAGGTGTGTCGGCAGATCGTGCGCAATGCGCCGATCACGACGAAGGTGAGCAAGGTCCAAGCGCAGCGCTTGCGGAAGGCGTCGTTGCCGGAAGACAGCGACTTGATACGGCTTACCTACGGCAGCCGCGATTTCCACGAAGGCGTGGAGGCGTTCGTGGCCAAGCGTAAGCCGCAGTGGGAGGGCCGCTAGAGGCGTGCGGCTGACGGCGGCAAGGCCGCTGGAAACATGCGCCTGACGGCAGGGACGGCCGCTCGCGCCGCGCGGCAAACGACGGGAACGGAACCCAACACGCGGCGGGACTTCATGAGCCCTCCGCGCGCTGGAGCTGATTCGCCGACGATCACTCGCCCTTGATGCCGGCGGCGTTGATCACCTCCAGCCACTTGTCGGTTTCACTCTTCATCAACTTGCCGAACTCGGCGCTGCTCATTTTTTCGACTTCCACGCCCTGATCGTCGAGCTTCTTCACCACGTTCGGATTCGACACCGCGGCCGTCACGGCGGCATGCATGCGCGAGATGATGCTCGCGGGCGTCCCCTTCGGCGCGAAGTAACCGTACCAGATATAGGTTTCATATCCGGGCACCGTGTCCTTGATGAGCGGCACGCCGGGCAACGCGGGATTCGGCTTTCTGCCGCCGACCGCGATCACTTTGAGCTTGCCCGCCTTGATGAACGCCATTTCCGTGGGAATGGATCCCAGATGGATCTGCGTATTGCCCGCGACGGTGTCGGCGATCGCGGGGCCGCCGCCTTTGAACGGCACGTGTACGAGATCGACGCCGGTCTTCAACTTGAAGAGCTCCGTGTTCATGTGCGGGAAGCCGCCTATGCCGGAGGACGAATAAAGAAGCTGCCCCGGCTTCTTCTTCGCGAGCTGGATCAAGTCCTTCACGGTCTTCACCGGCAGCGCGGGATGGACCACGAGCGCGCTGTCCGCAGTGCCCACCATCGCGACCGGCTCGAAGGAGGCGACGAGATCGACGTTCGCCTTCTGGATGAGGTGCGCATATCCCGTCGACGTCAGCATGAAGGTGTAGCCGTCAGGTGGCGCCGCAGCCGTGAGCTGCATTCCGACGATGGAGCCGCCGCCCGCGCGATTGTCGATGATGACCTGCTGCTTCAGCGTATTGGGCATCTCCGCCGAAAGTATGCGTCCCACGATGTCCGTGCTGCCGCCCGGCGCCCAGGGGACGATCACCCGTATCTGCTTGTCCGGCCACGGGGCTGCCGCCGATGCGGCCGTAGCGACAGCGATGGATGCCAACATGCACGCGGCGACGGCACGGGTGCGCGAATTCATGGAATCTCCTCCGACGTGGCCTTGGAAATGGCCCTCGGCAACGAGCATAGCCGCGGATGCTATGATCGTTCAAGTGCCGACCGGCCGCATACCATGCGCCGCGGACCGCGAAGGAGGATACATGGCAAACGACATCACGCTGGAGCAGGTGCGCCGCATGGCGGCTGACGCCGGGCTAACGCGGCTCACGAACGAACACCTGCAGCAGTTGCTGCACGCAACCAAAATCGCGCAATCGCGACGCGCCGCACTGCCGACGCGCGATCTCACGCCTGCCGACGAGCCGGCGCATGTGTACCGCCTCGATCGTTAGTAACCGATATGACCGACCTCCCTTTCCTCACCCTGTCAGAGGCCTCGGAGCTGATACGCACCAAAAAGCTTTCTCCCATCGAGTACGTCCGAGCCCTCATCGCGCGCATCGAACAGCACGACGGAAGCCTCAACACGTTTCTGCGCTTTACGCCGGACATTGCGCTGGAAGACGC
Source organism: Rhodospirillaceae bacterium (assembly GCA_050260255.1). GTDB lineage: Bacteria > Pseudomonadota > Gammaproteobacteria > Burkholderiales > SG8-41 > JAQGMV01. The sequence goes on along the minus strand of JBLNBW010000310.1, from coordinate 19,070 downwards.
GCGCCGTGCCGAAAGCGACATCGTGCGCGGCAACTGGCGTGGCCCTCTGCACGGCGTGCCCTACGGCCTCAAGGACATCATCGATTACGCCGGTCTGCCGACCACGGCGCATTCGAAGATTCTCGCCGACAACGTCGCCGCCTCCGACGCGCCGGTAACCCAGAAGCTTCGCGCCGCCGGCGGTGTCTTCATGGGCAAGCTCTCGACGCACGAGTTTGCCATCGGCGGACCGTGCTTCGATCTCCCGTGGCCGCCGGCTCGCAATCCATGGAACCGCGATCACTTTTGCGGAGGCTCGTCGAGCGGCTCCGGTGCCTCGACCGCGGCGGGCTTCCTGCCGGTCGCGATCGGAACGGACACGGGAGGATCAGTACGCAATCCCGCGACGATGTGCGGTGTCGTCGGCATGAAGGGCACCTACGGTCTGGTGAGCCGACGCGGCGTTCTGCCGCTCGCGTTTTCCCTGGATCACGTCGGTCCGCTCACGCGCACCGTGCGTGACAACGCCATCGTGCTCGATCTGATTGCCGGACACGATCCGCTCGATCCAGCGAGCGCCGTCGCGCGCGCCGGCCGTTACACCGAAGAACTGGAGCGCGGCGTAAAGGGGTTGCGCGTCGGCGTCATCCGCCACTTCTACACGCGCGACATCGAGGCCGACGCCGAAATGATCGACGGCATCGAGGCGGCGGTGAAAGTGCTTGCAGAGCTGGGCGCTGGAGTACGCGAAGTGCAGACGGCGCCGCTCACCGAGTATGCCGCCTGCAACCGCACCATTATGACGAGCGAAGCGTATGCGATACACGAACGCTGGCTGCAGGAACGCCCGCAGGATTACGGCAGTTTGACGCGCGAGCGCATCATGACCGGCGCATTCGTACGTGCCGCCGATTACGTCAATGCCACCCGGCTGCGCACGAAGCTCGCCGCACGCTTCCACGCGTTGTTCGCCGACGTCGACGTGATCGTTACGGCAAGCGCGATGGATCCGGCGTGCCGCATCGACGACGCACAGGCCATCGAATACACGTACGGCCGACAGGCGCGCGCGCCGTTCAATGTCACCGGCAGCCCAGCGCTTTCGGTGCCGGTGGGATTTTCCAAGGCGGGATTGCCGCTCGGGATGCAGATCGTCGGTGCCCCATTCAGCGAAGCGCTGATCTATCGCGTGGCCCATGCTTACGAGAAGGCGACGCGCTGGGTGGACCGGCATCCGGTATTGCCGGAATGAGTCGTTGCGCGCGGCCGCTCAGCGAAGGCCGATGAGGCGGGCGGCGTTGCCCCCTGTCATCAGATCGCGCTCGCTCTGCGGCAGATCGAGCCGCTGGATCACGTCCACCGGCTGCTCGTAGCCCATGTCGAAACAGTAATCGCTGCCCAGCGTCACGCGATCGGCGCCCACCATGCGCACGAGATTGAGCGTGAGCTGGTCGTTATGGCTGATGGTGTCGTAGGTGAAGCGCCGGAGATACTCGCTCGGCAGCTTCGTCATGTGCTCGAGCTCCGGCCGCACGCGCGTGCCATGATCCAGCCTCCCTATCAGGGCGATGAGCGTTCCACCGGCATGCGGCAGCATCACTTCCAGGCTGGGGAATGCATCGAGCACGCCGCCGAAGATAAGATGCGCGGCCGCCACACCGGTATCGTACGGATTGCCGAGCAGGTTCTTGAGGTAGTACCGCGCGGTGCGGTCGGGGCCTATGGTGCGCAGCGGGTGCAGCAGTATCGGCCAGCCCAGCTGCTCGGCCTTTGCATACACCGGCCACAGCGCCTGCTCGTCGAGCTCCGTGCCGTTGATGTTCGTGCCGAGATAAATGGCGCGCATGCCGGGCAGGTGTGCGCAGCGTTCGAGCTCGTGCACGGCCAAGTCCGGCGCCTGCCATGGCAAGGCCGCGGCGCCGTAGAAACGCGTAGGATGACGGCGGTGCGCCGCGCTCGCTGCATCGTTGTAGCACTGCGCCAGTGCGAGGCCGAGCTGGGGCGGCGCCCAGTGCACCATGGGAGCGGTGAGCGAGAGCACGTGCACATCGACTTTCGCCGCATCCATTTTCTGCAGCCGCAAGTCGAGATCGATGAAACTGTCGTCGATGGCGTTCGCGATGCCGCCGCCCGAGATGTGCGTCATGCCTTTCATGCGGCTTACGCTGCCGCCATGCCCCGGACCGTCGCGCTCGAGCAGCGCGATCCATTCCTTCGGATACCAGTGAGCGTGCAGGTCGATCGCGGTGGGTCGCATCGTGCCTCCTCCCTTCATGTAGTGTGTCTTTATAGCATGCGGCCGCGCCGGAAGCGCGCCGGACTATTGCCGCATCTCCCTCCCGTCGGCTACGCTAGCGACGACTGTCCGTCAGCCGTACGCAGCCGCAGGACCATACACCAAAGGGAGGAGGGTCCATGTCACGCATCGCGTTACGCCGTTTCGTCAGTGCCGCCGTTGTCGCCATCGTTGTCAGTCTGCCCACCGTCGCTGCCGCTGCCGCGTGGGCTCCCGAACGCCACGTCGAATTGATCGTGCCCGCCGGCGCCGGCGGATCGCTCGATATCATGGGCCGCACGGTGCAGATGATGTGGCAGGACATGAAGCTCGTGCGCACCTCGAGCAGCGTGGTCAATCGCGCAGGCGGCGGGCATGCGGTCGCTTATGCGTATCTCATGCAAAAGCGCGGCGACGGCCACTATCTATCCATCACCTCGCCCAACATCCTCGCGGGCCACATTAATGGTCACCTGCCGGTCACCTACCGCGATTTCACGCCCATCGCGCTGCTGCTCACCGAGAGCATCGCATTCGCCGTCCCCGCCGATTCGCCCATCAAGAACGGTAAGGAACTCATGGATGCGCTGCGCACCAAGCCCGAGGCCTACAGCATCGCCTTGTCGAGCGCCGTCGGCGGCACGCATCACCTCGCTTTCGGCCTGCCGGCAAAGGCGGCCGGCGTGGACATGAAGCGCGTGAAGCTCGTCGCGTACAACTCGTCCGGCGATGCGCTCACCTCGATACTGGGCGGCCACGTCAACATCATCTCGACGAGCTCCGCCTCGCTGCTGCCGCACGTCGAGAGCGGCAAGCTGCGCATGATCGCGGTGGGCGCGGAAAAAAGGCTGGGCGCGCCCTTCGCCAACGTGCCGACCTGGGCCGAGCTCGGCTACCCCGGCGTGTTCGACAACTGGCGCGGCGTCATCGGTGCTCCCATGCTGAGTGCCGAGCAGACGGCGTACTGGGAGGACGTGATGCGCAAGCTCTCGACGACCGACGCGTTCGCTGCCTTCGCGCAGAAAAACCAGCTCGACATCGCCTTCCGCGGCGCGGCGGAGATGCGCCGCTACCTCGACAAGCAGTATGCCGAGATGAAGGAAGTGATGGCGTTCCTCGGCCTCGTGAAGTAAAGCAGCTCGACTGGAGGAGAGAAACATGAGTGCCAAGAGGGCCTGGCCGACCGTTCTGCTGCTCGCGCCGCTGTTCGTTTTTGCACAGTCGTATCCCGCAAAACCCATACGTATCATCGCGCCCTTCCCGCCCGGCGGCACGACGGACACGATGTGCCGCATCGTCGCGCAGCGCCTCACCGAAAGCCTGGGCAAGCAGGTGGTCGTCGAGAACCGCCCGGGCGCCGCGGGCAAGGTCGGACATGAAGCCGCGGCGCGTGCACCGGCGGACGGCTACACGCTGCTGCTCACGGCCAAAGGCTCGCTCGTCACGAACCGTTTTCTCTACAAAAACCTCGGCTACGATCCGCTCAACGACTACGCGCCGATCACCGTGATCGCAAGCGCAGCACCCGTCATGGTGCTCCATCCGTCGCTCCCGGCGCGCACCGTGAAGGAATTCGTCGCGCTCGCGAAGGCTAGGCCCGGACAGCTCAACTTCGGCTCCGGCGGCAAAGGGACGACCTCCCACGTCATCGGCGAAGTGTTCAAGGCGGCGACGGGCGTGAAGCTCGTACACGTCCCGTACAAGGGCGGCGCGCTCGCGATCAACGACCTCATCGCCGGCCACATCGAGCTGTCGTTCTCCGACATGGTGCCCGCGGTGCCGCACATCAAGTCCGGACGCCTGCGCGGCGTCGCAGTCACGACGCCGGAGCGCTCGCCGACAATACCCGATGTGCCGACCATGGCCGAATCGGGCATCACGGAGCCGTTTCCACAGCAATGGTGGGGGCTCGCCGCGCCGCGCGGCACGCCGGCCGCCATCATCGAGCGCATCAATGGCGAAATGGCGCAGATGATCCAGCGCCCGGAAGTGAAAGAACGCTTCACGGAACTCGGCGTGTTCACCGTGCACACCACACCCGAACGCATGCTGGACATGATCCGCAACGAAGCACCGGAGATGGAAAAGTACTTGAAGATGGCCGGCGTGGAGCCGGAGTAGCGGCTGCATCGACAGGGAGAAGAAGCATCATGGCAAAAACGAATGGCGCGCAGTTGTTCGCCGAAATCATCAAGGGCTACGGCCTCACGCACGTCTTTTATGTGCCGCAGGTCGTATCCAAGGCGCTCGTCGCGATGGAAGGCATGGGCGTTACGCGCGTCGTCGCGCACAGCGAGAAAGCGGCGGGCTACATGGCGGACGGCTACGCGCGTGCGCGCGGCGGTCCCGGCGTATGCATGGCCCAGCCCATAGGCGCTTCGAATCTTGCTTCCGGCCTGCGCGATGCCTTCATGGCGCGCTCGCCAGTGGTCGCGATCTCGGGCGGCCCTGCGCCCTCCTCGCGCTATCGCCACGCGTACCAGGAAGTCGAAGACTTCGATCAATTCAACGCCGTCACCAAAGCGAACTACAACGTCGACAGTCCGGCCCGCGTGCCGGATCTCATGCGGCAGGCGTTCCGCGATGCGACGTCCGGCATGCCGGGTCCGGTCCATTTGCGTTTCGCGGGCAGGCTCTCCGAGATTCCGCTCGGCGATTGCGATGCCGAGGCCATCGTCGAAGATCAGTTCACACGCGTTCCGCCTTTCCGCCCGGAGCCTGAGCCGCAGCGCGTACAGGAAGCGGCCGCCGTTCTCGCACAAGCGAAGAAGCCGGTGATCATCGCGGGCGGCGGTGTCATCGCCTCGCAGGCGCAACGCGAAGTCGTCGAGCTCGCGGAGAAGCTCCAGATACCCGTGGTCACGTCCCTCAACGGCAAAGGGACCATACTCGATACGCATCCGCTGTCAGTGGGCGTGTCGGGCACGTATTCACGCGAATGCGCGAACCGCGCGGTGCACGAAGCGGATCTGGTGTTCTTCATCGGCAGTCCCGGCGGCGGCATGGTCACCGGCAACTGGACCTTGATACGCCCCGGCACGACCGTGATACAGCTCGACATCGAGCCCGCGGAGCTCGGCAGGAATTATCCGACCCGGGTCGCACTGCTCGGCGACGCCAAGGTGACGCTGCGCAAGCTCATCGACGCGTGCAGAGCGAACGACGGCCACACGGCGCAATGGGTGTCGCGTGTGCAGCAGCTCGTGGCGGAATGGCGTGAAAAGGCCGACCGCAAGCGCAACTCCGATGCGGTCCCTATCGATCCGGCGCGCATCTGCAGAGAGATCGCCGACATCCTGCCGCCGAACGGCGTCGTGGTCTCCGACACGGGACACGCCGGCATGTGGACGAGCCAGATGATCGACCTCAAGCACCCGGGCCAACGCTACATCCGCTGCGCGGGTTCGCTGGGCTGGGGGCTGCCCGGCGCCATGGGCGTCAAATGCGCGCTGCCGGATCGGCCGGTGCTGTGCTTCACCGGCGACGGCGGCATGTACTACCACCTGACCGAGCTCGAGACCGCGTTGCGTTACGGCATCAATCTCGTCGTGCTCGTGAACAACAACGGCGCGCTGAGCCAGGAGTTTCCGTCGCTCAACCGCAACTACGGCGGCAACATGCACGGCAAATCCGACGAGCTGTGGAAGTTCCGCGCGGACTTCAGCTTCGCGAAGGTCGCCGAAGCGATGGGCTGCGGCGCCATTCGGGTCGAAAAGCCCGGCGATATCAAGGCGGCGTTGCAGGACGCGTTCGCGATGAACAAACCGGCCGTGGTGGAAGTAATGAGCGACGTGCGCGAGATGGCCCCGACGGCATGGGTACCCGGCGCCTGAGTCCCCGCAGGGCAAGCTGACAGTCAGGGAGGAGCAGAACATGACCACACGCCGGAAATTCATCCGCAATGCCGCCGCATCCGCAGGCGTCATCTTCACCGGCTGCAGCATTTTCGGCACGCCTGCGGCTCGCGCGCAGCAGAAGCCCACCGGCAAGCGCCTACCCGTCATGGTGAGCGGCAAGCGCGTGAAGACCATAGACGTGCACGCGCATTGCCTGATCCCCGAGGCGCTCGCGCTCCTGCCGCCGGACGAAATGAAGGCGATGTACGGCCGCACCCGCGGCTCGGAGCAGATGAACATCGTGCTCGAGGAGCGGCTCGCGGGCATGGATGCTCAAGGCATCGACATGGAGGTGCTGAGCATCAATCCCTGGTGGTATCGCAAGGACCGCGACCTCGCCGAGAAGGCGGTTGCAATCCAGAACGAAGCGCTTGCCGCCCTGTGCGCCAAGCAGCCGAACCGCCTCGCCGCTTTCGCTTCGCTCGCGCTGCAGTTTCCGGACCTCGCCGTGCGCCAACTCGAAACGGCAGTGAAGAAGTACGGGCTCAAGGGCGCCGCGATCGGCGGCAGCGTGGCCGGCGAAGAATTCGCGGACCCGAAGTTCCATCCCGTGTGGGCGAAGGCCGAGGAGCTGGGGGCAACACTGTTCATCCATCCGCAAAGCACGCCGGAGCTGGCGAAACGCTTCCGCGGCAACGGCTGGCTGTCGAACGTGATCGGCAACCCGCTCGACACGACGATCGCACTATCGCATCTCATCTTCGAAGGCACGCTCGACAAGTTTCCGCGCCTCAAGGTGTGCGCCGCGCACGGCGGCGGCTATCTCGGCTCCTACGCGCCGCGCTCCGATCACGGCTGCTTCGTCTCGCCGCAGAATTGCAACCCCAACATCGTGCTGAAGAAGAAGCCGACGGAGTATTTGAATCAGCTCTACTTCGACGCGCTGGTATTCACGCCGGAGGCGCTGCGCCATCTCGTTGCGCAGGTGGGAGCGAGCCAGGTCGTGCTCGGCACCGATCACCCGATTCCCTGGGAACAGCACCCGGTCGATCACGTCATGGCGACGACGTCGCTCTCCGATGCACAGAAGATCGCCATCCTGGGCGGCAATGCGGAGAAGCTGCTCGACATGCAGTCCTGATGCATAGCAACAGGCCGCAAACAACACCCGCTCATCGCATACGCGACGACAGCAACCGCAGCACTGGCCGGCTTTGCACGGCTGCCCTACGACGGGCAACGCGATTTCGCATCGATCAGCGGCTTCGGCAACATCATGCAACCGTGGCGGTACAGCCTTATATCCGCGATGGCCGCGTACGCGCCATCGCGCTCACGGGCCGTCAGCGCGCGCCCGTGCTGCCCGATCTGCCGACGTTCAAGGAACAAGGATTGCCGCAAGTCGAAATGACGGGCTGGTACGGTTTATGGTTTCCGGCCCATACGTCCGGAGACCGGGTGAATCGCATGGAAGAAATCGCAAAGGCGGTAAAAGCGTCCAAGATGCACCGACGCCTCGAAGAGTTCGGTCTAGTCGCCGTCGCCTCCACGCCGGCCGAGCTCGCGCAATTTCTCAAGGATGACATCGCACTGCAGTTACGCATCGAGCACGAGGCGCACATCCCCACGCAACGATCCGCCGTTGAGGTGAGACCCGGTTTGCCCTCGCTGACGGTACGCCACATCGAGCGCTCGTGACAACGGGCGTAAACTGAGCTTTTCATTCTTCAGCCGTTTCGATCGCCGACATGAAAGCGCTGAAATACGTCCTGGCCGCGGTGGCTGCCCTCGCGGTCCTGGTGGCAGCTGGCGTCGCCTATTTCGCCGCCACCTTCGATCCCAATGCCTACAAGCCCCAGATCATTGCCCTGGTAAAGGAGAAAACCCAGCGCACGCTGCGGCTCGACGGTGATATCCGGCTTGCCTTCTGGCCCAGCATCGGAGCCGAAGTCGGTCGCATGTCGCTCTCCGAGCCCAACAGCGACAAGCCGTTTGCAGCCATGGAAAGCGCGCGCGTGTCGCTCAAGGTCATACCGCTGCTGTCGCGCAACTACGTGGTCGACGAGCTCACGATCAAGGGACTGCGCGCGAGCATCGTGCGCGGGAAGGGAGGTGCGACGAACGTGGACGATCTGCTCGGCAAGGAAGAGCCGAAGGAGTCCAAGCCGCAGCAGCAGGTGAAGTTCGATATCGCTCATGTCGCGCTGGACAACGCGGACGTGGAATATCGTGACGATACGACCGGCGCGCGGTATGCGCTCTCCGGGCTTACGCTGAAGACCGGCCGCATTACGCCCGATGTGCCGACCAAAATCGAGCTCAAGACCACTGCCCGCAGCAACCAGCCCAAGCTCGATGTCACGCTCGACGGCAAGACGACCGCAACGTTCAACCTGGAGAGGCAATCGTACAAGCTCGAGGGCCTGTCTCTGGAAGTGAAAGGTCAGGCGGCGGACCTGACGAATCTCGATGCGAAGGCAGCGGGCACCGTGTCGGCCAATCTGAAGAGCAACGAGTTCTCGGCCGATAAACTCACCGTCGGCGGCACCGGCATGCGCGGCAAGGAAAAGCTCCGAGCGAAGCTCGATGCGCCCAAGCTCGTCATGACGACCGACAAGGCGACGGGCGACAAGATCCTTTTCACACTCGGCATCGCTGCCCCGGAAGGTACGACGACGCTCAATGCAAGCCTGCCGACGATCGAAGGCACCGCGAGAAGCTTCCGCTCGCCTGCGATGAGTATCGACCTGGATCGCAAGCAGCGCGATCAGACCGTGAAGGCGAAAATCGCCTCGCCATTGACGGGGAGTGTCGAGGGCAAGCAATTCGCGCTGCCGCAGCTCAGAGCGAGCGTGACGATCACCGCCCCCAAGCTTCCCGGCGGCAGCGCAATGGGCGAGCTTGCCGGCAGTGCAAGCGTCGACGGCGCGAAGCAGCGCGCGCAAGCGGATATCGCGGGCAAGATTGCCGACAGCACGATGAAGGCTCGAGTCGCCGTGGCGCACTTCTCGCCGCTCGCGCTCGATTTCGACGTCGACGTCGATCAGATCGATCTCGACCGCTATGCGAGCTCGCCCGCGAAAGCGAAAAGCGGCGATAAACCTCCGGCTGGCAAGGCCCCGCCGAAAGGCGCCGAGGAACCGATGGATCTCACCGCGTTGCGCGACATCCGCGCGAACGGCGCATTGCGCGTCGGCGCGCTGAAAACCACCAACATTCGTGCATCGCGCGTGCGCGTCGACGTGAAGGCGAACGGCGGTCGTGTGGATCTCAATCCGGTGTCCGCGAATCTGTACGACGGTGCCCTGTCCGGCAGCGTGAGCATCAACGCAGCCCCGGCAACGCCCGCGTTTGCAGTGAAGCAAACGCTCACCGGCGTGCAGGTGGGCCCCTTGCTGCGCGACCTCGCCGAGACCGACACGCTGGAAGGAAAAGGGAATGTCTCGGTCAACATCACGACGCAGGGTAATACGGTGAGCGCGCTCAAGAAGGCGCTGAACGGCTCGGCCGCCGTGAAGCTCAACGACGGCGCGATCAAAGGCATAGACATCGCCGGTTCCATCCGCAAGGCGCAAGGCATGCTCACGAATCTCAAGGGACAGGCCACGCAGCAGCAGAGCGATACGCGGCAGCGCACCGATTTTTCGGAGCTCACGGCGACGTTCGACATAAGCAACGGTGTTGCGCGCAACAACGATCTCAGCGTCAAGTCCCCGCTGCTGCGCATCGGCGGCGCTGGCAGCGTGAACATCGGCGAGGACACGCTCGATTACACGGTAAAGGCATCGCTAGTCGCGACGACGGCCGGGCAAGGCGGCAAGGAGCGCACCGATCTGCGCGGCATCACCGTGCCGGTACACGTGAGCGGACCGTTTACCTCGCCCTCGTACCGGCTGGACTTCGGTGCGATGGTCACCGACACGGCGCGTCAGAAAATCGAGGAGACCGTCACGAAGAAACTCGAGGAGCGTCTGGGCGGGCGCGCTGGATCAAGCGATGCGCCGAAGGATACCGGCTCACCGGGACGCAAAGCCATCGAAGACTCGTTGCGGGGTCTGTTCGGCAGATAACGGGATCCGACTGCAAGAATCTACGAGGACACGCGCCGGCGCGTCACGGCCACTCTGGCGGATCGCTCCCCAGCGGTACCGGCGCGCGAGGCCACCGCGGCTGCGCGCCCGGCATGTCGATCATGGGCGTGAAGTGCTGCAGCTCGCCGAACGCGGACGGCGTGACCGCGCAGAGATCGTCGACCTCTTCCATCGTCGGCTTCGACACGGGCGCGTCCGGCTCGCGTGCCAACGCGTCGGTCATTTCCCACAGCCATGCAGACGTGCGCTCCAGCGCAAGGCTCACGTGCCACGAGCCGCCCTCGATCGCGCGCCTGCGCAAGGCAACCATCGCGCCACACGCGCCCAGATAGCCGGTCAGATAATCGAGCGGCTGGCATGGCAGACGCTGCGGCGTGTTGCTGTCGGCATAGCCGAATCCGGTGGCTGCGCACACCAGCGTGTCGTACCCGCGGCGCGGCGCCCACGGTCCCGCCTGCGAGAAAGCGCAGATCGAGACGTAGACGATGCCGGGACGGCGTTGTGCGAGGACATCCGGCCCGTATCCCAGGCGCGCGAGCGCGCCTGGCCGGTAAGCGTCCACGAACACATCGGCATCCGCGGCAAGCGCGTGCAGCCGTTGCGCATCGCGCTCGTCGTGCAAATCGAGCGAGGCGGACAGCTTGCCAAAGCCGGTGTCGATGACGAGCGGCTGCAGCGAGGGCAGGCGCGGCGAAGTGACGAGCATGACCGTCGCGCCATGCTCGGCAAGCGTGCGGCCCACCATAGGCCCTGCGATCACGCGCGACAGATCGAGCACCCGCATACCCGACAGCGGGCGCTCGGCGGGTGACATCGGCTGCCGCGGGCCGTCGCCGATGCGGCGGATGCTGATTACCGGGCCGGCCAGTGCGGCGCGATGCTGCGGATGCGCCGCCCATAGCTCACGTCGCCGCACGCGTACGGCACACAGACCGCGCACACCGGCTTCGCGCTCGATGTCCTCGGCTCGCCATCGCGACACGGCTTGCGCAAGCGCAGCACGATCATCGCCGGTGTCGAAAAGCTGCAGCAGGCCGTCGCGCAAATGCGGAAAGTTGCCGTGCAGATACACCCAATCGTTCGCCGCGCGATAGTAGCCGGTGATCGAATCCCAGCTCTTCACGACTTTGCCATCGACGCGCAGATAGTCGGCATTCGCGGTCGCGAGCGCCGCGCGGCGCAGATCGACTTGCACCCCAGGCAGCGCGTTGCCGCGGAGCTGGTGCAGCGAGGCGGCGGCGAGCCCGGTCGCCGACAGTACGGCCGCCGCGCAGGGAGCGATCGGTAGGGTGGTGGGGAGTACGTTGCCGTGGGCGGTGAGGCCGAGCCGATCGAGCGGCGCGTCGTGCCATTGCATCGCGGACAGTAAAGATTTCAGTGCAGCGCGGGTACGGTCGGGCACAGAGCTATTCCGGCAGCGGTTGATGCACCGCCGACGGATTCTAGCAAAGGGCCTGGTGCGACGCCGCCTTAAGAAGCGCGGGCGTTACAGCCCGCTGGTGGCACGCCAGTGGGATGCGTCGTTGGGGCCGGTCTTGCCCGGGCCGAAGTAGCTCTCGACGTCGATGGGATTGCTGCCGACCGCTCGCACCGCGCGCTTGAGATCCTTGGGCCTCACGCCGAAGCGGCGGCACCAATAACGGCATTGCGCTTCATCGCGCACATCGACGCGCGGGATGTCGGTAGATGAGGTGTCGACCATTGGAGCAGCTGTCGGTAGCCGGGCGGTCTGTCGAAAGCCGCTGGCAGTCGCCGCCCGGCGTGCGAATCGCCCCACGCATCCGTGGGGACGCTCGCACCCTGCATGCTGCAAGGCCCATACCGGCTCCGACTAAAACCGGGCGTATGCGACGGTGTCAGTCGATCGTCGCGCCGGAGCTGCGTACGACCTGGGTCCACTTCACGATTTCGCTCTTGATGAAGCGCGCGAACTGCTCGGGTGTGCCGCCCACCGGTTCCAGTCCTTGCTTGCGGAACACATCCTGCACTTCCGCCATGCGCAAAATTTTCAGCGTGCTGCCGTTCAAGCTGTCGATCACGGAGCGCGGCGTCCCGGCCGGCACCAGCAGCCCCGCCCAGTTGCTCGCCTCATAACCCGGCACGCCGTCTTCCGCGACCGTGGGCACGTCGGGCAGCACCGGCACGCGCTTGTCACTCGCCACCGCGAGCGCCCGCACGCGGTTGGCCGAGATGAGTCCGATCGCCGAGACCACGCCGGTGAACATCACCGAGGTCTCGCCGCTCACCACACTCGCGAGTCCGGCCGGCGAAGTCTTGTACGGCACGTGCGTGATCTTGATGCGCGCCATGTCGTTCAGCAGCGCAAGCGCGAGATGCGGCGTCGAGCCGTTGCCCGACGAGGCGCCGTTGATCGCGCCGGGCTTCGTCTTCGCGAGCCGGATCAGCTCGCGCGTGTTCTTCACCGGCAGCGACGGATGGGTCACGAGGACATAAGGATTCGACACGGTAAGCACGACGGGCGAGAAATCCTTCACCGGATCGTACGGAACGTTCTTGTACAGCGCCTGGGTGGTGGCGAGATTGCCGTTGGACGCCGCGAGCACGGTGTAACCGTCCGGCGCCGACCGCGCCGCCATGCCGGCGCCGATCATGCCGCCGCTCCCCGGCCGGTTGTCGACGATGACTTGCTGCCCCCACGCCTCGGCGAGCTTTTGCGCGATCACGCGCGCCATGGTGTCGAGCGAGCCGCCGGCGCCGGTCGGCGTGATAATGCGGATCGGCTTCACCGGATACGTTTGTGCCGCCGCAGTCGACGACGATAACGCGCAAAAGACGGTGATAGCCGCGAGAACGGCAGTCCAGACATCGTAAGTTTTGAATCGTCGCATCGTCATCCTCTCTACAGCGGCAGCCAGCTGAACGCACGTCGGTGTCCTGCCTCGAACGCCGCGATCTCGGCTTCGCGCTCGAGCGTCAATGCGATGTCGCTCAAGCCTTCCAGCAGGCAGCGCTTGCCGAACGCGTCCACCGCGAATGGATGCTCCCGGCCTTGCGTGTCGACCACGGTTTGCGACGGCAGATCGACGGTGAGCGTCGCGCCGGGCAAAGCATGGAGCTGCCGGCGCAGTTCCGCAGTGGTCTCCGCGGAAAGGCGTATCGGCAGAATGCCGTTCTTGAAGCAGTTGTTGAAGAATACGTCGCCGAAGCTCGTCGCGATGACGCAGCGGATGCCGTAGTCGTAATGGGTGTAGACCGCGCCGAGCCGCGACGAGCCGCACGCATAGTTGTGTGCGGCGACGATGATCTTCGCCGCGCGATACGGGGCGCGATTCAGCACGAAATCGGCCTTTTCGCTGCCGTCTGCCTCGAAGCGCAGATCGTGGAACAGATACTTGCCGTAACCGCCTTCGTCGCGCTGCTTTCTCATGAGGCGCGCGGGAATCACCTGATCGTTGTCGACGTTGTCCATGTCGATCGGCGCGGCGATCGCGGTGAGATGCACGAATTTGTCCATGCGATCCTCTTACAGTTCGCGGATGTCGGTAAGACGGCCGGTGAGCGCAGCGGCTGCCGCCATTTCCGGTCCGACCAGATGCGTGCGGCTGCCACGGCCCTGCCGTCCGCGGAAGTTGCGATTGGACGTCGACGCGCAGCGCTTGCCTTCAGGCACCTGGTCGCCGTTCATGCCGACGCACATCGAGCAGCCGGCTTCGCCCCAGGTGAATCCCGCGTCCTTGAAAATGCGGTCGAGCCCTTCCGCTTCCGCGCGGCGCTTCACCGGCGTCGAGCCCGGCACGACGAGCGCCGGCACGACCGCGCGCTTGCCTTTCACGACGGCGGCCGCAGCCCTCAAGTCTTCGATGCGGCTGTTCGTGCACGAGCCGATGAAGACCTGATCGATACGGATGTCCTGCATGCGCGTGCCCGGCTTGAGATCCATGTACTCGAGCGAGCGCAGCATCGCGGTGCGGCGCTGCTCGTCCGCCTCGTTCGTGGGATCGGGCACCACACCGTGGATGGGCACGGCGTTCTCGGGACTGTTGCCCCACGTCACCATCGGCGCGAGCGCCGCCGCGTCGATCACCTCTTCCTTGTCGAACACCGTGCCGGGGTCCGTGGGCAACGTCTTCCAGTACGCGATGGCGCGCTCCATCTGCTCGCCCGCCTGCGGTGCGTAGGGACGGTTGCGCACGTACTCATACGTCTTCTCGTCGGGGCCGATGATGCCGAGCCGCGCGCCGGCTTCGATGGACATGTTGCACACCGTCATGCGCTCTTCCACCGACATCGCACGTATCGCTTCGCCGTCGTACTCGATCGCGTGCTGCAGCGCGCCACCATGGCCGAGCTTGGCCACGATCGCGAGGATCACGTCTTTCGCCGACACGCCGCGCGGCCGCACGCCTTCCACCCGCACCCGCATCTTACTGGGCTTGCGCTGCCAGATGGTCTGGGTCGCGAGCGCATGGCCGAGCTCACCGCCGATGCCGAAGGCGAGCGCACCGAGCGCGCCTTGGGTGGAAGTGTGCGAGTCGCCGCACAGAATGATGACGCCCGGTTGTGTCAGGCCTTGCTCCGGCCCGAGCAGGTGCTGAATGCCGCGCTCGGGGTGTTCCATCCCGAAGAGCCGGATGCCGGCCTCAGCCGAATTGCGTTCGAGGATACGGACCATGTTGCGGCGCTCGTCGTCGACCACGTCGGCGAGCGTCGGCCCGCCGCTTGCCACGTAGTGATCCGCGACACCGAACACCTGACGCGGCCTGCGCACCTTCACGCCTTCGCGGCGGATGATGTTGAACGCGTGCACCGAGCCTTCGCTGCAGAGCAACCAGTCGATGTAGAGCAGCGTCTGCCCGCCTTCGTCCTCGACGATGGTGTGCGACTTCCAGATCTTCTCGAAGATGCTAAGCGGCTGGCCCATGTTACGACTCCAGTCCGACGCGCGCAGCTTCGTCCACGCCGTAGCGCTTCTCCAGCTCGCGCACTTCGCTCATGCGCAAGAGCTCATGGCGCTCTTCCCACCCGGACATCGAATCGAACACCCCTGCGAGCGAACCGGTCGTCTTCAACGCGCGCAGGACGCCCTGGGCGGCATGAATCTGCGCACGCATGATGAAGTTGGGATAAATCACGACCCGGAAGCCCAGCGCCTCGATTTCCGCCGCGGAAAGCAACGGCGTTTTGCCGCTGCCGCCCATGTTGTAGAGGGCAGGCACGCGATAGCGCTTGGGCACCGCCGCCAGCTGCTCCACGGTGCGCAGCTCTTCGACGAACACCATGTCGGCGCCGGCCTCGACGTAACGGTCCACGCGCTCGAGCGCGGCTTCATAGCCTTCCACCGAATAAGCATCGGTGCGCGCGATGACGATGAAATCGCGGTCGTGGCGCGCATCCACCGCCGCCTTGATCTTGCTCACCATCTCGACCGCCGGGATGAGGGTCTTTCCCGAAAAATGGCCGCAGCGCTTGGGCCATTGCTGGTCTTCGAGATGGACCGCCGCCACGCCGGCACGCTCGTAAGCGCGCACGGTGCGCATCACGTTGATGGGTCCGCCGTAGCCGGTATCGGCGTCCGCGATCAACGGTATGCCAGCCGCCTCCGCGATGCGTCCCGCGTTGTCTACCATCTCCGACATGGTAAGGAGCCCCACGTCCGGCATGCCGAGCCGGACGGCGGCCGTGCCGCTGCCGGTCATATATAACGCTTCGAATCCTTCGTGCGCCACGATGCGGGCATTCATCGCATCGGCAACGCCGGGCGCGAGCAGCAGCTTGGGGCGCGCCAGCAGCCTGCGCAGCGCGCTCGTCGGTCGTTCCATGGTGATTCTCCTCCGGCGGTGTACTGGTCGCGATTATTGAACAGCGGACCGGGCAGTGGTTATGATCGCCCTCTGCTAATGTCCAGTATTTGATCATCGCGCGCCGCATGACCCTTCGTCTTCCGACCGCCGGCAGGCCCGACGGCACACAAAGCGTCCAGCGCGCCGCGGCGGTCCTGCGCACCCTCGCCTCGCACAACCGCGCCGGCCTGCGCGTCGTGGATCTCTGCGAGATGACGGGCCTCAAGCGTCCGACGGTGCATCGACTGCTGCAGTGTCTTGCGCGTGAGCGGCTCGTCGTCCGCAATGCCCGCACGCGCAACTATCACCTTGGTCCGATGCTCTACGAGCTCGGCCTCACGGCAGCGCCGGCGGTCAAGCTCGACGCCTTGTGTCGACCGCATTTGCGGGCGCTGGCCGATGCGACCGGGGACATGGCATTCCTCACCTTGCGCAGCGGCTTCGATGCGGTCTGCATCGATCGTCAGGAAGGCGAGTTCTGGATCCGCACTTACACGCTCGACGTGGGCACGCGGCGGCCGCTCGGCATCGGCGCGGGCAGCCTCGCCATACTCGCGGCGCTCGACGATCGCGAGCGCAGCGAGGTGCTCGCCGTCAATCGCGAACGCTACCCTGCGTACAACGACGCCAGCGCGCTGCAGCTCGGTCGGATGGCAAAGCAGACGCAACGGCGCGGTTTCGCGATCCACGACGGCTCGGTCTCGGGTGCGCGCGCCATCGGCATTCCGGTCTACGACGCGAGCGGCGCACCGATCGCCGGGGTGAGCGTCTCCGCGATCATGAGCCGCATGGAGGAAAAGCGCTGGCCGGAGCTCGTGCGCCGCTTGCGCGAATGCGCGGATGCGATACAGCGGGGGCTGAAGGCCAGCGCGGCGACCGTCCCTCTCACCGCGAAAAATCGCGGCGCGCCGCGCTCGCGATTGAGGACCACGAAGTCGAAGTCGACTTAATCGATGCCGGTCGCAGCGAAGGCCTGCTTCGCCGCGTCCGAGGTGAGCGCAGCGACCAAGGCCTGCGCGGGTCTCTCGGCACCCCTTGTCGCCGCCGCATCGTATGGCGTCGCGTTCTGGATCTCGTCCGGCAGCGGACCGGCGAGCGCAATTGCCACGCCCTTGTCGAGCTGGACGCGAATCTCGGAGAGCTGGCCCGCGCCGACCGCGTTGCCGGCGTGTGCCGCGACCTGCTCCATTACCGCCGCGCCCGAGCTCACTTTGATGATGCGCGATGCCACCATCGCATAGAGCTCGAGCTTTTTCAGAAGCTGCTCCATGTACAGCCCGCTGGAAGCGGTGTTGTATACGATGGCGTCGGCCGCAAGAATCGCACGCTTGAATCCGTCGACCGTGGCAATGTCGGGCAGCGGCGCGCCGCGCTTCACGAACAGACCCATGCGTGAGCGGCCGATGTGAGCGCGATGTGCGTTGTCGATGCGCCCCTCGCGCGCGAGCTCGTCCAGCATCGCAGGCGGCAGGACGAGGACGTGCGCTGCCTCGCCGTTTCGCAGGCGCTCGCGCACGCTGGGCGCCGTATCGAACTCTACCGACACCGCGTTGCCGCTGTCGGCTTCGTACTGCTTCGCGATCTGCGCCACACCGCGCTTCACCGCGCCGGCGCTGAGTACTTTGACGTTCATAACTGCGTGACCTGTGACTCGTTACTCGTGACTCGTGTTTTGTGCATCGTCATTGCCTTAGACCGGTGATCGCGAGCTACGCCTTGAACCGGTCACCAGTCACCGGTCACGAGTCACGCATTTTCGCTATTCGACGCCGGCGTTGACGAACGCAGCCTTGCCCGCCGGCGAAGCGAGCAGCTTCAGCACGGCGCGCGCCGCATCCTGCTGCGAGGAGCCGGTCATGACCGCCGCCTGATAGCTCGTATAGTTCTGCACGTCGGCCGGCAGCGGCCCGACGAGCTTGAGGCCTTTGTCCTCGTACATGCGGATTTCGGTAATGGCGCCGAAGCCGATCTCGTTGCCCTTGCTCTTGATGACGTGCTCCATCACCGATGCGCCGTCGGGATAACGCGTGGTCTTAGGTTTGATGTCGTCCAGTATGCCGATCTTCCCGAACAGCTTGTCGAGATAAAGACCGGTCGATGCGGTGTTGTAGACAACGTGGTCCGCCTTGAGCAGCGCCTGCTTGAGCTCGTCTACCGTCCCGACGTTCGGCACGGCGGCCCCCGTGCGAACGATGACGCCTGCACCGACGCGGCCCACCGGCACGCGCGTATCCCCTATCACTTTACCTTCCTTCGCTGCATTGTCGATCGCAGCAGGCGGCGAAATGAGTATGTCGTACACCTCGTTGGCGGCGAGCCGCTTCGCGATCTGCGGCGCAGTGTTGAACTGTATCTTGAGGTCGTGTCCGGTCTCGCGCTTTGCAAGCGCCGCGAACGCGTGCAGGCCCGGTTCCACCGCGCCTGCGCTCAGTACTTTGATCTCCGCTGCGGACGCCATCGCGCACGCCGCAGTCAGCACTACCGCACCCAGCCACTTGACCATCATGTCTCCCTGACGCAACTTGGTTACTGGTTACTCGTTTACTTACGAGATTGGGTTATTCCGCCCGCGCGCCCGAGTCCTTCACGACTTTCGTCCACTTCGGTATCTCGCTCCTGATGTACGCCGCGAATTCTTCCGGCGTGCCGCCGAGTATTTCGCCGCCCAGGCCCTCGATGCGCTCGCGCACGTCCTGACGCTGCAACACCTTGTTCACCTCGGCATTGAGCTTCGTAATGATGGGGGCTGGCGTATGTGCCGTCACGACGATGCCATGCCAGGTATTCGCCTCGAAGCCCGGCACCCCCGCTTCCGCGACCGTAGGGAGCTCGGGGTTGGCGCGGGCGCGCTTTGCCGTTGTGACTGCGAGCGCCCGCAAGCGGCCCGTCTTGATATACGGCTGCACGGACAGCGACGTCGCGAAGATGAGCTGGCATTGTCCGGCGAGCACGTCGGTCAACGCAGGCGCGGCACCCTTGTACGGCACGTGCGTCATCTGCACGCCCGTCATGCTTTTAAAGAGCTCTGCGGAGAGGTGCGCCGCGGCGCCGCTGCCCGACGAGGCGTAATTGAGCTGCCCCGGCCGCG
>JBLNBW010000309.1:0-30944 GCA_050260255.1 Rhodospirillaceae bacterium | reverse complement strand
CGATACCGCCTGCTGCCGAATAGAAAGCGACGATTGCCCAGTCGGAGTCTCCGTTACCCCACAAGTACATCACGTCGCAGAACAGAGAAAACAACCATAAGCCAATGGGAATAGGCACGAGCATGGGGTGAATCGGGTGCCGTGCAACGCTGGCTGGTGTGCGCATGGATGCCTCCTTTTCAAGTGCGGCGATACCAAACCATTAGATGCGCCGAGAACGAGGCGTGTTTCCCCGGCCGTCGCTGCCGCCTTTCCTTTCCGTGTGGAGTTGAAGCGGAACACGGCGAACGGCAACCAATGCCCCGATATCTCCTTCGTTCCGATAGTACGCCGGCATTCGGCTTGCTCGCCGTTTGAGCGCCTCGGTATCCGCAGAGTCCCCCATGCCACACCGTTTGCGGCTTCTGCTCATCTCTTTCCTTGTCTCAGTATCGATTTCGGGTTGCTATGAGCTTTCGCCATCCCGGGGTGGCGGAGAAACGGGGTTTGCGCCTCCGCGGCGACTGGCCGCTGCAGACGTTGCCGTTCCCGGTGGCTACCGCATAGAAATCGTTGGGAGCGGACTGACATTTCCGACGGGAATCGCGTTCGATCAGTCGGGGAATGGTTTCGTGGTCGAAGCCGGATATGCATACGGCGAGGTGTTCACTGTCCCGCGGCTGATTCGCGTCGGAAAAGGCGGTGAGCTCGTGGAGGTGGCCCGGGGAGGCAAGAACGGACCGTGGACGGGTGTCGCGTACTCCAACGGCGCCTTTTATGTCGCGGAAGGCGGGCAACTGGAAGGAGGGCGCATTCTTCGCATCACCGCCGACGGCAAGATCACTCCCCTGGTGGACAACCTCCCCGGGAAAGGGGATCACCACACCAACGGTCCGGTGATCGGGCCCGATGGACTGGTCTATTTTGCACAGGGTACGGCCACGAACTCCGCTGTGGTCGGCGAAGACAACGCTCAATTCGGCTGGCTCAAGCGCTTTCCGGAATTTCACGATGTGCCGTGCCGGGATATCACGCTGGAAGGGATCAACTACGAGAGCGGCGATGTAAGGAGCAAGGAGGGGAGCGGCGCTGTTATGACCGGCGCATTCCTGCCTTTCGGTACGCCGAGCAGTCGGGGGCAGGTAATAAGGGGCGAAGTCCCGTGCAGCGGTGCCGTGATGCGTGTGCCGACGACTGGCGGCAAACCGGAACTCGTCGCATGGGGCTTTCGCAATCCGTTCGGCCTCGCCTTCGCGCCTGACGGCAGTCTGTACCTCACCGAGAACGGGTACGACGATCGCGGCAGCCGTCCGGTGTGGGGCGCTGCCGACGTCCTGTGGCGTGTGGTCCCCGGCACCTGGTACGGTTGGCCCGATTTTTCGGCCGGGCAACCGTTGACGCAACCCTGGTTCAAGCCGCCTGGTAAGAAACAGCCGCAGCGGCTCCTCGCCCAGCATCCGAACACTCCGCCGCGGCCGGTGGCCATCTTGGGCGTTCATGCCTCGTCGAACGGCTTCGACTTTTCACGCTCTTCGGCATTCGGGCACGTCGGCGAGGCGTTCATAGCCGAATTTGGGGACGAGTCGCCGACGACCGGCAAGGTGATGCATCCGGTCGGCTTCCGTGTTGTCCGCGTTTCACCGAAGGATGGCCGCATCGAAGACTTTGCGGTGAACAGAGGACCGGAGAACGGTCCGGCGAGCAAGGTCGGCGGCGGAGGATTGGAACGTCCCGTAGCGGCGCGGTTCGATCCGAGTGGGCAGGCCTTATACGTGGTCGATTTCGGCGTGATGCTGCAAAGCAAGCAGGGTGCACATCCGCAACCCGGTACGGGCGTGATCTGGCGCATCACACGGGAGGCGAGGAGATGACGACGCGGGCGGTCATGGCTTTAGTAGTCTGCGCGTCCTGCATTGCGCTTACTGGGTGCGGCTCGGCGCGGCGCAGCGAGCCGATTGCTGGCCCCATGGCGCTCGAGGACGCGCGTCTTCAGCGCGGACGAGTGCTCTACGACCGATACTGCTATCGCTGTCACACCGGAGGAGAAGGGGGGCTTGCCCCTACGATCAACGACAAGCCGTTGCCGAAGTTTCTGATGCGGTTCCAGGTGCGCCATGGCCTCGGCGCCATGCCGTCCTTCTCCGAGCAAGCGCTCAACGATGAGGAATTGAACGACATACTCGATTACCTCGTCGCACTTCGTCGCCATTAGCGGTCGCCACGCCGGGCCAATAACCAATGAAAAGCCGGCGCTTTGTCTTACCGCTGCTCTGTAGCGCCTTCAGCGCGACTGCGGCGCAGCCCGATCTGGAACTGCCGACTGCGCACCTGGCCCCGATCATCGTCACTGGCTCGAGGCTGCCTTCCACGGCGGACTCCCGTTCGCTGATTGGCAATGTGCTCGACGCACCAGCCATCGCCGAGCGGAGCGCGGCTTCGCTCCCCGATCTGCTACGGGCGCTCGGAAGCGGCTACATCGATCAGGCCGGCGCACCGGGTGGATTTTCATCGCTGTATTTGCGCGGCGCCGACCCCAGCCACACCGCCGTCATACTCGACGGCGTGAAAATCAATGACCCGACCAACGCCCGCGGGGGCGGATTCGATCTGTCCGGATTGGATCCGTACGAGCTTCAGCGCGTCGAGCTCATTCCGGGCGCTGCCTCGTCGATCTACGGCAGCGACGCCATGGCTGGCGTCCTGAATCTCGTGACAGGGCCTCGCGACCGGGTTGGTGCCAACGTCGGCGCCGGTGTCGGTGGACGTGGTTACCGGCGTGCATATGCTTCGCTGAGCGGGCGTGAGGGAAATCTCTTCGGCTCCCTATCGGGCTCAGCGCTCGACGATGGAATAGGAACGAGCGCCGGGTATCGCAAGCTGCGGACCGCGAGCGCCAAGGTAAACGGCTCGACCGGAAATGCGCTGTGGTCAGCCGCCCTCAGGATACAGGAGCGCAATAGCGCGGCCTTTCCCGAAGACAGCGGAGGCCTTCTTCACGCGGTGCGGCGTACGCTCGAATTGCGCGATGCGCGCGCCAGTGTCTGGTCCATCGAGGGAAAGCTGCCTGCGCGCAATGGAAGCATACGGCTCTATACCAGCGGTTACATGAACGATGAGCGCACACTGTCCCCCGGCGTGGCGCCGGGGCTGAGAGATCCCTTTGGACTGCCGCGAGCTGACTCATCCACCGACTACAGTCACTCGACGGCTGGCGCAGTATGGTCGATAGCATCGGATCGGCTGCCGCTCGATGTAGCCGCGGGTGCCGAATATGCGCGGGAGCGCGCGAGTTCCGACAGCACGCTTTTTTTCGGCCCAGCGGCACTTCCTGGCGATTTCTCGCTTAAACGGGAGACGCGATCAGTGTTTGCCGAAGGGCGTTATCGATCAGGCGAGCGCTTTATCGGCGAGCTTGGCGTGCGCACCGATAATATCGACATGTTCGGCAGTCGTACTACAGTGCGCATCCGCGGGGCATATGGACTTGGCTCTGAGAGCCGGCTCGAGATAATGGTGGGCACAGGATTCAAGCCGCCCAGTTTCTTCGCTCTCGGCAATCCCATCGTGGGGAACCGTAACCTACAGCCGGAAACGAGCAGGACGGTGGAGGTCGCGTATGCGACCCATCGGTCCTTCGGGCAGCGTCTCTCGCTGTTCCGGTCCGAATATACCAACCTCGTGGATTTCGACGCGGGCCCACCGCCGCGGCTGGTGAATCGAAACAAGGTCGATATTAGCGGCGTCGAGTACAGCAGCTCGGTTCGCGCCGGACGATGGCGTGCGCAAGCAAGCGCGACCGGACTTGCCTATACGGTTCCAAGCGGCGCGACACCGTTGCGCAATCGCCCGAAATGGCGAGCAGCGGCGAGCGGGACATATTCGTTCAACGAGGCCGTGAGCGGAGTAGTCAACGTTTCCTGGCGCGGCAAGATATTCGACTCGTCCATACCGACGGGCGGACTGTATCTTCAGCCGGACTATTTGATCGATGCAGGCTTGTCATACGCACGCCGGGATCTGCGCGTATCACTGACGATGGACAACGTGTTCAATCGAACGTACGAGCAGTTCATCGGATTTCCAATGCCCGGACGCAGGCTGCGCTTGAACGTGGCGTTTCCGTTAACGAACGGGTGAAAAGCCGCGATAGGCCGCGTTGGCTGCGATGGCGGGCGGCATACGTAGCCGACGGGACGTCCAGACGCAGGCCCGTGATGGCAGCGCGGCGGCAGCCATCGGCGGGGTGTCGAAGATGCGGTTCGCATAAGGCGATGCCCCATAATTGCATGTCTACGGCTGCCGCAATTACATTGTCATGTAAGAGTTACGTGCATTTACATTCCGCTGCAATAGCCCGTTTACAAGCACTCTATATTCGCGGATACTGCCGCGGACAATAAAAACCCAGGTGCCGGGAAGCACTAGCCGGGAGGAGCAGCATGGCAGGACGGCACAAAGACGCGAGCGCTGGCGCGGCCATCGTCTTGGACGAGCCGCAGGAAACATCACTCCCCGACGTCAGCGACAGGCATGCCATCACGCAGTGCGCAGGCGGCGACGCCGATTCCGTTTGCGACTTGCCCCGAGCGCGCGACGACAGCGCGACATCGGGGCAGCACGTCACGCAGCAACTCATCGAAGCGTTACCCGTGCCGGTGTTTTTCAAGGCGCGGGACGGTCGCTATCTCGGCGTGAATCGCGCGTGGGAGCGTTTCTTCGGCATGACACGCGACCAGATCCTGGGGCAGAAGGTCGCGCACCTTTATCCGCAGGATCCGGCGATTGCCGAGCAGCACGAGCTGATGGACGCAGCGCTCTGGGCCGAGCCCGGCAGCCAGCAATACGAAATCCGTTTGCGCATTCGCGACAACGTCGTCCGCGACGCGCTCTACTGCAAGGCCACCTACACGGATGCGGAAGGGCGGGTTGCAGGTCTCATCGGGACGATCATCGACATCACGGCCCGCAAACAGGGCGAGCGGCGCCACGCGATCGAGCACGCGATGCTGCGGGCGCTCGCAGACTCGGACGCCATAGAGAACGCCATACCACGCATGATCCGCAGCTTCTGCGAGACGCTCGGCTGGGCGTGCGGGGCGCGCTGGATATTCGACGAGCACCACGGTGCGCTGCGGTGTCGGGAAAGCTGGAACATCGAAGACGGCGATATCGCGGCGTTCGTCGCTGCTGTGCGCGGCATCACGTTCAAACCGGAGAAGGCGGGGTTGATACGGCGAGTGCTCGCGACCGGGCAGCCGGTATGGATCACGGAGATCGCGCAGTCGGAGACGTTCGTACGCGGGGCGCTCGCCCGCAAAGCGGGGCTCGTGACTGCTTTCGCCCTACCCATACGCGTCGGTGATCGAACGATAGGTGCGCTCGAGTTCTTCAGCAAGCAGCGATTCGAGCCCGACGAGTGGATGGAAAACCTCGGCGTCGCGGTGGGCAGCCAGATCGGCGAGTTCATGGCCCGCAAGCAGGCGGAACGCGAGTTGCGCGACAGCGAGGCGCGCTTTCGCAGCCTCACCGAGCTGTCGTCCGACTGGTACTGGGAGCAGGACGAGTTCTACCGCTTCACGTCGTTTTCGTCGGGAATGGTCGAGAGCGTCGGCATCTCGCCGGAGGCTTTCGTCGGCACTACCCGCTGGGACGCCAAGGTGATCGGCATGACGGCCGCGGACTGGGCCGCACACAAGGCGACGCTCGACGCGCGCCAACCTTTCCAGGACCTCGAATACGGCCGGGTCGACGCCGACGGCAAGATCCGCTACCTCAGCACGAGCGGCCAGCCGGTTTTCGACGACGCGGGACGCTTCATCGGCTATCGCGGGGTCGGTCGCGACATCACCGAGCGCAAGACCGCCGAGGCGGCGCTGCAGGCCGCGCACGCCGACCTGGAGCGAAAGGCGCGGGAGCTCGCGCGCTCGAACGCGGAGCTGGAGCAGTTTGCGTACGTCGCGTCCCATGACCTGCAGGAGCCGCTTCGCATGATCAGCAGCTACACCCAGCTGCTCGAGCGCCGCTATGCAAGCAAGCTCGATGACGACGGGCTGGAATTCATGCGGTTCATCGTCGACGGTGCGGCGAGAATGAAGCAGCTCATCGAAGACCTGTTGGCGTACTCGCGTGTCGGTACGCGCACGAGGCCGCTCCAGCAATTGTCGATGAAGGAGGTGTTCGACCGCGCCGTATCCAATCTCAGAGGGGCCATAGAAGCAAGCGGCGCACAGATCACGGCCGGCAGCCTGCCCGAGGTATACGGCGACGAAGTGCAGCTTGCGCAATTGCTGCAGAACCTCATCGGCAATGCGATCAAGTTTCGCGGCGGAGACGTGCCGCGTATCCATGTGGACGCCGATGAGATCGATACGGAATGGCACTTCCGCGTACGCGACAACGGCATTGGCATAGAGCCTGCGTACTTCGAGCGCATTTTCATGGTGTTTCAGCGTTTGCACACGCGCGACGAATACGACGGCACGGGCATAGGACTCGCCATCTGCAGGAAGGTCGTAGACCGGCACGGCGGGCGGCTCTGGGTCGAGTCGACACCGGGTGCGGGCAGCACGTTCCATTTCACACTGCCGAGGAAGGAGCGGACCGACGATGCATACCACAACGGATAGAGTGGCGCCCCCGGTCGAAATCCTGCTCGTCGAGGACAACCTCGGCGATGCGCGTCTTACCCGGGAAGCATTGAAGGAGGGCAAGGTCTACAGCAACCTCCATTGGGCGAAAGACGGGGTGGAAGCGCTCGATTTCCTTCATGGCCGCGGCAAGTTCGAGGGCGCACGCCGCCCGGACATCATCCTTCTCGACCTCAACCTGCCGCGCAAGGATGGGCGGGAAGTCCTGCACGAGATCAAGAACGACGAGAGGCTGAAGCACATCCCGGTGGTCGTGCTCACGACGTCGAAAGCCGAGGAAGACGTGCTGCGCAGCTACGAATTGCACGCGAATTGCTATGTGGCGAAACCCGTGGATCTCGAAAAATTCATCATGGTCGTGCAGTCGATAGACCGCTTCTGGCTGACCGTGGTGACGCTGCCGCCCGGTGCCGCATGAGCGATGTGCAGACCATACTGCTGATCGAAGACAATCCCGGCGATGCGCGGCTCATTCGCGAGATGCTCGCGGAAGGCGAACCTGCGTTCCGGCTCGAGGCGGTGGATCGGCTCGCACGGGGGCTGGAGTTCCTCAAGACGGGGGCGGCATCGCTGGTGCTGCTCGACCTTTCTCTGCCCGACAGCTTCGGCATAGACACTTTCATGCGCGTGTACGAGCATGCGCCGAAAGTGCCCATCATCGTTCTCACCGGCAACGACGACCGCACCGTCGCACTGTCCGCGGTCAAAACCGGCGCTCAGGATTACCTGGTGAAGGGCCGTCTCGATCGCGAGCTTCTGTTCCGCTCCATACAGTACTCGATCGAGCGCAAGCGGTATCAGGAGCAGATCGAAAGGCAGGCGAATTACGATGCCCTTACGGGGCTTCCGAACCGCAGCCTGCTGCACGAGCGGCTGCGTCACGCCATGGCGGTCCATAGACACGAGCGCTACATCGCCGTGGTCTTCCTCGATCTTGATCATTTCAAGTTCGTGAACGACGGGCTCGGACACAATACCGGCGATGTTCTTATCCGGGAAATCGCGGCGCGCCTCAAGAGCGCCGTGCGTGAAGGCGACACCGTGGCGCGGCTGGGCGGCGACGAGTTCATCCTCGTCCTGGGCGATCAGCCGGGAGACGGCGCCGTTCAGCTTGCCATGCAGCGGGTTCTGGATGCCGTGGGCCAGCCTGTGACGCTCGATGGCCAGGAGTTCTCCGTCACCTGCAGCGCGGGCATCTGCCTCTACCCCCGTGACGGCGGCGACGTCGAAACGCTGCTGCGCAACGCGGACGCGGCGATGTATCGCGCGAAAGCGGGCGGGCGCAACAATTTTCAGTTCTACAAGGCGGAGATGAACCACAACGCGAACGAGCGCCTCAGCATGGAGCACAATCTCCGCCGTGCCCTGGACCGCCTGGAATTCGAGCTCCATTACCAGCCGCGCATAGATCTGCAGCGCCGCAGGATGGTGGGCGCCGAGGCATTGGTGCGCTGGCGCCATCCGACCGCCGGCCTCATCTATCCCGACCGTTTCATTCCGATCGCTGAAGAGACGGGGCTCATCGTTCCGCTCGGCGAATGGGTGATGCACACCGCCTGTGCTCAGACTCGAGCATGGCATATCGCAGGCTACGATCCCATCGGCGTCTCGGTGAATCTGTCGTTGCGTCAGTTCAAGCAGCACAGTCTGGTGCGCTCGGTGCAGCGGATCCTCACCGACACGGGCCTCGTCGCCTCGCATCTGGAGATGGAGCTCACCGAAAGCCTGGTGATGCAGGATGCCGAAGGCGCGATCACGACGCTCAAGGCTTTGCGCGAGCTGGGTGTGCACGTGGCGGTCGACGATTTCGGGACCGGGTACTCCAGTCTCAGCTATCTCAAGCGGTTGCCGATTGCCGCGCTGAAGATCGATCAGGCATTCGTGCGCGACATATCAGACGGTCAAGGTGATCGCGGAGTGCTCGCACAGGCGATCATCGCGCTGGGTCACAACCTGAGATTGCGTGTCGTTGCGGAAGGTGTGGAGACGCAGGAGCAGGTGAGTTTTCTGGAGCAGCACGGCTGCGACGAGGTGCAAGGCATGTATTTCGGCCGTCCTGTGCCGGCAGCAGAGTTCGAAGCGCTGCTTCTTCCCGATGAAGTTTCCACCGTCGCGGCTCGCTGAAGCGAGGACTGCGTCGCGGCTTGGAGGCTGCGCGGCGATCACGTAGACTCCGGGCATGGATACGCTCGCCACGTTAAAGCCCGGTCTTACCGGTTCTGCGGAAATCGTCGTCGGGACGCGCGACACCGCGCCGCACGTGGGCAGCGGCAAGATCCGGGTGCTCGCCACGCCGGTCATGGTGAGCCTCATGGAAGAGGCCGCGCTCAATGCCGTGGAAGGGCTGCTGCCCGAAGGCCATCAGACCGTAGGAACGCGTCTCGATATCAGCCACACTGCCGCTACCCCGGTGCGCATGCACGTGACTGCCCGCGCCGTGCTGACCGGCGTCGAAGGCCGCCGCCTCACGTTCCATGTTTCGGCCAAGGACGATCAGGAGACGATAGGCGAAGGCGTGCACGAGCGCATCATCGTGAACGTGGAGCGCTTCGACAGGCGCGCGCAGGAAAAAGCCTCGCGACTTCGCGGGTGACGCGGACTTCTAAGCCAGGTCTAGCGTTCTTGTGCGCCGCCGCGCTCGCGTTCTACCACCCGGTATTCGCCTTCGACGATGCCGTTCGCCTGGTCGGTCCGGCGCCGCGCTTTACGCAGCAGCCACCACCAGCGTGCGGCAAGCACGGCCACGGTCAGAGCGAGCGCCGCGAGAGCGAACAGCGCAAAGAAAAACGAGACGATCAGCAAGCCCGTGCCGACGACGGCGGCAACGGCGGTTTGCAGCCAGCGTTTTGCGGGGGTGGCTGTGCCTGCAGGGGGCAACTGGTAATAAGTCATGCGGGATGCGGGTCAATAATCCGGGTTGTAGCTTTTTACGATGACGCCGCCCGATTTTTCATCGGGCTCGAGAGCGAGCAGCTTTCGCGCCTGGGCCTCCTCGAGGAGCTTGCTGAAGGACCGGAAGCCGTAGTACGACTCGTTGAATCCGGGGCGACGTCGCTTCAATGCCTGTTTGACCATCGAACCCCATAATTTATCCTCGGCGCCGCGCTCGGAAAAAAGCGCTTCGACCGTCTCCATGACCACGTCCAGCGCTTCCTGCGTCTTGTCCGATTCGGCCGCCGCGGGCTTCGTGTCCGCAGTCGCGGCTGCCGGTGTCTTCTTCCGGCTCTGCCTCTTCGGGCGTTCGCGCACGAGATCGTCGTAAAAGATGAATTCGTCGCAGTTGGAGACGAGAAGATCGGACGAGGATTTCTTCACGCCCACACCGATGACCACCTTGTTGTTCTCCCGCAGCTTGCTCACCAACGGAGAGAAATCCGAGTCGCCGCTGATGATCACGAACGTGTCGACGTGGGCCTTGGTGTAGCAGAGGTCCAGGGCATCGACCACCATACGGATGTCGGCCGAATTCTTGCCCGACATACGCACATGCGGGATCTCGATGAGCTCGAAAGCGGCCTCGTGCATGGATTTCTTGAAATCCTTGTAGCGGTCCCAGTCGCAATAGGCTTTCTTGACGACTATGCTGCCTTTCAGCAGCAGCCGCTCCAGGACCTTGCCGATCTGGAATTCGGAATACTTCTGCTCACGAACCCCGAGGGCGACGTTTTCGAAATCGCAAAAGAGGGCCATATTGTTGGTTTCGTGGGAGGTCGTCATGGTGGCGCTCCATTATGGGGTGGCCGAATTGTGACCTGCGCGGAGCGCCTTGTCGACGCGCCCGCCACGCCGGTTTCGCGGCACGTACCAGGCCTCGCATCGGTCCAACGAGCGCGACACCTCTTCGCATTGGTCGAGGTATGTCATGAATACGGACGACGAACTGTTCGCACAGGCGCGGCAGGTCATGGTCGCGGAAAT
Source organism: Rhodospirillaceae bacterium (assembly GCA_050260255.1). GTDB lineage: Bacteria > Pseudomonadota > Gammaproteobacteria > Burkholderiales > SG8-41 > JAQGMV01. The sequence continues at coordinate 20,400 of JBLNBW010000309.1, read as the reverse complement.
AGCGGCAGAGGCGGCGCTCACCGTGGGCTACACCGGGCGGGTGCGCTTCAGTCCTGCCGTCATGGAGGTGATGGGGCGCGTTCCGCGGCATGAGTTCGTGCCCGATCTCCTGCGCGCTTATGCGTACGCCAACCGCCCGCTCCCCATAGGCGCGAGCAAAACGATCTCGCAGCCGTACATGGTGGCGCTGATGACGGACATGCTCAATCCCGCGGGCACCGACAGGGTGCTCGAGATAGGCAGTGGCGCAGGCTATCAAGCCGCGGTGCTCGCGGAGCTGGTAGACCGCGTGTACACGGTGGAATTGATAACAGTCCTCGCCGAAGGCGCCCGTGCGCGGCTGCGGCGTTTGGGCTACCGGAACATCGACGTGCACATCGGCAATGGCTATTATGGCTGGCCCGAGCACGCGCCGTACGACAAGATCGTGGTGACCGCCGCGTGCGATCTCGTGCCGCCGCCATTGATCGCGCAGCTCAAGCCGCGCGGCCGCATGGTGATCCCCACCGGGACCGCGGAGCATCAGACGCTCACGCTCGTCACCAAGGATTCCGCGGGCGTCATTTCGATACGGGAACTGCTTCCGGTCCGATTTTCGGAGCTTGACGACGCGGCCGACGCGGCAGGCATGGCCTAGCGTGGAACCAGTTGCGTGCGACGCATCAGTGTCGCTACGATGCGCCGCTATGGCCAGAGAGACGCGGCACATGGCCGTGTTGTTCGCCGACGTGACGAACAGCACCGGCCTCTATCGCAAGCTGGGCGACGCCGGTGCCCGGGAAATCATTTCGCTCGCGCTCGACGCGATGACCGACGTGCTTCCCACGCATGGCGGCCGCCTGGTGAAGACGCTGGGCGATGCCGCGATGTGCCTATTTGCCGAGGCGGAAGGGGCGGTGCGCGCCGCGTGCGCGATGCAAACGGTCGCGCGCAACACGCATTTTGCCGGCCACTCCCTGCAATTTCATATCGGGCTGCACTGCGGCCCCGTGATACTCGAGCGCGGCGACGCCTTCGGCGATACCGTCAACGCGGCCGCGTATCTCACTGCCACGGCAACGAGCGAACAGATCCTCACCACGGAGGCGGTTTTGGCGCAGCTCTCCGCCGAGTTGCGCGCCGCGGTGCGACCGATCTTCCAGACGGTGTTGAAGGGTAGCACCAGCGAGTCGACGGTGTACCAGGTCCTGTGGCGCACCGACGACGTAGACCTCACCACGGTGAACCTGCATGCGGGCAGGCTCGTTCGGAGCGACACCGGAAGCCTTCTCGTGTCGTACGGCAGCGGGCGCACCAGGGTCGATCAGCTGCACCCGACGTTGACGCTGGGACGCTCGACGGACTGCGATATCGTGATCGAAAACATTTTCGCATCGCGCCGGCACGCGATCATCAAGCTGCGGCACGCGCGCTTCTATCTCATAGATCAGAGCACGAACGGCACGTATGTCTGGATGCACGGAAAGGAAACCCATGTCCTGCGCGGCGAGCTGCTGCTCGACGACTGCGGAGAAATCTCGCTCGGACGCCGCCGCGGCGAGTGCGCGGGCGACGTGCTTCATTTCGAGCGCGACCGGCGGTCGATGTACCGCGTCTGACCGCACACCCGCCCGCAGCCGTCACATATCCGAAGCGAGATCCCGGATGACCGTACGCCCGTCGCGTCCCCGCTCGCGCGCCTGCTCGGGCGTTTCCTTGCCCAGCGCCGTAGCGGCAACGGCTTCGAACATATCCGCCGCTCCGCTCATGAGCCGTGGCGTGAGGCCGACGCCGTCGAACGTCTTGGAGATCTCGTTCATTTCCGGCACCCAGCGATAAGCTTTCGGGGGCATAGTGACCGTGCGCGCCAGGAGCCATTCGTAAATGTCGCCCAGGCTTTCCTCGAATTCGCGCTCCAGCGGCTCCGCGACGCCGAGCTTGCGCGCCGCGACGAGCAGCTCGACGCCGAGCGCCACGGCGCCCTTGGTGATCGCGCCATAACACATCTTCAAGGCGGACGCGTCGCCGACGCGATTGCTCACGACGCGGACGACGAGGTGATCGCTCTTGATGGCGGTGAGTCGCTGAGCGTGGCGCCCGGAAACGTATAAACGCGCCTTTGCAGCCCCGCGGGGCGGCGGGCCCACGATACCGGCATCGATGAAGGTGCCACCGGCACCGGCGATGATGCTATCGATCTCGCGCACCGTCTGCGGGGATATGGCGTTGCAATCGACGTACGTGATGCGCCGGCCGGTTGCACTCATCGCTGCGGCCGCTTCGCGCGCTTTGTCCAATGCCGCGGCGGGATTGAGGATGGACCACACCATGTCGCAGCGTGACACGAGTGCGTTCATCGAGCCGCAATCTTCTATGCCTGCCTTGCCTGCAAGCGCCCGGGTGCGCGCACTCCTACCATCCAAAGCTGTGTACAGGGAATAACCCGCTTCCTTGAGCCGGGCAGCCACCGCCTGGCCCATGTCACCGGGGCTCACCACGCCGATGTTCTTTTCGCTCATCGCTTCCACTCCTCAGGCCGTTTTGACGGCCGGTTTGCGATAAAATACATGACTCTCGCCGAACACAACAACACGACAGCAAGCACGTTCCGCATGCCGCGCGGCGGTGCGAACGAGCGCGTGCGCACCATGGCATTCCACATCATCGTACTACTCAGCATGCTCACGCACACGAGCTTCAAGGGGAGCAAGGTGCTCGTCTCCCTGTACGCGCTCGAGCTCGGCGCGTCGCCGGTCGCCATCGGCGCGCTGTTCTCGGTGTACTCAATATTTCCGGTGCTGCTCTCGCTCTACGCCGGAAAGCTCTCGGACCGGTATGGCTACCGGCTGCCGATGGTGTTCGGTGCATGCGGACTTGCGCTCGGACTGCTGCTTCCGTTTCTGCTTCCTCGCCTGCCGGCGCTTTACTTTTCCGCAGGATTGATCGGCTTCTGTTACATCTTCTACGTGGTGTCGGTGCAGCACCTTGTCGGCTCGATAGGCGAGGGGACGGCGCGCACGAAGAACTACAGTCTCTTCAGCCTCGGTATAGGCGCCACCGCCTTGTTCGGTCCGATGATCGCCGGATTCTGCATCGATCTCATCGGCCATCGCGCGACCTACCTGCTGTTCGCGTGTCTGCCGGCGGTGCCGGCCGTGGTTCTGTTTTTCAATCGCAGTCTTTTTCCGTCGCGACATGCCGAGCGCACAGACAAGTCGCAGCATCGCGTCGCCGACCTCCTAGCCGACGTCCCGTTGCGCCGGGCGCTCATCACCGCGGCAATCATCGAAACGGGTCTGGAGCTGTTCAACTTCTATCTTCCCATCTATGCGCATGGCCGCGGATTCTCCGCGACGCAGATCGGCATATTGATGGGCGCTTTCGCGGCGGCGCTGCTGCTCGTGCGCGTGCTCATGCCGCATCTTGCGCAGCGAACCAGCGAGGAGCGCGTGCTGAGCGTAACGCTTATGCTCGGTGCGGGAACGTGCATGCTGTTTCCCCTGGTCGAAAGCTTTGCATTGCTCTTTTCGCTTTCGTTCCTCCTGGGGCTGGGCCTGGGCTGCGGGAGTCCGCTCTCCATGGTGCTGGCATACAACCGCTCGCCGCCCGGGCGTTCCGGCGAGGCGATAGGCCTGCGGCAGACGGCAAACAAAGTCACCGAAGTGTTCGTGCCACTCGTCTTTGGATCGCTCGGCACGGCCTTCGGCATCGCGCCGGTGTTCTGGGCGGATGCCTTGATGCTCGCTGTCGGCGGCTACATCATGAATCGCGATGCCCGGGGCGTCGCTGCAAAGATGCCCGTGCAGGGGGGCGACCGCGGCTGAATCGACGGCGCCGGGAATGCTTTAACATAGCGTCATGACTGGAACGTACGCGGACGCAGGATACGTGACGCCGAGCGCCGGATGGATGGCGGTGCTGACCGTGGCAATGCTCGCTTGTGCCTCGTGCACCAAACGCGACGATGCTGCGTACCAGGGATACGTGGAAGGCGAGTACGCGCGCGTCGCGACGTCGTTCGCCGGCACGCTGGAGCAGCTCAATGTCCAGCGCGGCGCGCACGTGCAGGCCGGGGAGGCGCTGTTCGCGCTGGAAAACGAAAACGAGACGGCTGCGCGCAGGGAGGCGGAACAGCGGCTGCGCAGCGCCGAGGCGCAGCTCGCGAACTTGCAGAAGTCACGTCGGCCGAGCGAGATCGATGCCGTGCGAGCCGAGCTCGCGCAAGCTCAAGCTGCTGCGGCATTGTCGCAGGCGCAACTGCGACGTACGGAAGAGCTCGTCGCAAAAAATTTCGTTTCACGCGCTCAGCTCGACGAAGCGCGCAGCGCGCGCGATCGCGATCGGGCGCGGGTAGAGCAGCTGCAGGCGGAGTTGAAGACCGCACGGCTGGCGGCCCGCGAAGACGAAATCCGTGCAGCGCAAGCCGCGGTGGCCGCCGCGCGTGCAACCCTGGACCAGGCGGATTGGCGGCTCAAGCAGAAATCGGTCGCGGCGCCCGTAACGGGGCTCGTCTCGGATACGCTGTTCGTGCGCGGGGAATGGGTTCCCGCGGGAACGCCGGTCGTATCGTTATTGCCGCCGGGGAACGTGAAGATCAGGTTCTTCGTGCCCGAAACCGTGCTCGGCTCCTTCGCGGTCGGTCAATCGGTCAACGTGACCTGCGACGGATGTGGCGCTCCGGTGCCCGCGCGCATCACCTTCATCGCGCCGCAGGCCGAGTACACGCCCCCGGTTATTTATAGCCGTGAGGCGCGCAGCAAGCTCGTATTCATGCTGGAAGCGCGCACTGCGCCGGATATTGCAGCGCGCTTGCATCCGGGGCAGCCGGTAGACGTGCGGCCGGAGGGCGATCATCCCGCCCGCTGAAGCGCACGCCGGCGCGGCGCTCAACGGCGAGGCAACGCCGGTCATCGACGTGCGCGGGCTCACTAAGTCGTTCAATGGTTTGCGCGCCGTCGACCACGTCAGCATCACCGTGCAGCGGGGTGAAATCTGCGGCTTTCTCGGACCGAACGGCAGCGGCAAGACGACGACCATACGCATGCTGTGTGGGCTGTTGACGCCGGACGAAGGCAGCGGCACCTGCCTCGGGTTCGACATCCTGCGCGATGCGGCGGAGATCAAGCGGCGCGTCGGATACATGACGCAACGGTTCAGCCTCTACGAGGACCTGTCCATCCGCGAGAATCTCGACTTCATCGCCCGCGTGTACGGGATGGGGGAGCGCAGGCGTCTGGTAGAGGAGTCGTTGGAGCGGCTGGGGCTCGCCGACCGGCGCGATCAGCTGGCCGGCACGTTGTCCGGCGGCTGGAAGCAGCGCGTCGCGCTCGCGGCTTGCCTGCTGCACGATCCGCAGCTGCTGCTGCTCGACGAACCGACGGCCGGCGTCGATCCCAAAGCGCGTCGCGAATTCTGGGACAAGATACACGAGCTCGCCGCCTCCGGAATCACCGTGCTCGTGAGCACGCATTACATGGACGAGGCGGAGCGTTGCCATAGGCTTGCCTACATCGCGTACGGCAAGCTGCTCGCGACCGGAACGGCGGCGGACGTCGTGGCCGGATCGAAGCTCGTCACGTGGTCCGTGTCCGGCCCGGGTCTTTACGAGCTCGCGCGCGAGTTGCGCGGGCGCCCCGGTGTCGCGATGGTGGTTCCATTCGGCAGCACGCTGCACGTGAGCGGCACGGACGAGCGCATGCTGCAGCAGACGCTCGCGCCATACCACTCGCGCAGCGACCTCGCGTGGCAGCCGATAGAGCCGGGACTCGAGGACGTCTTCATCAAGATGATGGACGGAGCCTCGGCATGATGGCATCGCGGCGATTTTCGATCGGCCGCTTCTGGGCGGTGCTCGCGAAGGAGTTCGTCCAGATGCGCCGCGACCGGCTGACGTTCGCGATGATGGTCGCCATACCGATCATGCAGCTCGTGCTCTTCGGCTATGCGATCAATGCGGATCCCAAAGCGCTGCCGACCGCCGTGCTCGTCAACGACCACAGTCCGTATTCGCGCAGCTTTCTCGCAGCACTGGAGCACAGCGGCTATTTCAAGCTGGTGCGTGAACTGACCCGCGAAGAGGAAGCAGACCGTTTGCTCGCCAGCGGGGAAGTTCAGTTTGTCGTTACGGTGCCGGCACAGTTCGGCCGCAAGATCGAACGCGGCGAGCGGCCCGTGCTGCTGGTCGAAGCCGACGCCGCGGATCCGGCGGCAACCAGCAACGCCCTTGCGGCCGTCGTCACGCTCAATCAGACGGCACTTGCGCGGGATCTTAAGGGACCGCTTGCAGCGCTGCAGTCGGCAGCCGCGCCGTTCGAGGTTCGCGTGCACCGGCGCTACAATCCCGAGGGCATCACGCAGTACAACATCGTGCCGGGCCTCATCGGCACGATATTGACGATGACGATGGTCATGATGACTGCGCTCGCCATGACGCGTGAGCGCGAGCGCGGAACGATGGAGAACCTGCTCGCGACCCCCGTGCGGCCGATCGAAGTGATGACCGGCAAGATCGCGCCGTACATCGTGGTCGGCTATACGCAGGTCGTCATTATCCTCACCGCCGCGCGCGTTCTGTTCGGTGTGCCGATCGTGGGAAGTCTCGTGTTGCTGTCCGTCGCGCTTGTCATGTTCATCGCGGCGAACCTGGCTGTCGGATTCACGTTTTCGACGCTCGCGAAGAATCAACTGCAGGCGATGCAGATGGCGTTCTTCTTCTTTCTGCCCTCGATACTGCTCTCCGGATTCATGTTTCCGTTCCGCGGCATGCCGGTTTGGGCGCAATGGATAGGCGAGGTGTTGCCGCTTACGCACTTTCTTCGCATACTTCGCGGCATATTGCTGAAGGGCAACGGGTGGGCCGACATTGCGCCCAACGTATGGCCCATCGCGCTCTTTCTCATCGTCATGGCGGGCATCGCCCTGCATCGCTACCGGGAGACACTGGATTGATACGAAAAGCAGCGGTGGCGCTCGTCGCGGCGGCCTGCGCTTGCGCTTCGGTGGCCTTCGCAGCGCCCGATACCGTGACCTTCATGAGCCGCGACGGCACGACGCGGCTCACAGGCTACGTATTTCTTCCCGAAGGGCCGGGTCCGCATGCGGCCGTAGTGATGCTTCATGGTCGCGCCGGGCCTTATTCGTCGTTGAAGCGCGGGACATACACGGCAGAGGCGCTCACCATGCGTCACAAGATGTGGGGCGAGTTCTGGGCGAAGCAGGGCTACATCGCACTGCATGTGGACAGTTTCGGTCCGCGCGGCTATCCGGACGGCTTTCCGAAGCATTCGTACGGCGCGCGACCGCCGGAAGTGAGCGAACAGCACGTACGACCGCTCGATGCTTACGGCGCATTGGACTACCTCCGCAGTCGCGATGACGTGCGGCCCGACCGGATCGGCGTGCAGGGGTGGTCCAACGGCGCCATGACGGTGCTCGCTGCCGTTGCGGCTTCGGCGCCGGGACGTGATGCGCCCGATGCGCCCGGTTTCCGTGCCGCGATTGCCCAGTATCCGGGGTGCGCGGTGCAATCGAAACAGGCGGACTATAGGCCTTATCTCCCGCTTCTTGTATTCGCCGCGACGGACGACGATGAAGTCTCTCCGTGGACGTGCCAGCGTTTCGCACAGGACGTGCAGTCGCGCGGCGGCACCATGGAGTTCGTGTTGTACCCCGGTGCGCATCATGCATACGACGATCCGGGAAAGACCAAGCAGAGTCATGCGCCGAATCGCGAAGCGTTGGCCGACACGCGCGAGCGTGCGGCCGCATTTTTTCTGAAGCACCTTCGATAGGGCAGTCGTCGTGAAGGCCTTTTCCCGCGCGCAGTCGTTTATTGCGTCCGTCGTCGTCGCGTGCGTTGTGTGCATAAGCGCAGGCGCTGCGGAACCGCCGCAAGGCGCAGCCATCGCATCGGCGCATCGGCTTGCGACGGACGCCGGCTACGAGATTCTTCAGCAGGGCGGCAACGCATTCGATGCAGCGGTGGCCGTCGCAGGCGCGCTTGCCGTCGTGGAGCCTTACTCGTCCGGTCTTGGGGGCGGAGGTTTTTTCCTGCTTCATCGCGCGAGCGATAAGGAGCAGGTTTTCGTCGATGGGCGGGAAACCGCGCCTGCCGCGGCGAGGCCGGAGCAGTACATCGACGAGAACGGTGCGCCGCGTCCCGGCGCGACGACGCAGGGCGGCACCTCGGTCGGCATACCGGGTCTGCCCGCTGCGCTGGTGCACGTTGCGCAACGGTACGGTCGATTGCCGCTCCACGTCACGCTTGCGCCGGCGGTCAAGCTCGCGCGCTTCGGTTTCCCGGTCGACAACCGCTATGCGCGCATCGCGAAGCTGCGCGAACGGCATCTTCAGAGCTACCCGCGTGCTGCGAAGATATTTCTGCACGACGGTGCAGCGCCGCCGCCCGGCCATGTCGTGCGCCAGCCGGAGCTCGCCACGACGCTTGAACGGCTGGGCGGAGAAGGGTCCCCGGCGTTTTATCAAGGCAGCGTCGCCGAGGCGTTGGTGCGTTCGGTGAACGCGGCCGGTGGCACGTGGAGCATGAGCGATCTCGCGAGATACCGGGTGGTGGAGCGCGCGCCGATACGCGTACGATATCGTGGAGCGACGATCGTGTCGGCGCCTTTGCCGTCTGCGGGCGGCATTGCGCTTGCGCAGTCGCTCACGATGCTGGAAAACCGCAATATCGGCGATCCGCTCGAACCGCGTTACGCGCATCTCATCGCCGAAGCGCTGCGCCGCGCATTTCAGGATCGTGCGCTGTACCTCGGCGACGGTGATCAAGTCGAAGTCCCGGTCGCGCGTCTCACGGACAAGACGTATCTGCAGCAGCGCGGGGAGACGATAGATCCGCGCCACGCGACGCCGAGTGCGGAGCTGAAGGCGGGCGACATGGCAAAGGCCGAGAGCGGCAATACGACGCACCTCTCCGTCGTGGACGCGGCGGGCAATCGCGTCGCGGCTACCCTGTCCATCAACTGGATCTTCGGCTCCGGCATCGTGGCCGGCGACACGGGCGTGCTGCTCAACAACGAAATGGACGACTTTACCGTGCGCAAGGACGTCGCCAACTCGTACCGACTGCGCGGCAGCGACGCCAATGCCATTGCGCCAGGTAAGCGGCCGCTGTCGAGCATGACGCCGACTTTCGTTGAAGATGCGCGGGGCGTGCTGGTACTCGGCGCGCCCGGCGGGTCGCGTATCGTGAGTCAGGTGCTGCTCGCGACATTGGCATATCTCCATGCGGAGCGTGTCGATTTACGCGCGCTCGTCGCGGCGCCGCGTTACCACCATCAATACCTGCCCGATCGGTTGGAGGTGGAGCCGGAAGCGTTCGATGCATCGTGGCGCACTGCGATGTCGGGGTACGGCCATCGGCTCGAAACGGCGAATCGCAAGTGGGGCAATCTCCAGGCCGTATTCCAGACGCGTGATCGTCGTCACGCCGAGGCCGCAAGCGATCCGCGCGGCAGCGATGTCGCTTGGTATTGAGCCTGCGATCTATGGCCTGCGGACGGCTGCGGTTCTAAGAGCCCCTAACATAATGAGGCACGTGTGCGTTACGGCCAGGATTGTGGGTCCCGCGCAGGGCGGAGCAGGTTCCAAGCGATGTGTGCTTGGATGCGATCCCGCAGCGGGACGTAAGCGCGCGAAACCGCGGGACTTACACGCGCCTACACGGTCGCGTCCCCGCGAGCGGGGCCCCTGCTCCCCGGTATGGCGCGCCGCGATCCTGGCCGTAACCCGAAGGGCTGGCACGAGTTTTCGCCCATGGCTTTGTCGCTCACCTTGCTAATATTCGCGATATTGCCTGCGGATCGCTTCGCGCCCTGAGCGAAAGTCGTGACGGCGCAGCATGCGCTTCATCATGTTAGGGGCTCTAAGGTAATATTGCGCCGCATGAAGACGACCTTTCTCGAATTCGAGCAGGCGATAGGCGAACTCGAAACCAAAATAGAAGAACTGCGCTACGTGCAGGACGATTCGGCCCTCGACATTTCCGAGGAAATCGAACGGCTCCAGAAGAAGAGCCAGACCCTCACGCGCGACATCTACGGCAAGCTCAACGCCTGGCAGATTGCCCAGGTGGCCCGGCATCCCAATCGGCCGTATACGCTGGACTACATCAACGGCATATTCACCGGCTTCGAAGAGCTGCACGGTGACCGCGCTTATGCGGATGATCCGGCCATTGTGGGCGGCCTTGCGCGCCTCAACGATCAGCCCGTCATGGTGATCGGCCATCAAAAAGGCAGGGACACCAAGGAAAAGCTCTACCGCAACTTCGGCATGCCGCGGCCCGAGGGCTATCGCAAGGCGCTGCGGCTCATGAAGCTCGCGGAGAAATTCCACATTCCAGTGTTCACGTTCGTCGACACGCCGGGCGCGTACCCGGGCGTCGGCGCGGAAGAGCGCGGTCAATCCGAAGCGATAGGCCGCAACTTGCTCGCGATGTCGGAGCTACAGGTTCCCGTCATCTGCACGATCATCGGCGAAGGCGGGTCTGGCGGCGCGCTGGCAATCGCCGTCGGAGATGTGACGCTGATGCTCCAATACGCGACGTATTCCGTCATTTCCCCGGAAGGTTGCGCCTCGATACTGTGGAAGAGCGCAGAGCGTGCGTCGGAAGCCGCTGAAGTGCTCGGCATTACCGCCACGCGCTTGAAGGCCTTGGGACTCATCGACCGTATCGTCAACGAGCCGCTCGGCGGCGCACACCGCGATCACGAAGCGATGATGCAGAGTCTCAAGAAGGCGCTGCAGGACGCATGGCGTCAGGTTCGCGACAAGCCGCTGAACGAGTTGCTTCAGGCGCGGTTCGAGAAACTCTTGAGCCATGGCAAGTTCAAGGAAGCCGAAGCGCGCTGATCGCGCTGACTGGGACCTGCTTCCGCGCGTGAGCGCGCAGCTTGCCGAGCTCGTTCCGCCGAACAGCAGCGTGCTGGTCGGCCTGAGCGGCGGCATCGATTCGATCGTACTGCTGGATCTGCTCAAGCGCTTCGCCGCGCGCAAACGGCTGCGGCTTTGTGCGCTGCACGTCAATCACCAGCTGCAGGTACACGCGGCCGATTGGGTGAAGTTCTGCCGCCGCCTCTGCAGGCAGCAAGGCGTGCCGCTGCGCGTAGTGAAGGTGGAAGTCGAGCGGCGAAACAGCGTGGAACGCGCCGCGCGGGATGCACGCTATGACGCATTGCTGAAGCAGCGGACAGACTTCGTCGCCCTCGCGCACAATCAGGACGATCAGGCGGAGACGCTGCTGCTGCATCTTCTGCGCGGTGCGGGCATACGGGGCCTTGCGGGCATGCGCGTGGTGGCGGAGCCGCCCGTGCGCGCCATCCGACCCTCGTCCGTGCGCGTGCTGCGTCCGCTGCTCGACGTGCCGCGATCCGCGATCACTCGTTATGCGGAGCAGCGAAAGCTCGAGTGGATCGAAGATCCGAGCAATGCGAGCCCGGATTTCACGCGCAACTTCCTGCGGGGCGAGATCCTGCCGCTTCTGGCCGGGCGCTTTCCCGCCTATCGGCAGGCGCTGTCGCGAGCGGCTTGCCATGCCGCGGAGGCGGCGGATCTCCTGGACGCGCTTGCGTGCATGGACGCAGTGGATGCGGATAGAGAGACGCTCGCGATCGCTTCCCTGCGTGCACTGCCGGCCGCCCGTGCGAAAAACGCACTGAGATATTTTCTGTTCCGCCACGGCGTCGAAATTCCTTCGGCAGAACGGCTGGAAGAAGCGCTGCGTCAAGTCCTCGACGCGCGAAGCGACGCGCAGGTCCGTATCGACTTCGGCGAGAGACAGTTACGCGTGCATCGTGGCGTACTGGCGCTCGTGCCACGCGTTTCCTCGGCCCGGCATGTGGAAAAAGTCTGGCGCGGCGAAGTGCAGCTCGATGTTCCGGAGCTTGGCGGCACGCTGCGCATGCGCAAGTCGCGGGGCAGCGGACTCAGCGCCGCGCGACTGCACGCCTGCACGGTGACGATACGCGGCCGGAGCGGGGGAGAGCGCTTGCGCGTTCATGCCGCCGGCGCGACCCGCACGGTGAAGAATCTCATGCAGGAAGCCCGCATGCCGACGTGGGAGCGTGATCGACTCCCGTTCATCTATTGCGGCGATGAGCTGGTTTGCGTACCGGGGCTTGCGATCGCCAGTGCTTATCGCGCCGCACCGAGCGAGCCTTCCATTGAGCCGGTATGGCATACCCGCTGACAAGGAGCGTCTCGGTTGGCACGCGTCGTCGAGGTCCGGCCCCATCTAGCGGGTCGCATCGCGCGCACGCTGAACGCCGCCTGCCAGCGCGTGTCTAACTTGCTGTTTTTCCCTCGAATCTTCTTTTTTTCAAAGCCTTATCGTGATATCCTTGCGCGTTAACCTCAACTGACAAAAGCAAGGGATTTTTGACATGGCAGCTGAACGCACTTTGTCTATCATCAAGCCGGATGCGGTGGCCAAGAACGTGATCGGTCAGATTTACAGCCGTTTCGAGCAGGCCGGCCTCAAAATCGTCGCGGCCCGTATGATGCAGCTTTCGAAAGCGCAGGCCGAAGGGTTTTACGCCGTGCACCGTGAGCGCCCCTTCTTCAAGGACCTCGTCGAGTTCATGATTTCCGGACCGGTGATGGTGCAAGTGCTGGAAGGCGACGGCGCCATCCAGAAGAACCGCGATCTCATGGGTGCCACCGATCCGAAAAAAGCAGCCAAGGGCACGATACGCGCCGACTTCGCGGACAGCATCGACGCCAACGCGGTCCATGGCTCCGATGCACCGGAAACCGCCGCCGTTGAAATCGCGTATTTCTTCCCCACTCTGGACATCTGCTCCCGGAAATAAATCTCGCATGTCGGTCAATCTCCTCGGTCTCGGCGTCGAAGAACTGCGCGCGTTTTGCGCAGGACTTGGCGAAAAGCCGTATCGCGTGCGTCAGCTGCTGCGGTGGCTGCACCACGCGGGCGTGGACGACTTGCAGGCGATGACCGACATATCGAAGGCATTCCGAGAGCGACTGGCGAAGGAGGCCTGCATCGAAGCGCCCAAAGTGCTGCGCGACAGCACTGCGGGCGACGGCACGCGCAAATGGCTGCTCGATGTCGGAACGGGCAATGCGATCGAGACGGTATTCATTCCGGAAACCGATCGTGGAACGTTGTGCGTTTCCTCGCAGGCCGGATGCGCGCTCGAATGCTCGTTTTGTTCGACCGGCCGACAAGGGTTCAATCGCAACCTGACGGTCGCCGAGATCATCGGCCAGCTGTGGTGGGCCAACAAATGCCTGGGCCGCGGGATCCAGACGGAGCGCCCGATCAGCAACGTGGTGATGATGGGAATGGGCGAGCCGCTCGCGAATTTCGACAATGTCGTTGCTGCCATGACGCTCATGCTGGACGATGACGCGTATGGGTTGTCGCGGCGGCGGGTGACGCTCAGCACGTCCGGTCTTGTCCCGGCGATGGACCGGTTGCGCGATGCTTGTCCCGTGGCGCTCGCGGTGTCGTTGCATGCACCCAACGACGAATTGCGCGACAAGCTCGTGCCCATCAACCGGAAGTATCCCATCAGGATGCTGATGGCGGCATGTCTGCGTTACATCGAGAAGGCGCCGCGGGATTTCGTGACGTTCGAGTACGTGATGCTCGCCGGCGTGAACGACAGCGTCGAGCATGCACGCGAGCTCGTGGGCGCCGTCGCCGATGTGCCCTGCAAAGTGAATCTCATACCGTTCAATCCGTTTCCGGGCGGCGGCTACGAACGGTCGAGTCCGGACGCGATAGCACGGTTCCGTGACGTGCTCATGAAAGCTGGCCTGGTCACCACGACGCGCAAGACGCGTGGCGACGACATCGACGCGGCGTGCGGTCAGCTGGCGGGACAAGTGCAGGATAGGACCAAGCGGCGTGAACGCCGCGCTGTTGCAACTGCGGGGGAGATGCAATGAACGCGCGTGCTTATCTGTGTGCCGTGCTCCTGGCGATTGTCGCCGGATGCGCGACCGAACAGCCGACCTCGGCGTACAGGCCGGATGTCAGCTCGATGGGTGAAGACAGCGACGCACGTAAACGGGCGCGGATACACACCGAGCTCGCATCGGGGTACTTCGAGCTCGGCAATCTCGGTGTGGCGCTCGAGGAAGTGAACGAAGCGCTGCGTGCAGATCCGAGCTATGGCCCGGCATACAACGTGAGCGCGCTGATACACGCGGGTCTCAAGGAAGACCGGTTGGCCGAGCAGCAGTTCGAGCGCGCGTTGCGACTCAATCCCGTCGACTCCGACGCAAACAACAATTACGGCCTCTATCTCTGCCAGCGCAAGCGCGAGGAAGAGGGGATACGGTATTTCCTCGCGGCGTTGCGCAACCCGCTGTACCAGACGCCGGAACGCTCGTACGTGAACGCCGGTCTGTGCTCGCGCCGGCGCGGTGACCTGGCGAGTGCGGAGGAGTATTTCGAGCGGGCGCTGAAACTGCGACCGGATCAGCCCCAGGCGCTTTACCAGCTCGCCGACATACTCTACGCACGCGGCGATTACGGGCGGGCGCGAACGTACATAGCCCGCGCGAGCGAGCTCATGCCGACCGCGGAGGCATTGTGGCTCGCATTGCGCCTGGAGCGCAGGCTGGGCGACCGGAATGCCGAGGCGAGCTACGCGTCCAAGTTACGCCGCAGCTTCCCGGATTCCCGTGAAGCCCGCGCGCTTGCTGCAGGACGGTTCGAATGAATACGGTCGAAAGAGTCCCGGCGCAAGAAGGCCGATCCGCCGTCGCGGGGTCGAGCATAGGCGAGACGCTCGTTGCGGCCCGGCAGGCTCAGAACTTGAGCGTCATCGATGTGGCCAACCGGCTCAAGCTCTCGGTGCAGCAGGTCGAAGCGCTGGAGCAGGGCGCTTACGATCGATTGCCGGGCGCGGTATTCGTGCGCGGGTTCATGCGCAATTACGCGCGCCTGTTGAAGCTCGATCCCGAAGCCATGGTGCGTGCTGTCGACGCGCATCTTCCGCGCGCCGCTGCTGAGCAGTCTGCGTCTTCGGGCGAAACCAACATCCCGATGCCCGCCAAGAGCGGCAGTCGCTGGCCTCTCCTTGCCGGGGGAGCGGCAGTGGTGTTCCTCGGCGCCGCGCTGGTGGACGTATTGTGGCCGGAAGCGCCGTCCAACGTGGGGGTCGTGCCCGAGGCGGGAGTAGCGTCGCCTTCGACCGTTGCCCGCTCTGCGCCCGATACGCGAGCCGCTTCGTCGGCGACAGCGGTTTCCGACATGCCGGCAGCGCAAGCGCCTGTAACCGCAGACGCACAGACTCCTGCGGCGCCAGCCACTGCGACGCCGGTATCTCCGGCTACGGCCATGACGGCGGGCTATCAGCCCGATGCAGCAGCGGCCGGTACGTCGCTCCGACTCGTCTTCGACCAGAAGTCGTGGGTGCAGATACGCGATGCAAGCGGCGCCGTCGTTCTCGAGGCGCTGTATCCCGCGGGGAGTTCGCGCGAAATCACTGCGCGTCCGCCGTTGACATTGGTGATCGGCAACGCTCCCGGCGTACGCCTTACTTATGGCAATCGCGCCGTCGATCTTGCGCCTCACACGCGCGTGGCGGTCGCGCGGCTGACGCTCGAATGAGTAACTGTCTACCCGCTTACGGACCGGTACCACGCCGATCCAGCTGCGCCGTCGACGTCGGTGGCGTGCAGGTCGGCGGCCGTGCGCCTATCGTCGTCCAGTCGATGACCAACACGGATACGGCGGACGTCGATGCTACGGTGCGCCAGGTGGCTGCGCTTGCGCGTGCCGGCTCGGAGATCGTGCGGGTAACGGTGAACACCGCCGAAGCAGCTGCTGCCGTGCCGGTGATTCGTGATCGGCTCGCGGCGAAAGGGATCGAGGTGCCCCTCGTCGGGGACTTTCATTTCAACGGACATCGATTGCTCACGCAGCATCCGGCGTGTGCCGAAGCGCTCGCGAAGCTGCGGATCAATCCGGGCAACGTCGGCAAAGGCTCCAAGCGGGACGAGCAGTTCGCGACGATGATCGACTTCGCGTGCCGCTACGGCAAGCCGGTGCGCATCGGCGTGAACTGGGGCAGCCTCGATCAGGAGCTGCTCGCGCGGCTGATGGATGAAAACGCACGCCGGCCGGTGCCCGACGAAATAGGGGTCGTTACCCGACGCGCGTTGGTCGCCTCGGCGCTCGACAGTGCGCATCAGGCCGAAGAGCTCGGTCTTGCCCACGATCGCATCATCCTGTCGTGCAAGGTGAGCGGGGTGCAGGACCTCATCGCGGTGTATCGCGATCTTGCCGGCCGCTGTGATTACCCGCTCCATTTGGGCCTCACCGAAGCGGGGATGGGGTCGAAAGGCATCGTCGCGTCGACAGCAGCGATAGGCGTATTGCTGCAGGAAGGCATAGGGGACACGATACGCGTCTCGCTCACGCCCGAGCCCGGCGGCGACCGCACCCGTGAAGTCGTCGTCGCGCAGGAGATCCTGCAGACGATGGGGCTGCGCTCGTTTGCGCCGCTCGTCATCGCATGCCCGGGCTGCGGCCGCACGACGAGCACATTCTTCCAGGAGCTCGCCGATCGCATACAGACGTATCTGCGTGCGCAGATGCCGGTGTGGCGCAATCAGCATCCGGGCGTCGAGGACATGCACGTTGCCGTAATGGGCTGTGTCGTGAACGGTCCGGGTGAAAGCAAGCAGGCGAACGTCGGCATCAGCCTGCCGGGCTCCGGCGAGAATCCGGTCGCTCCCGTTTACATCGACGGGGTGAAGACCGTAACGCTCAAAGGCGACCGCATTGCCGAGGAATTCGAGCAAATCGTCGCGCGTTACGTCGCGGACAAGTATCCTTCCGGGCGGCAAGCCCAAGAACAACAGCGGGAAACGGTACAGCAGGTACGCTGACCGCCGGCCCCATTCCGGCCACATGAGCAAAACGATTACTGCCATCCGCGGGATGAACGACATCCTGCCGGGCGAAGCGCATCTCTGGGAACATTTCGAGGACACCGTCCGCGCGTGGCTGCGCGCGTACGGCTACAAGGCGATCCGCATGCCCATCCTCGAGCGCACGGAGCTGTTCGTGCGTTCCATCGGCGAAGTGACCGATATCGTTGAAAAGGAGATGTACACCTTCGTCGACGAGCTGAATGGCGAAAGCCTTACGCTTCGGCCGGAAGGCACCGCCTCGTGCGTGCGTGCCGCCATCGAGCACAACCTCCTTTACGCCGGCCCGCAACGCCTGTGGTACGGCGGTCCGATGTTCCGCCATGAGCGTCCGCAAAAGGGGCGCTACCGTCAGTTCCATCAGATCGGCGTGGAGGCGCTCGGCTTCGAGGGTCCGGACATCGATGTCGAGCACATCGTCATGTGCGCTCGGCTGTGGCGCGACCTGCGACTCGATGGCGTAACGCTCGAGCTCAACACGCTCGGGTCGGCGGAAGCAAGAGCGCGTTACCGTGCGCGGCTGGTGGAGTATCTGGAGCGTCACGTCGACGCGCTCGACGAGGACAGCCGCCGACGCATGCATACGAACCCGTTGCGGGTGCTGGACAGCAAGAATCCCGCGATGCAGGCCCTCATCGCGCAGGCACCTCGACTTTATGACGATCTCGACGAGGATGCGCTGCGGCATTTCGAACGGCTGCAGGCGGCGTTGCGCAGCGCCAACGTTCCATATACCCTCAACCCCCGGCTGGTGCGGGGTCTCGACTATTACAACCGGACGGTCTTCGAATGGGTCACGGACCGCCTCGGCGCGCAGGGGACAGTGTGTGCGGGCGGCCGGTACGACGGCCTCATCGAGCAGATCGGCGGAAAATCGGCGCCTGCATGCGGCTTTGCAATGGGCATAGAGCGCTTGCTTGCGTTGATGGAAATAAGCGGACGACCGGTACCGGCGGCAATACCTGATGTCTACATCGTGCGCCAGGGCGAACTCGCCGAACGCCACGCAGAAGCGGTTGCCGAAGCATTGCGCGACGCGGGGTTGGCCGTCGTCCTGCATTGCGGCGGCGGAAGCTTCAAATCGCAGATGAAGAAAGCCGATGCAAGCGGTGCCCGCTATGCCGCCATCATCGGCGACGACGAAGCGCAGGCGGGGGAGTTGAGCTTGAAGCCGCTGCGCGCGTTCGGCGAGCAGGTACGCGTGACGGCGGAAGCTGTTGCCGGGCTCGTGAAATCGACAGGCGTCGCGCAGGGCGGTTGACCGCGCCGCGAGAGTCTTTTTAGGAAGCAGTCATGGCTTACGATCTCGAAGAACAGGAACAGTTGGACGCCATCAAATCCTGGTGGAGTCAGTACGGCAATTTCATCGTCATGGCCGCGCTGGCCGTTGCGGTTGCCGTCGCGGCATACCAGGGCTGGCGCTATTACCGGCAGACGCAGTCGGTGGGAGCCGCAACGTTGTACGGGCAGCTCGACCAGGCCGCTCGCAGCAACGACGCTAAGCGGGTGCGCGATATTTCGGCGCAGATCGTCGACCGTTACGGCTCGACGGTGTACGGCGGTCTCGCAGCGCTCGCCGCGGCGAAAGCAGCGTTCACGACCGGCGATCTCGAAGCCGCGGAAAAGCAATTGCGCTGGGCGGTGGACCACGCGAAGGAGCCGGAGCAGCGCGATATCGCGCGGCTGCGTCTAGCGGGCGTTCTTCTCGACCAGAAGAAGCACGACGAGGCGCTGAAGGTGCTCGACCACAAACCGGTGGAGACGTACGTCCCGCTGTATGCCGACCTCCGTGGCGATATCCTCGCTTCGCAAGGCAAACCCTCCGAGGCGGCGACAGCATACCGCGCCGCGCTGGAGAAGAGCGATCCGACCAGCGCATACCGTCAGCTGGTGGAGATCAAGCTGGACGCTCTGGGTGAGACGAAATGACGCTCGCCCGGCTGGCGATCGCCGTTGCTACGGTTGCGGTCCTCGCGTCCTGCCAGACGGTGGGCGACGCTTACGATCGTCTGTTCGGCAGCAGCCGTCCCGGACATAAGCCGGCGGAACTGGTCGCGTTCACGCCGACCGCACAGCCGCGCATTCTGTGGCAGGCGAACGTAGGGTCGGCGGAGAAGTCGGTGTTCTTTCCCGGTGTCAGCGGTAACGCCGTCTTTGCCGGAAGCGCCGCCGGCCGGATCGCCGGCTTTCAGGCGAACAGCGGCGCATCGCTCTCCTCGTTCAGCATCGGGGAGCGTCTCGCAGGCGGCGTAGGGGCAAGCGCTTCGCTCATCCTCGCATCCACACCGAAAGGCGAAGTCATCGCCTACGACCGCAGCGGCAAGCTCTTGTGGCGCACGGCAGTCGGCGGCGAAGTCCTCGCACCACCGGCGATAGAAGGCGCGATCGTCGTCGCCCGTACGATCGACGGGCGGATTTTCGGCCAGGATGCAAACGACGGCAAACGCCGCTGGGTGTATCAGCGTTCGACCCCGGCGCTGTCGGTGCGCACATACACAGGCGCGACAGTGGAGCGCGGCGCTGTGTTCGCCGGCTTTCCGGGCGGCCGACTGGTCGCGCTCAATCTCGCGAACGGTGGCGTGGGCTGGGAAAGCGTCGTCGCGCTGCCCAAGGGGACGACCGAGCTCGAGCGCGTCGCGGACGTGATCGGCCTTCCGGTGGTCGATGGGCGACAGGTATGCGCGGTTGCATTCCAGGGACGTGTCGCTTGCTTCGACGCGCAGACCGGCACCACGAACTGGGCGCGCGACCTCTCGAGCTATTCCGGCATGTCGACCGACGGCCGCAATCTTTACGTCACCGACGACCGCAACGCGGTGGTCGCGCTGGACAAGACGACCGGCGCAAGCCTCTGGAAGCAGGACAAGCTGTTCGGTCGCAACGTCTCGGCGCCCGTTGCGCTGGGCCGCTTCGTGGTCGTCGGGGATTTCCAGGGTTATCTCCACTTCCTGTCGCGCGAAGACGGTTCGTTCGCCGCGCGCATTGCCACGGACGGAAGCCCGATCATCGCGCCGCCGGTTGCCGTAGACTTGAGCACTCTGGTCGTGCAGACTCGCAACGGCGGCGTGTACGCGGTTACGCTGCAGTAGTGCTGCTGCGACTCGACGCCGACCGCTGCCGGCCGTAGATCGGACGCCATGGAACCCACCGTCGTCATCGTCGGCCGCCCCAATGTCGGGAAGTCGACTCTGTTCAACCGCCTCACCCGTTCGCGCGACGCCATAGTCGCGGATGCGCCGGGCATCACGCGCGACCGCCATTACGGGCGGGGCCGCGTCGGCAACAAGAGCTATCTCGTGGTCGACACCGGCGGCTTCGAGCCCGTTGCCAAGGACGGGATACTGCACGAGATGGCGCGTCAGACCCGCCAGGCCGTAGACGAGGCGGACGTCGTGCTGTTCGTGGTGGACGCCCGGGCCGGGTTGACGGGGCAGGATCAGACCGTTGCGGAGGAGCTGCGCCGCTCCGGACGGAAGGTCCATCTCGTAGTGAACA
>JBLNBW010000308.1:0-13607 GCA_050260255.1 Rhodospirillaceae bacterium | reverse complement strand
CTACAACGCTGCGGCGACGATATTCGCGCACAACCATCCGTCCGGTG
The DNA here is from genome assembly GCA_050260255.1 of Rhodospirillaceae bacterium. Taxonomy (GTDB): domain Bacteria; phylum Pseudomonadota; class Gammaproteobacteria; order Burkholderiales; family SG8-41; genus JAQGMV01. The sequence goes on along the minus strand of JBLNBW010000308.1, from coordinate 13,560 downwards.
TTGCCGAGCCCAGCCGGGCCGACGAAACGCTCACGCAGACGCTCAAGCACACGCTCGGCCTCATCGACGTCAAGGTCCTGGACCATTTCGTGGTTGGCGGCGATTCGGCGATGTCTTTTGCCGAGCGCGGGCTGCTTTAAAGCGGCGAAATGTGGCGATATTACGTAACGTGCTGACGGGGCGGCACTAATTCCGGCCGTGGGAACAGGAAAACGCGTCGAAAAGCTTGAGTCGCGAGGCGTTATCGCGGTAGAATCCGCCCCTTTCTGGATTTTCGGAGCAGTGCCATGGCACGCGTATGTCAGGTCACCGGCAAAAAGCCGATGCTGGGTAACAACGTTTCGCACGCCAACAACAAGACGCGTCGCCGTTTTCTCCCGAATCTGCAGTACCGCCGATTCTGGGTCGAAAGCGAGAACCGCTGGGTCAGCCTGCGCGTGTCGAACGCGGGTCTGCGCACCATCGATAAGAAGGGCATCGATGTGGTGCTGGCCGAACTGCGCAGCCGCGGCGAACAGGTCTAAGGAGCATTTTCATGCGTGAGAAGATCAAGCTCGAATCGACGGCCGGCACCGGCCACTTCTACACCACGACCAAGAACAAGCGCACGATGACCGAGAAGATGGAGATCAAGAAATTCGATCCGGTCGCGCGCAAGCACGTGGTCTACAAGGAAACGAAGATCAAGTAGTTCGGCAGTTTTTCCCGCCGGCACGAAGAAAAAAGCCCGCTTCAAGCGGGCTTTTTTGCGTCTTGCGCTCGCCTTAGGCGTAACAGCGGAGCCGCCGGCTGAATTCCTGCAGGGCGACGATGCCGCTCGTCTCGGCGCGGTGGCACCAGTCTTCGAGCTGGCGCACGAGCTGTTCCTTGGAGGCCGTCGAGCGTTTCCAGATGGCAGCGAGCTCGTCGCGCATGGTGTAGACGATGCCCAGCGTTTCGTTGGCGGTTACGACTTGCTCGCGGCGCTGGCGCTCGGTTTCCGGCAATGCGGCCGCGTCGATATGCAGCCAGCGTTTGAGCGTCGCGCGGTCCACCGTGGGCGCAGAGGCGCGCAGGTGCTGCAGCTCCGCCATGCAGGTGTGGCGCACCGATTTCGCGTACTTGTAAATGATCTCGTAGCGGTGAGTGACGACGGCCTGCAGCGTGGCGAGATCGACGCGCGTCTTGTCGGCCTCGATCCGGAGCTTGGGCGCGACTTTCTTCACCTGCGCGAGCCCCGCCATTTCGAGCAGCCGGATGTAGAGCCAGCCGATATCGAACTCGTACCAGCGGCTCGACAGGCGCGCGGAGGTGGCGTAGGCGTGATGATTGTTGTGCAATTCTTCGCCGCCGACCAGTATGCCCCACGGCACGATGTTGCGGCTCGCGTCTTCCGGCTGAAAGTTGCGGTAGCCCCAGTAGTGGCCGATGCCGTTGATCACGCCCGCGGCGAACAGCGGAATCCAGATCATCTGCACCGCCCAGATCGTGATGCCGATGAAACCGAACAGGGCGAAATCGATAGCGAACATGAGCGCGATGCCGAGCACGGAATGGCGCGAATAGAGGTGGCGCTCTATCCAGTCGTCGGGGGTGCCGTGGCCGTAACGGTCGAGCGTTTCCTGGTTAAGGGATTCCGCACGGTAGAGTTCGGCGCCTTCCCACAGGACTTTGCTGATGCCGAAGACCTGAGGGCTGTGCGGATCGTCGGTCGTCTCGCACTTCGCATGGTGCTTGCGATGGATGGCGGCCCATTCCTTCGTCACCATGCCGGTGGTAAGCCACAGCCAGAAGCGGAAAAAATGACTGACGACGGGATGCAGATCCAGCGCGCGGTGGGCCTGATGACGGTGGAGAAATATCGTCACGGCGGCGATGGTGATGTGCGTCAGGGCAAGCGCGACGCTGACGTAACCCCACCACGGCAAATCGAAAATCCCGGTCAAATTCAGCTCCTTTGATTGATGTTGTGGCCCGTATTCGACGGGTGGAGTCTACCTAAGTTCAGGCAGCCAAAAAAGATAATTGCAGGCATTGCGGAAAAAACGTCTCAAGCCTTTGTTGTGAAAGGCGTTTCGGGCGACGCTGCAGTCGCGACCGGACGCATTCTGAGCTCGCGCTGCGGGTACGGAATCTCTATCCCCGCTTCGCCGAAGCGGCGCAGGATCTCGAAATAGAGATCGGAGCGCACGTTTCCTATACCGTCTTCCGGATCGTCTATCCACACACCGAGCTCGAGGTTTACGCCGCTGTCGGCGAGCTCTTTCACCAGCACGCGGGGCGCAGGGTCGCTCAGCACGCGAGGGTGACCGCGCGCCGCACCTTCAAGAATGCTGCTCGCACGCTCCATATCGGTTTCGTACGCAACCTGTACGCCCACCGGCACGTGCACGCGGCGGTCGGTGTAGGTGTGGTTGATCACGGTCGATCCGATCAGCGTTTCGTTCGGTATGAGCGCTTCGGTGCCCGCCGGATTGCGCAACACGACGTACCGTGCGGTCATCTTCGTCACGCGGCCGGTATGCTGTTCTATCGTCACCACGTCGCCTATGCTCACCGACCGGTCCATGAGGATGATGAAGCCGCTCACGTAGTTGCTGGCGATCTTCTGTAGCCCGAAGCCGATGCCGACGCCCAGCATCCCGCCGAAGACGGACAGCGCAGTGATATCTATGCCGACGGCCGGTAGGGCGATCAGCACGGCAAGCAGCACGAACAGCGCCTTCGCGAGCTTGGTCAGCATGACGCGCAGGCTCACCTGCACGCTTTCCGCCGCCATGAGGCGGGTCTCGGCATAGCGGCCGAGCCAGAGCGCGATGAGGACCGCCGTCGCGACCGACAATGCGGCCTGCAGTATCAGCAGCACCGAAATGCGCTGACGTCCGATGACGATGTGCGCTTCTTCCAGGACATTGAGCACTTCGGGCGCAAGGCCGGTGATGTGCAGCGCGAAGCCCAGCCACACCGTCCAGCCTATGAGGCGCGTCATGCCCTGCAGCAGCGGGCTCGGCGCAAACACCTGGCGCACGAGCAGCAGGGCGAAGCGCAGAATGGCGAGCGCCGTGAGCAGGGCGACGGCGACGTTGAGGACCGCCGTGCCGTGCACGTTATGAAGCGCGGTCCGGCCCAGCAGCACGAGTCCCAGTGCGACCAGCGGGAATATGAGCTCGCGCAGCGCTCGTTGTCCGAGATTCACTGCCCCGCTGGCGTCGGCACGCGCAAGGCGTCGCTCGAGCACCAGGGCAGACAGCCATGCGGCGAGCAGCGCCACGACGATGACGCTCACTTGCCACAATACACGCGGATGTTGAAGGTCCTGCCAGAGTTCGATGAGCTGCTGCAGCGGAGGCGCCATGGGTCGGCCGGCGTTGCGAGGTGCCGGGATTCTAGCATGCCATCCCGACAGCCCCGGCTCACCGCTTTCTCTGCAGCACGGCAGCGAAAAAACCGTCCGTGCCGTGCACCTGCGGTTTGAGCTGCAAGTACATCTCGGTCTCGAGCTGTATGCGCTGCTCGGCCAGCGCGGCGCCGGCCCGTATCGGCTCGAATGCCGGATGCTCGGCGAGAAATGCCGTGACGATATCCTGGTTCTCTTCGGCGAGCAGGCTGCAGGTCGCATAGACGAGCCGCCCTCCCGGCTTCACCAGCGTAGAGGCGGCGCGCAGTATCGAGGCCTGCTTGGCGGTGAGCTCTGCGAGCGAGGCGGGTGACTGGCGCCATTTGAGATCCGGATTGCGGCGCAAGGTGCCAAGACCGCTGCACGGGGCATCCACCAGTACGCGATCTATTTTGCCGGCGAGGCGCTTCACTTTCGTGTCGTGCTCATCCCGTATCGCGTGCGGGTGGAGATTCGAGAGGCCGGATCGCGCGAGCCGGGGCTTGAGCCGTGCGAGGCGCGCAGCCGAAACGTCGAAGGCATAAAGTCGGCCCTGCGAATTCATCATCGCGCCCAGCATCAGGGATTTGCCGCCGGCGCCCGCGCAGAAGTCGACCACGAGCTCGTGGCGGCGCGGCGCAAGCAGGAAGCCGAGCAGCTGGCTGCCTTCATCCTGCACTTCTATGCAGCCCTCGAGAAAGAGCGGATGGCGATTGAGCGGCGGACGTCCATGAATGCGTACGCCGATGGGCGAATAGCGCGTGGGCTCCGCTTTCATCCCTTCTTTGGTGAGCGCCTCGAGCACGGTATCGCGGTCCGTGCGGAACGTATTGACCCGCAGGTCGAGCGGAGCCGGCTGCTGGAGCGCGCGACCGAGCTCGTAAATCTCCTCGTCGGACCACTGGGGCTTAAGGCGCGCGACGATCCAGTCCGGTAGATCCGCGCGCAAGTGCAGCGGCAGCGTATCTGTCGCGACAGCTTTTTTTTCGGCAAGCCAATCCGCTTCGCCAGGCTTCAGCAGCGGCGTGAGATCGCGCGTGCTTCGTCCTCCGAAACGCGCAAGCCACAACAGCAGCACCGCACGCAGCGATGTGCCTTCGGCGAGGTGATCGAGCAGCAGCTTGCGCCTTAACACGCCGAACACCGATTCGGCGACGAACGCGCGGTCATGCTGTCCCAGTTGCCGGTGCTCGCGAAAATAGTGGCTCAACACGGCGTCCGCAGGATGGCGGAACGCGAGCACGGCGCGCAATGCGTCGAGCGTAGCGGTGAATTGTGTGGGCGTAATGCTCATTATTTCTCTTTATATCTTCGCGGCGCGCTCTGGCGTGATTCGAGCAGCTCTACTGCGCCTCATTCGTCGCTGACCCGGATGTCGTTCGCAACCTGCTCGCCGCTCGGCTCCCCGTCGCGGCCGAAGAACCGCACCATCACCGGCAGATGGCGGTAGTCCGCAGCGAGCCAGATCTGTATGGTTTCCGCGCCCGGCTTGCGGACTTGTCTCAGCGGGAGCGTGCGCAGCGACCCGAGGGGCGTATCTATCGTCTCTTCGGGCAGGACGTCGAGCTCGTACGTCTCGAACTTGGTTCCCGTCGTGAGCGGCACCGTGATGCGCCCGCTTTTCGGCGGCGCGAGGGAAAACTGGTACATCAGGCTCAGGAAATCCTGACTGCCGGCGGGCAGCGCCGCCTGGTTTCTTTCGTCGCTCGTGCCCCAGCTGATCTGCCCGGCATTCCAGTCGAAACGCGCACGAGCGACTTCGGTTTCGCCGCGTCGCGTGCGGCTCATGAGGAATGCGTTAGGCTGCAGGCCGGCATGCGTCACCACGCCTTCGCTGAGATACGTGCGTCGTTCCGAGCGCAGCACGGCGGCGAGTCCGGTCGTTTCCGAACGGCTGCCGATGCGATACGTGCCGTTTTCGAATTCCCAGTTCTGTACCGTGCGTCCGATCTCGAACTTCTCGGTTCCGAGGAACAGCGTATAGGTGATGCGGCCTCGTCGCGGGAGCGGGTGCAACAGCGGCTGCTCCGGCACCGCTAACGTGGTTGAAGGCGCGATGGCGACGACCTCGGGCGCCGTCGCGGGCGCTTCGGCGGTCTCCGGCTCGGGCAGTGTTTCTCGGGCTGCCAGGGGCGGCTCCGGGATCACGAAAGACGGAGGAGGTGCCGATGGTGCGGGCGCGACCGCAATCGTGCGCCGCGGCGGCGGTCGATGCTTCGCCGGGCGCGGCTTCGGTGCCGTCACGGGCGCTGCGGCGGCCGGCGGCAGCGGCGGCTCGGGCGCCGGCGCTAGCCTCGCGTGCAGCACAGGCGGCGGCTCGGGCGTTTCCGGCAGGGCGATATGCGCACCGGTGATGACCATGGCGTGGAGCGCTGCGGAGAGGAGCACCGCGGCGACCAGGGGCCACAGCGATTTCCGCGGGATCACGGCTTCAGTTCGAGCTTCGTCGCAAGTTGCTCGTAACGGGTGCCGTCGCGCTCGACGATGACCATCCGCACGGGCACATAGCCGTGCTCCGGCGACAGCCAGATTTCGTTTTCCGGATCGCCGCGCTCGCGCTGCTTCACGAGGTGCAGCGTCTTGAGGCGTCCCAGCGGCGTGTCCTGCTCGACATCGCGCGTGATGCTGTACGCATACGTATCGAGGCGGCGGCCGTTCGTCACCGCGACGTCGATGGTGTCCGGTGCTTTCGGCGCCACGAACATGAATTGATACATGACCGAGAGCCGGTCCTGCGCGCCCGGTGGAAGGGCCACGGTTTCGTTCCTGCCTTCGTGGGTCAGCTTGAGCTCGCCCGCGCTCCAATCGAATTCAGCGGCGACTTCCGGAATCTCGCCTGTCGCGCGCCGTCCCTCGAAGTGCCGAGGTTGCAAGCCATGCGAGGTCACGGTTCCGCTGCTTGCGAAGCGCACGGCGAGCCTGCGCACCGCGGCCAATATCCCGATCGGCGTGCTGCTGCTGGTCAGGCGATAGCTTCCTGCCTCGGCGCGGTAGCTCTCGTCTACGGTGGCGACGTTCATCCCGTTCATGCGCACCTCGTACGTAACCGCAATGGAAGAGGGCGGTGCCGCATCGGCGAGCCGCGCCACCGCCAATAACGCGATAAGAAGAAGACGCAGCATGCAGCCGCTCATGCGACGCGCGTGCCCGGCGTTTCGAGCGGCGGGTTCAGCAGCGAGCCGGATGCCGCCAGCACGTCCTTGATCATGACGCGACCGTCCGGCGTGATCTGGAGCCGGTCTTCGCAGAACCAGCGGACAGCCTGGGGATAGATGCGATGCTCTTGCCGCAGAACGCGTGCCGCGAGCGTGTCTTCGGTGTCGCCGTCGAGTACCGGAACGGCGGCTTGTATGATCACCGGCCCGAGATCGAGCGTCGGCGTCACGAAATGCACCGTGCAGCCGTGCACGCGTACTCCGGCTTCGAGCGCGCGCCTATGCGTGTGCAGACCGGGGAACGACGGCAGCAGCGAAGGATGTATGTTCACGAGACGCCCTGCGTAACGCAGCACGAAAGCGTCCGTCAGTATGCGCATGAAGCCTGCGAGTACGACGAGATCCGGCTGGTGGGCTTCGATCGCTTCGATCAGTGCTGCGTCGAACGCGCTGCGATCGGCATAGCGGCGGTGATCGATGGCGCTGGCGGGTATGCCGCGCTCGCGCGCGGTTGCAAGCCCCCGTGCTTCGGGATCGTTGCTCAGCACGGCGCACACCTCCGCCGGCAAGCCGGCATCGAGGAGCGCAACCATGTTGCTCCCGCGACCGGAAATGAGGATGACGATGCGCTTCACGGGGTCGCGTCAGACGACGATGGTTTGTGCTTCGCCGGGACGGCGACGCCGGATCCAGCCGATGCGCGTCACCGTTTCGCCCGCCTCGCGCAGCAGGCTGCATGCGCGGTCGGCGTCGCGCTTGTCGACGACGAGCACCATGCCGATGCCGCAGTTGAACACGCGATGCATTTCGGCATCGCTTATGTTGCCTTTTTCCTGCAGCCACGTGAACAGCGGCGCGCGCGGCCACGTATCGCGCTTGAGCTCGGCGGTCAGTCCTTCGCCGAGGACGCGCGGGACGTTGTCGACCAGCCCGCCGCCGGTGATGTGCGCGAGCCCTTTCACCGTCATGAGCTCGAGCAGGTGCAGCACGGGTTTCACGTAGATGCGCGTCGGCGCGAGTATCCAGTCGGCAAGCGGCTTGCCCTCGAGCTTCTCGGACAGGTCGGCCTTGCTCGCCGAGATGATCTTGCGAATGAGCGAGTAGCCGTTCGAGTGTGCGCCGTCGCTCGCGAGCCCGAGTACGACATCACCCTCGGCGATCGTCTTGCCGTCGATGATGCGGCTCTTCTCGACTACGCCGACCGCGAATCCGGCAAGATCGTATTCGCCCGGCGTGTACATCCCGGGCATTTCGGCGGTCTCGCCGCCGATCAACGCGCATCCCGCCTGCTCGCAGCCGACGGCGATGCCTTTCACGACCTGCGTAGCCGTCGCCACGTCGAGCTTGCCGCAGGCATAGTAGTCGAGGAAGAACAGCGGCTCGGCGCCCAGCGTGAGAATGTCGTTCACGCTCATCGCGACGAGATCGATACCTATCGTATCGTGGCGCTCCAGCTCGAAAGCGAGCTTGAGCTTGGTGCCCACGCCATCGGTGCCCGAGACGAGCACGGGCTCGCGGTATTTCTTCGGAACTTCGAACAGCGCGCCGAAACCGCCTATGCCGGCAATGACGCCAGGGCGCATCGTTCGCTTGGCATGGGGCTTGATGTTCTCTACGAGCTGATCGCCGGCATCGATGTCGACGCCGGCGTCGCGGTAAGTAAGTCCGGTGCGGGAAGGTTCAGTCACAGATGGCCTCTGCGGAAATCACCCGGCGGTGAGGGAGAAAATACGGCGCATCCCCGAATTAAGCTAAGATATGCGCGCCTCGCAACCCGGCCGGTATCCGTTGCGTACTGCGCGTAGGCAGACCCAATCACAATTTTACCGCAAGTGGACAACACGCGTTCCGAAAAGCCGCAGTACCGCTGGTGGATCGCAGGTGCCGTGGCGCTGGGCGTGCTGCTGTACTTGCTGGCGCCCATACTCGCGCCATTCCTGTTCGCGGCAATCCTCGCGTACATCTGCAATCCACTGGTCGACCGCATGAGCAGGCGCAGCGTCCCTCGTACGCTCGCCGCAGCGTTGATGCTCGCGATTCTCATCGCGCTGTTCGTCGCCTTCATGCTCGTCATGGTGCCGCTGCTCGTGCGCCAGGCGCGTGCGATGGCGCAGCAGATTCCCGTCTATCTCGACTGGTTTCGCACGACCGTTGCGCCGTGGCTGTCCAAGCAGTTCGGCATGCAGCTCGATGTCGAGTTCGTGAAGGAGTGGGTGACGGAGCATCTTGCGGACATACAGCATTTCGCCGTCAAGATGCTGCCGTCGATCACGACCGGCGGCATGGCGCTCGTCGACTTCGTCGTCAACTTCGTGCTCGTGCTGGTCGTGCTGTTCTACTTCATGCGCGACTGGAACCGGCTGATGCTCAGCATTTCGGAAATGGTGCCGAGGCGTTGGTACGCGCAGTTCGTCGCGCTCTTCACGGAGATCAACGAGGTCCTCGGACAGTTTCTGCGCGGCCAGCTGTTCGTCATGCTGCTGATGGGAGCGTTCTACACGATAGCGCTGTGGCTCGTCGGTCTCGACTACGCGCTTTCCGTCGGCATGATCGCCGGGCTGGTGACCTTCGTTCCTTACCTCGGCGTCATCACCGGCGTCGCGCTCGCTACGCTCACGGGGCTGCTGCAGTTCGACAACATGTCGCAGCTCGTGTGGGTGTGGGGCGTATTCGTGCTCGGCAACGTGCTGGAAGGATACGTGTTCGTTCCCATGCTGGTCGGAGAGCGGATAGGGCTGCACCCCGTCGCCGTGATTTTCGCGCTGCTTGCGTTCGGGCAGCTGTTCGGATTCTTCGGCGTCCTCCTTGCGGTGCCGGTCAGCGCTTCACTGCTTGTCTGGCTGCGCCATCTTCGCCGAGGCTACCTGGGCAGCGGCATGTACAACGCATGATGCGGCAACTTGCATTCGAGCTCATGGAGCCGGCCGATCCCGAGTTCGGCAACTTCATAGACGGCCGCAACACCGAGGCCAAGCAGCGGCTGGAAGCGCTCGCGTCCGGTGCATCGGACGAGCATTACGTGTATCTGTGGGGCGCGCAGGGCAGCGGCCGCACGCATCTGTTGAAAGCAGTGCATCGGGCCATGACGGAGGGCGGGCGCAGCTGCGGATACGTTGCGTGCGATGCGGGCACGCATGCAATGCCATCCACCGACGATCTCGCCTGCCTGCTCGTCGATGACGTCGAGCGTCTGCCGGCGGAAGGGCAGATCGCGCTGTTCAATGCTTACAATGCCTTGCGGGAGCGTGGCGCCTCGCTCGTCGCGGCGGGCGATGCGCCGGCCGTGCAGCTGCCGCTGCGCCCGGATGTCATCACCCGCCTCGGCTGGGGGCTCGTGTATCAACTGCATGCGCTCACCGACGAGGAAAAGGCGCGGGCGCTTGGCGATTACGCGCAGCAGCTGGGGTTCGCGCTGGATGACGATATCGTGGAATACCTGCTGCGGCACGTCGCGCGCGACATGGCCTCCTTGCTCGCGGCGGTACGTGCGCTCGATCGCTACTCGCTCGAGGCGAAGCGGCCGGTCACGCTCTCTCTCGTGCGCGAGCTGGTGCGCAGACCGGTGACCCGTAACCCGTAACCCGTAACCCGTAACCCGTAACCCGTAACCGGTAACACTAGTCAAGCATCATGCGACTCGCACTTTTTGATCTGGATAACACCCTGCTCGCCGGGGACAGCGATTTCGAATGGGCGCAGTTCCTCATCGAGCAGGGCGTGCTGGACCGGGAAGTATACGAAGCGCGAAATCACCGCTTCTACGAGCAGTACAAGGCGGGCACCCTCGACATTTACGAGTTTCTCGACTTTCAGTTAAAGCCGCTCGCGCGGCACGACCGCGCAGTGCTCGATGCATGGCATCGCGAATTCATGATCCGCAAGATTGCACCGATCATGAGCGACGCGGCGCAGAAGCTGGTGCAGCGGCATGCCGGCGACCTGTGCGCGATCGTCACGGCGACGAACAGCTTCGTGACCGCTCCCATCGCGCGCGCTTTCGGCGTGGCGCATCTTATTGCGACCGAGCCCGAAGAGCGTGACGGCCAGTTCACCGGCGGGGTCCGGGGCACACCGTGTTTTCGCGACGGCAAGGTGGAGCGCGTAAAGTCGTGGCTCGCCCAACGTGGGCAGAGCTTTGCCGCGTTCGATGAATCATGGTTCTACAGCGACTCGATGAACGACCTGCCGCTGCTCAGCCACGTCACCCATCCTGTCGCCGTCGATCCCGACGAGCGGCTGCGCGCACATGCCGAGCGGAACGGCTGGCCGGTGTTGCGCCTGCATACGGCATAGCGACGCAACGGCCGTGCTCGACACCGTGCGCATAGTGCAACCGGCATTGCAGCCGGGACCCGCCCGCGCGCTCGCGATCGCTGTCGTGGCTACGTTTGCGGCCGTCATCTCGCTCGCTGCGGCGCTGCTGCTGGGCAGCCTGGATTTCGGTATCGCCGCAGTCTGGGACGCCACGTTCAGCTCGCGTTCGGGCGTCGTGTGGGACGTAGTGTGGAAGCTGCGTGCGCCGCGCGCTTTTGCTGCGTTCGCATGCGGCGGGCTGCTCGCACTCGCCGGTGCGCTGCTTCAGGTGCTGTTGCGCAACCCGCTCGCGGACCCTTATGTGCTGGGAATTTCGAGTGGCGCATCGCTGGGCGCACTCGCCGCGATAGCGCTGAGCCTCAACGCGCTCACTGTGAATACCGCCGCATTCTCCGGTGCGCTCGCCGCGATCGTTCTGCTCTTTGCCTTGAGTTATCGCGCGGGCGGCTGGAATATGTATCGCGTGCTGCTCACCGGCGTCGTGCTGTCCGCGGGTCTTGCGGCATTGATCAGCTTGACCCTGCTGCTCTCGCCGCAGGCGCAGGTGAAGGGCATGTTGTACTGGCTGATGGGCGATCTTTCCCACGCCGACAGTCCGCTCGCGGCGTGGGTAGTGCTGATCGCCGTGCTCGGCGTGTCGTCGTACCTCGCCGTAAAGCTCGACCTGCTGGCGCTGGGCGACGTCAAATCGCGCTCCCTCGGCCTGCACGTCGCGGCGCTGCAGGCCGGTGTGTTCGTGTGCGCGGCGCTCGCGACGGTCGCTGCGGTGATGCTCGGCGGTGCGATCGGCTTCGTCGGGCTCATGGTCCCTCATGCAATAAGGCTGATGGGCGTCGCGCGGCATCGTGCGCTGCTGCCGCTTGCCGTCCTGCTGGGTGGGGCGTTTCTTACCGCGGCGGATACCGCCGCGCGCATGCTGTGGGCGCCACAGCAATTGCCGGTCGGCGTCCTGACCGCACTGCTCGGCGTGCCGGTGATGCTCGTGTTGCTGGGACGAGTACGCTGATGCTGACGTGTCGAAATCTCGGGCTTGTCGTCGACGGTCGCGTGCTGTGCAGCGGACTGGACGTCGCCGTGCGGCCCGGCGAGCTGTGGGGCGTGCTGGGGCCAAACGGCAGCGGCAAGACCACCTTCATGCATGCGCTCGCCGGCGTGCGGCCGCCCGATGAGGGCACTGTGTGCTGGGGCGACAGAGCGCTGTCGGAATATCGCAGCCGCGAGCGGGCACGCTACTTGGGCTTGCTTCCGCAGCACGAGCTCGGCGAATTCTGGGGAACGGTGTTCGATTTCGTGCTGCTGGGCCGCTATCCCCGCAGCGCATCGTCTCTCGCATGGCAAGGCGACGATGTGCGCCACGCGCACGCCGCGCTCGAGCTGGCCGGGGTCGCGGCGCTTGCGGCACGCGAGTACGGGACACTGTCCGGCGGGGAACGTCAGCGCGTGCGCATCGCGCAGCTTCTTGCGCAGGAGGCGACGTGCATGCTGCTCGACGAGCCGCTCGCGCATCTCGATCTCACGTACCAGGCGCGTGTGCTGACGCTCATGAAGACCATGGCCGAGCAGGGCCGCGCGGTGGTGATGGTGTTGCACGATGCGTTGTGGGCCGCCCGTGCCTGTTCTCACGTCCTGCTGCTCGACGGCGCCGGGCATGCGACCACCGGACCGGCCGGGACATTGCTCGCCCGCGGCACGCTGGAACGGCTCTATGGCTGCACACTGCGCGAATTTGTCGACGGCGCGGCGCGTTACCTGGTCCCCGAGATATAATGCAGCACGCGGAGCGGACGTTCCTCCCGGGACGCCGCTCAATTTTCGTACAACGCGATTCATGATCAAGCGAATACTCGGCAAGGTCTTTTCCGGACGCATCTTCAGGGGGCGTAAGCCGAGCATCATTCCGTTCAGCAAGCACGGGATATCGCGCGATCGCATCAGCCCCTGTGCCGTAAAAGTCACGCAGACGCTGCAGGACCACGACTACGCCGCTTTCGTTGTGGGCGGTGCGGTGCGCGATCTGCTGCTCGGGCGCGATCCGAAGGATTTCGACGTCGCCACCGACGCGACCCCCGAGCAGGTGCACGTGCTGTTTCGCCGGTCTCGCATCATCGGGCGGCGGTTCCGCCTAGTGCACGTGATGTGCGGACGGGAAATGGTCGAAGTCTCGACTTACCGTGGCGAACAGGCCGGCGCGGAGGCCGAAGACGCCGAGAGCCGGGTCGCTGACGAGCATGGACGGCTGCTGCGCGACAACGTGTTCGGCTCGCAGGAGCAGGATGCAACGCGCCGGGACTTCACGGTGAACGCGCTGTTCTACGATCCGGCATCGCAGGAAATCTGGGATTACCACGGTGGCGTGGCGGATTTAGGCAAGAAGCAGCTGCGCATGATCGGCGATCCGGAGCGCCGCTATCGCGAGGACCCGGTGCGCATGCTGCGCGCGGTGCGTCTTTCCGCAAGCCTCGGACTCACCATAGAGCCGCATACGCGCAAGCCGATACGCGCGCTCGCGCCGCTCCTTGCCAACGTCCCGCCCGCGCGGCTCTTCGACGAGATGCTGAAGCTGCTCCTGTCCGGGCACGCCACTGAGTGCGTGCAGCAATTGCGACGGCAGGGCCTGCATCACGGGCTGCTCCCCATGCTCGATGTGATACTCGAGCAGCCGCTCGGGGAGCGTTTCGTCATGGCGACATTGCGCAACACCGACGACCGCATCAATCGCAACAAGTCGGTGTCGCC
>JBLNBW010000307.1:0-11685 GCA_050260255.1 Rhodospirillaceae bacterium | reverse complement strand
GTGCCGCCACCGGGCGACGACGGTACGACGAGCCGTATCGAACGGGCGGGATATTGCTGTGCGCTCGCGAGTCCCGTCGCGGTAGCAACGAGAGCCATGCACACAATGCTGCGCCACAACTTTGCCTTCATCGCAGGTTCCTCCTCGTTGGCGAGCGGCCGCACGCGCGCCGCCGCCTGCCGAGTATAGCAACCCGGGAAGTCGACCCGTCGCGCGCTACAGGTGGGAATAAAGAACCTTGCCGGCGACCGGCATGCGGGCGGCGAGTATCGCGCCGCTGTACGACTCGGTGATGAAGAGCGTCTTGCGATCGGGGCCGCCGTACGCCATGTTGGTCATGCGCGCGGTCTTCCCCGGCAGCTCCACGCGATACAGCGGCTCGCCGATAGGACTGAACAGCCAGATGATGCCCGGACGCGCGTGCGCGACCGCGAGGTTGCCGGCCTCGTCCATCGCAAGTCCGTCCGGGCCGTGGATCCCGGGCAATTGAGCGAATACGCCTACTTTGGCGACACCGCCTCCCGGCTTGAGCGGGCAGTGCCACATGCAGTTCGCCCGCGTCATGGCGACGTACAGCACGCTGTCCTGCGGATCGAGCACGAGCCCGTTCGGACTCGGTCCGTTGGCGATGAGGCAGTCGAGGCGACCGTCGGTCGTGCGGCGATACACGCGCCCGGTCGGATCGTGCACCCCCGTCTGCCCCTGATCGGTGAAATAGAGATCGCCATTGCGCGAAAAGGTGAGGTCGTTGACGCCTTTGAAGCTCTCGGAAAAAGCATGCGTGAGCAGCGGCTCGACGCGGCCCGATTTGGGATTGAGCACCATGATGCCGTGGCGGTAGTCGGCGATGTAGACGCGCCCGTCACGGTGTATCGCGATGCCGTTCGGCCAGCCGTCGTATTGAGCGGCGACGTCGAACTCCCCGCGCGGCGACATGCGCAGAATGCGCCCGTACGGGATGTCGACCATGTAGAGATTGCCGTCGCGATCGAAGGCCGGGCCCTCGAGGAAACAGTCGATCCCCGATCCGGGATGGTTGGCATCTATCCAGGTCGAGGGCTCGCCCTTCTTGCGCAGCCGGTCGGGAACCGTGGCGAATACTTCTGCTTGTATCAGTTGGGGCGGCTCGAAGAAGCTCATGAAAAATCTCCTCGCGCGACATGGAGCATGAGCCCGCGAGACTTGCTGCCGCGGGCCCGCAGGCTATCAAACCGCCGAAGGCTAGGTGAAAGCGGCTGCCGTGGCAAGCGCGGCAGGCGGTGGCCGAGTCCGGGTTGACGTTGTCCGAGCTGGCGGTTTTCGACCTGTCCGGCCTGCCGTCTCGATGCAGGACACGTGACGCTCAGCGCCCCGACTTGCGGACCTTGCCGGTCACCGCAGCCGGCAACGGCAACGCGGTCTTGTATTTAACCTGCTTCAACGCGAAGCTCGACTTGATGCTCGAGACGCCGGGTATCTTCGCCAGGTAATCCACGATGAAGCGCTCGATCGACTGCACGTCGGGTACGATCACGCGAAGCAGATAGTCCGCATCACCGGTCATCAGGTAGCACTCCATCACTTCGTCGCGCGCGAGCACCGATGCCTCGAACGTATCGAGCGCATTGCGCATTTGCTTTTCCAGGCTTACCTGGATGAAGACGCTGACCGTGAGGCCGATCTTGAGCGGATCGAGCAGCGTGACGTAGCGGTCGATCACGCCCTCCTCCTCGAGCGCACGAACGCGGGTCAGGCACGGCGACGGCGACAGGTGCACCGAGCGCGCGAGGTCGACGTTCGACACGCGCGCGTCGTCCTGCAGGCGCGCGAGGATTTTCCAGTCCGTGGCGTCTATCGGCATTTTATTCTCCTGATACATCATTTTACGGCATTTAATGCCGACACGCCGCGCGCCGTCAATTCGATATCGAAACCCTGTGCTGCCGCCACGGCGCTAGTATTGGCGATCGAGGAGGATTGCACGATGACCGATCTGTCCGAATTCTCGCTGGCGCGCTTCTGGCGCGTGCTCGCTCAGGACGCCGACCCGCAGGAAACGCGCGAATGGCTGGATGCTTTCGATGCGATCGTCGAAAACGAAGGCCGCGAACGCGCGACCTTCATTCTGCGCAAGCTGCTGGATCGCGCACGCGCACGCACCGTCCGGCTGCCGCCCGTCCTCAATACGCCATACTGCAATACCATATCGCTCGCGCAGCAGCCGCAATACCCCGGCAATCTCGACATCGAGCAACGCATCATCGCGATCGTTCGCTGGAATGCATTGGCGATGGTGGTGCGTGCGAACCGCAGCCACGCGGAGCTCGGCGGACACATCGCGACCTACGCCTCTATCGCGGATCTGTTCGAAGTCGGGTTCAATCATTTCTTCCGGGCCCCGCACGGCGACCGCTCCGGCGATCGGGGCGGCGACCTCGTGTTCTTTCAGCCGCACGCCTCGCCAGGGGTGTATGCGCGCGCATTCCTCGAGAGACGCCTGACCGAAGATCATCTTTCGCACTACCGGCGGGAAACGGGCGGCAAAGGGCTCTCCTCGTACTGCCATCCGTATCTCATGCCGGACTTCTGGCAGTTTCCGAATGCGTCCATGGGCACGGGACCGATCACGGCCATCTATCAGGCGCGGTTCATGCGCTACCTGGAAAACCGCGGTATCGCCGCCACGCAGGGCCGCAAGGTATGGGCGTTCGTCGGCGACGGCGAAATGGACGAGCCCGAATCCCTTGCCGGGCTTTCGCTCGCCGCGCGCGAGGGACTCGACAACCTCATCATGGTCGTGAACTGCAATCTGCAGCGGCTCGATGGGCCGGTGCGCGGGAACGGCTCCATCATCCAGGAGCTCGAAGGCCTGTTCGCCGGCGCCGGGTGGAACGTCATCAAGCTGCTGTGGGGCTCGGATTGGGATCCTCTGTTCGCGCGCGACGAGGACAACATGATTCTGCGGCGGCTGCATGAGACGGTCGACGGCGAGTTCCAGAAATACGCGGCCACCGACGGGCGCTTCAACCGCGAGCACTTCTTCAACAAGTATCCCGAGCTGCAGCAGATCGTCGCCCATATGTCGGATGAGGACATCGATCGCCTGCGCCGCGGCGGTCACGACCCGGTGAAGATATACGCGGCATATCACGCAGCGTTTCACCATCGGGGTGAGCCTACCGTCATACTCGCGCAGACGAAAAAAGGCTACGGCATGGGCCACTGGGGCCAGGGCCGCATGGGCGCGCATCAGGCGAAGAAGCTCGAGGACGATGCGCTCATCGCGTTCCGCGACCGCTTTGCCCTGCCGCTGTCCGACGAGGACGTGCGGCAGCTGCGGTTTTACCGGCCCGCCCGCGACAGCGCGGAGCTGCGCTATCTCGCCGCTCGTCGGGAGCAGCTTGGCGGGAGCTTGCCGGCGCGTCCGCATGCTGCGCCGAAGTGCACAATGCCGGCGCTCGCCGCCTTCGAACGCATCCGCGACGGCTCCGGCGAGCGCGAAGAATCGACCACGATGGTCTTCGTACGCCTGCTGTCGCAGTTGCTCAAGGACCCGACGCTGGGCAGGCAGGTCGTACCCATCGTGGCCGACGAAGCGCGCACTTTCGGCATGCAGCCGCTGTTTCGCCAGGTGGCGATCTATTCCTCGCAGGGTCAGCTCTACGAGCCGGAAGACCGCGACGAGCTGCTCTACTACAAGGAAGCGCGCGACGGGCAGATCCTCGAGGAAGGCATCAACGAAGCGGGTGCGATGTCGTCGTGGATCGCGGCGGCAACGTCGTACAGCGCGCATGGCGTGGCGATGTTGCCGTTCTACATCTTCTACTCGATGTTCGGCTTCCAGCGCGTGGGCGACTTCATCTGGGCCGCGGGCGACTCCCGCGCACGCGGTTTTCTCATCGGCGCCACCGCGGGCCGCACCACGTTGTCCGGGGAAGGCCTGCAGCACCAGGACGGATCGAGTCACCTCGTAGCGTCCACGGTGCCGAGCTGCGTGGCCTACGATCCCTGCTATGGCTACGAGCTGGCAGTCATCCTGCGCGACGGCATGCGCCGCATGGTCGAAGCGCAGGATGACGTTTTCTATTACATCACCGTGATGAACGAAAACTACGCGCATCCGCCCATGCCGGAAGGCGCCGAGGAAGGCATCAAACGAGGCATGTACCGCTTGCGCGCGACGGCAGACGCACAAGTGCAGCTGCTCGGCAGCGGCACGATACTGCGCGAAGTGCTCGCAGCCGCCGACCTGCTCAAGGAACATTGGGGCATCGCGGCAGACGTGTGGAGCGTCACAAGCTACACGGAACTGCAGCGCGACGGCATGCGCACCGAGCGCCACAACCGTCTGCACCCCGGGTCAGCGCCGGCAGCGAGCTACGTCGAGCACTGCCTCACACCGACGCACGGACCGGTGATCGCAGCGTGCGACTACGTGCGCGCGCTGCCGGATCTTATCCGCCCGTGGGTGCCGCGCCGCTATGTCGTGCTCGGCACGGACGGCTACGGTCGATCGGATACGCGAGCAGACCTGCGGCGGTTCTTCGAAGTCGACAGGGCGCACGTCGCGATCGCTGCGCTGCGCGCGCTTGCAGACCAGGAAGCAGTGCCCGCATCCGTGGTCCAGTCGGCGATCGACCGATACGGCATTGCCACGACCGTCCCGCCGCCGTGGGAACGGTGACGCGTGCTTCGCACGCGGTCAGGATTACGCAGCGACGAGTGGAGCCGTAACGGCGCATGAGTGCGCCGGCGCCTACTCACCACTCACCACTCACTCACCACTCACCAGTCACTACTCACTACTCACTACTCACTACTCACATCGTGTTGATCGCCCGCGTCTGCGGCATGCCGGCGCCGATATAGACGTTCTGTGGACCCGGTCCACCCGCGACGGCAATGTAGATCTCCTCGGGCGTCGCCGCCCGCCACACCGTCTTGTCGTCGCCCCGGCCTGCCGCTCGTTCCGTCGACGAAAAGGCCTCGGCAAAGTGCGACACCGGTAGCCGCGCAAGCTCCCACAGGCGTTGCTGGATGTCGCGCTTGCTCAAGCCTGCTTCGTGCAGGGAATGCGCGTGATTCACGCCGAGCAGCAGCAGAACGCCATCGCCGCCGCCGTACATCGGCGGCATGTTGGTGGCGATCTGCCGTAGTATCTCGTCCGGACCTACTCCTTCACCGCCCGATATGTTGCAGAAGTTCGATGCCTTGAACGCCGTGACCGTGCTTTCGTCGGGTCTGTAGCCGCGTGTGACGTGGAACGGCTCCCAGGGATTTTCCTCCTCGTTCTCGCCGCAGATGTACGAATAGCGCAGCGGCGAGCCGAAGCTCGTTTTGGAGTACACCCCCGGCAGCGCCCCGCCGGCGTTGATGAGCACCAGCCGCAGCGCGCGCCCTATCGTCGCATTGGCGCGCCATCCCGGGCCGAGACATCCGGTGCCGTAATTGATCTCCAGCCGGTTGCGCACCGGTCCGTTGACCAGCAGGAACGGCGTCATCGGATTGGTCGTCACCTGCATGAGCTCTAACGGGTAGCCCGGATCTGCGACGGCCTCCACCGCCGCGATGACGACCGGCATGTACTCCGGCTTGCAGCCCGCCATGATGGCATTCACCGCGATGACTTCGACGGTCGCGCGGCCCTTGCGCGGCGGGAGGATCGCGACGACATCGTCGGCCTCGCGTCCCGATGCGGCGACGAAACGCTCCACGCTCTCCGGCGTCGCGGGAATGATCGGCAGCCCGTCGGTCCAGCCTTGCTCGTACGCGTATTCATAGCTGCGCGTGAGCAGGTCCGCCACCGAGGGCGCCTCGATCTGTGTCTGTGCAAGTGTCACGGCTCGACTCCTTTCATACCGGCACGGCCGATCGCGCAACACCGGGGTTGAGCATCTGCTCGACCAGCGGCTTCATGCGCGACTGAAGCTGCGCGGGCGGCAACGTGAGCCCGTCGACGACCGTGTCGATCATCGCTTCTGCGCGCGTGCGCAACGCCTCGGACTCCAGCTGCCGTATGGGATTGGGGGTTTCGGCGATCACCACGTAGGGAAAGCCTTGCGTGGAGGACATGCGCCGCGCGAATGTCGCGAACTTGTCCGTGACCACCATCACCGCGGGTATGCCGCGTTGTTCCAGTGCGGGCGTGACGTGGCTACACCACGTCGTGCACGACCCTCAGTCGCCGGTTGCGGTAATGACCACGTCCACACGCTGCACGAGCCCGTCGAGACGTTCCTTCATCGTGTCGAGGAGCTTGCCCGCACGCAGCGGCAGCTCGCGCACCGGCTGTTCCATGACGACATCCTTCAACCGATAGCGCTCCTTCAGCAGCTCGCCCAGCGCCTTCAAGACATGGATGGCAGACGGCCGCCAGTTCGGCAACAGACCGATCACCTTGCCGTCCAGCGTCGCAGGCCGCGGCGCGAGCTTGCTGTCGGTGATTTGATCCAGATACGTCGCGAGCGGCGACACCATGGAAAAAGTCAGGGAAGACATCCGCATGCTCCTCTCGGAAAGGGAAACGCTTGGCGGATCGTAGGGACGGCTTGCTATTTCGTCAATACATACAATAGCATAGCGCTATGTCTAGCACGCATAGCAGAAGCCGATGAATCTGCAGCAACTCGACGCGGTGTGCGCGATAGCAGCAAACGGGCTCAACATGTCGCTCGCCGCGGCAGCGCTCCGCCAGTCGCAGCCCACGCTTTCGCGCCATATCCAGAACTTGGAGCGCGAGCTGGGCGTAGACATCTTCGTGCGCACCCGCAACAGGATCGTCGCGCTCACCGCAAAGGGCGAGGAAGTGCTGCGCATCGGTCAACGCATCGTGCGGGACGCGCAGGATCTCGCGCGCGTCGGTGCCGCGGAAACGGCGGAAGGGGCCGGCGAATTGCGGATAGCCACGACGCATCTGCACGCGCGTTACTCGCTCCCGCGCGTCATGAAGGGCTTCGCAGAGCGCTTCGGCAACGTCGCACTCACGTTGAGGCAGGGCGACCCGGTCCAATGCTGCGAACTCGTTGCCGCCGGTGAAGCGGACATCGGCATCACCACCGTCGCCGACAAGCCGGGCAAGGCGATCGTCGCCATTCCGGCGTACAAGCTCGTCCGTTGCGTGATCGTGCCGCGCGGTCATCCGCTCGCGCGCCGCAAGTCGCTCACCCTCCAGGCGCTCGCCGAGTATCCCATCGTTGCGTATTCGGCGCCGTTCAGCGGCCGCTGGATCGTGGAGGACGCCTTTGCCCGCGCGGGACTCAAGCCCCGCATCGTGTGCAGCGCCATCGACGCGGATGTGAGCAAGACCTACGTAGAGCTCGGCATGGGCATCGCAGTGCTCGCGCGCATCGCCTACGACCGCGCGCGCGACCGCGGGCTCGCCGCCCTGGACGCCGACCGCCTCTTCGCGCCCAGCCTCGTCAACCTCGTGATCCGCAAGTACAGCCGGCTTTCGCGCCACGCCGAGGAGATTCTCGCGTCATTCGCGCCGCATGTAGGCGTCGAGGTGCTGCGGAAGGCCGCCGAAGGAGAGGACGTCGATCGCGCGCGCATGAGCCGCGAGGCGCCCAACGCCCGCCAGTCGGTGGCCGGCGAGCGCTGACGGCGAGAAGCCGATCGCTTCAGCAGCGGCGCGCGCAGAAGCGGCGCTTAATATGGATTCCACCCGCCGCCCAGCGCGTTCATGAGATCGACGGTGTAGCTGAGATAGCCCTGACGATTGCGCACGAGCGCGAGCAGCGCATCGTTCAACGTGCGCTGCGCGTCCAGCACTTCGAGGTAGGCCGAATAGCCGGACTCGTAGCGCATGGTGGCGAGCTTCAGGCTGTTGCGCGCCTGATCGACTCTATCCTGGAGATCGGACTCGGCCTCCGCGGCGTAGCGCACGTTCGACAACGCATCGGACACTTCGCGGAACGCCGTGCGCGCCGCCTTCTCGTACGTAGCAACGGCCTGGTGCGCGCGCGCTTCGGCTTGCTGCGTGCGTGCGGCATAGCGGCCGGCGTCGAAGATCGGCCCCAGCATGTTGAGACCGATCGACCAGACACCACCGCCCGCATTGAACAGCGTCTCGAGCTCCCTGCTCTGCCGGCCGAGCTGGCCGGTAAGGCTGAACGTCGGGAACTGCGCCGCACGCGCCACGCCGATCTGCGCGGTGGCCGAAGCGAGCTGCGCCTCGGCCTGACGTACATCGGGGCGACGCTCGAGCAGCGTCGACGGCAAGCCTGCAGGCGGAAGCGGCGGCGTCGGCAGCGCGCGCAGATCGGCGGGGTCGAGCTTCATGTCCAGCCTGCCGGTCAGCACGCCGAGCTGATGCAAAGTCGTCGCACGTTGCCGCCTGAGATCCGTGATCTGCGCGGCGAGCTGCGCGCGGTTCGCGGCAGCCTGGTTGACGTCGAGCTCCGCCACGAGCCCCGCGTTGAACCGCTTGCGCGCGATGTCGAGCGACTCCTCGGCCGCCTGCAGCGTCTCCTGCGAAACGATGATCTGCGCATCGAGAGAGCGCACGGCGAAGTAAGTCTGGGTCACGCCGGCCGCGAGCGTCAACGCAACGACGTCCCGGCCGTATTGCGTCGCGAAGTACTGTGCGCGGGCCGCTTCTGCGGCACGCCGCAGGCGCCCCCAGAAGTCGAGCTCGAACGACGTCGTCGCAGTGAGCGCGTAGTTGGTTCGGATCGCGGGGATCGAGGCCGGCACTGTCCCGGTCCGCGTGCTGATGCGCGACCGCCCAGCCGCAGCGCTAGCGTCGATTTCCGGGAAGAACAGCGCGTTCGCCTCGCGCAGAACCGCTTCGGCTTCTTCGATGCGCGCGGCGGCAAGACGAATGTCGCTGTTGTTCGCAAGTCCCGCGGCTACCAGGTCGTTGAGCAGCGCATCGTTGTATGACTTCCACCAATCGGCGGACACGGCGAGCGCAGTGCTCTGTGCGGGCGCATTCTCCGGATACGCACCCGGCAGATCGAGCGCCGGACGCTGGTAATCGGGGCCCACTGCCGCGCAACCCGACAGGGCGGCCACGAGCGCGAAAGTCAGGGTCCGCTTCATTGCTCCAACTCCTTGGCTTGCGCCTGCTCTTCCGGCGGCTCTTCGCCCATGCGCTGACGCCGCGCGAAGAGCACGAAGAACAGCGGCACGAAAATCGTCGCGACGAACGTCGCGAGCAGCATGCCGCCCACCACGCCGGTGCCCATCGACCGGCGCGCCGCAGCGCCCGCACCGGATGCCACGGCAAGCGGCACTACGCCGAGCACGAAAGCAAGGGAGGTCATGACGATCGGCCGGAAACGCAACCGCGCCGCCTGAAGGGCAGCGTCCACGGGCTTCATGCCGGCGAGCAAGCCTTGTTGCGCGAACTCGACGATAAGAATCGCGTTCTTCGCCGCAAGACCGATCAGCACCACGAGGCCGATCTGGAAGTAGATGTCGTTCTCCATGCCGCGCAACCATACGAGGGCAAAAGCGCCCACAATGGCGAACGGCACGGCGAGCACCACCGCCGACGGGAGTCGCCACCGCTCGTAGAGCGCAGCGAGTATCAGATACACCATGACGATTGCGAAGCTGAACGCGAAGACCGAGGCCGCGCCCGTGCGTTTCTCCTGGAACGCCTGGCCCGTCCACGCCACCGTGTAGCCCGGCGGCAGCGTCTGGGCCGCAACCTGCTCCACTGCCGCGATCGCCTGTCCCGAGCTCACGCCCGGCTTGCCGTTGCCGAGGATCTTCGCCGCGATGAAGCCGTTGTAGCGCTCCACTTGCTCCGGTCCCGTAACACTGCTGGTCGTGATGAACGCCTTGAGCGGAATCATTTCGCCCGTCGTATTCGAGCGCACGTACACGGCACCCAGGTCGTCCGGCTGCGCGCGATAGGGCGCATCCGCCTGCGCCTGGACACGGAACGTCCGGCCGAACATGTTGAAGTCGTTCACGTACAGCGTGCCCATCGTGCTTTGCAGCGCGTCGAAGATGTCCGACACCGGCACGCCCAACGCCATCGCCTGTTCGCGATTCACCTCGACGCGAATCTGCGGAACCGTCGGGCGATAGAACGTGTTGATGCCCTGCAGATCGGGATGCTGCGACAGGGCAGCGGTGAAGGCTTGCACCACGTCGGCGAGACGCTTGGGGTCCGGGTCGGCGCGTGCCTGCACGTACACCTCGAAGCCGCCCGCCGTGCCCAGACCGCGGATGGCAGGCGGGTTGAACGCGATCACGATGCCGTCGGAAAACGAGAAGCCCATCTTCGACACTTCGCCGGCCAGCTGCGGTGCGGTCTTCTCGCGCTCGTCCCAATGCTTGAGCAGGATGAAGCTCGTTCCTGCGTTGGGCTTGTTACCGCCGCCGATGATGTCGCGTCCCGGGACCACGAACATGTGATCGATCACCGGATCCTTCTGCACACGCTGCTGGAGCTGCGCCCCCGTCGCGCCCGTACGCTGCAAGGTCGCACCGTCGGGAAGCATGATCGCCGTGATGATGTAGCCTTGATCCTCGGGAGGAACGAAGCTGGTCGGCACCCGCATGAAGAGCACGATGGCGAGCGCGAGCACGCCCACGAAGGCAAGCCCCGAAACGATCCGGCGCTTGAGCGCCGAGTTCACGAACCACAGGAAGGTGGACGTAAGCTTGCTGAATCCTACGTTGAACGGCCGGAACAGCCGCGATTCGTGATCGCCGGACTTGAGCAGCAGCGCGCACAGCGCGGGCGTCAGCGTAAGCGCCATCACGCCGGAAATGACGACCGAGATGGCTACGGTAACGGCGAACTGACGGTACAACTGACCGGCGATGCCGCCGAGGAACGCAACCGGGATGAACACCGCGCACAGCACGATCACGATAGCGATCACGGCACCGGACACTTCGTACATCGCGTTGATCGATGCCTGCCTTGCGCTCATCTTCTCTTCGCGCATCAGCCGCTCGACGTTCTCCAGCACGACGATGGCGTCGTCGACCACGATACCGATGGCGAGCACCATGGCGAAAAGCGTCAACGTGTTGATGGAGAAGCCCAGCGCGAAGAGGCCGGCGAACGTGCCGATCAGCGACACCGGCACGACGACGATGGGTATCAGCGTCGCGCGCCAGTGCTGCAGGAAGAGAAACACCACCAGCACCACCAGCACGGCGGCTTCGCCTATCGTCATCATCACCTCCTTGATGGAGGCGTCCACGACGCGTGTGGTGTCGAACGGAATCAGATACTGCACGTCCTCGGGAAACGCGCGGCTCATCTCCTGCATCCGGCTCTTCACCGCGGCAGAAACGTTGAGCGCGTTCGCGCCGGTCTGCAGGAACACCGCCATGCCGACGGCGGGAACGCCGTCCACCGTGGAGTACGAGTCGTACGTCTGCGCACCCAACTCGATGCGTGCCACGTCCTTGAGCTTCAACGCGCCGGAAGGCCCGCCGGCCCGCACGACGATGTCACCGAACTGCTCGGGCGTAACGAGACGCCCCTGTGCGGCGACGGTGTAGTTGAGGACTTGCCCCTTCGGCGCCGGCTCGGCGCCGACCTTTCCCGCCGCATACTGCTGGTTCTGCGCGCGGATGGCGTTCGCGATGTCCGTCGGCGTCACGCCGAGGCGTGCCATCTTGTCCGTGTGCAGACAGATGCGCATGGAATAACCGGAGCCGATGAGTAGCACGTCGCCGACGCCGTTGATGCGCTTCAACTCGTCGTTCAGGTTGACCGTCGCGTAATTGGCT
>JBLNBW010000306.1:0-15051 GCA_050260255.1 Rhodospirillaceae bacterium | reverse complement strand
CATACGCTTCGCTGTCGACGCACGCATTGACACCGGCATCACCGGACGGCTCGCCGCGGAGGTGTTCCAGATGATCGTCGAGGCGATGAGCAACGTGCTGCGGCACACGGCCTCGAAGTCGGGCTTCGTCGCGGTGCGCTGTCAGGACGGCGCGATGACGGTGAAAATCGGAAACCGGTTGCCGGACGAAGTGGCGGCAGCGCTTTTTCAGCCGCGCTCGATCGCTGAACGCACCCAATCGCTGGGCGGCACGCTCGCTGTGCAGCCGCTCGAGGATGGCCATACCGTGGTGGAAATCGCCATTCCGCTGTAGCCCTTCCAACCAGAGACCGACATGTCCAACGCGATACGCATAGTCTTGATCGACGATCACCGCAGCCTGCTGTGGGGCTTGGAGCGGCTGATCGAGAGCGAGCGCGAGAAGATGACCATCGTCGGCAAGGCCACCAATTGCCGCGACGGCCTGGCACTCGTCGCGGACACCAAGCCCGACGTCGTCCTGCTCGACATCGATCTCGGCACCGAAAACGGGATAGACGCGGTGCCGGCGTTCTTGGAGCGTGGCGCCGCGCGCGTGCTCATACTCACCGGCTTGCGCGATTCGACCTGGCACGACAAGGCGATGCTCGCCGGCGCGCAAGGCGTGATCAGCAAGGAGGAAAGCCCCGGCGAAATTTTGAAGGCTATCGAGAAAGTCCACCGCGGCGAGGTATGGCTCGATCGTCAGAGTACCGGGCGCGTGTTTGCGCAGCTCGCACGGCGCCGCAACGATGAGGTCGATCCCGACGCGCAGAAAATCGCGCTCCTAACCCCCCGCGAGCGGGACATCATCCGCGAGATCGTGAGCGATGCCGGCGCGACGACGAAAGCGATCGCCGACAAGCTGCGTATCAGCGATCGCACGCTGCGCAATTACCTCACCTCCATCTACGACAAGCTCGCCGTGGCCAATCGTCTCGAGTTGCTCATGTACGCGAGCAAGCGCGGCCTCGGGAAGGCGGACGAAAGCGCGTCGTAACGAAACGCCGACAGCCTGGGCCGGCCGGCGAAAGCCCGAAATCGCGGTCTACCTCTTCATTTTCTCAAGCGGCCGGCGCCTGCTGTAGCGATTGTCACAGTCTCACCTATGACAGTTGTCATGCTTCGGCCGTGATTTTTGCCGGGCGCATGTCATGACGATCTTCTGACGTCTGACTCATGCGCGCGCTTGCGGACCCGCGTATCGTTCGCTTCGGATAGCAAAAGCGGGTCTTAGCACGCGACACCGAAACCAGGGAGAACAGGGCATGGCCAAAGCGAGCGTTACGAACATACGTCCCCCAAGCAAGACCTTCACCGAGCCGGCGAAGACGAGCTGGGATCTGAACCAATCCGCTGACCAGGACGCCTGGTTCGCCACCAACGTGCTGACCGACGGCATCGACAGCACCAACGACAACACGAAGTTCGACGCGCTGCGTGCGCAAATCAATATCGGCGTGACGGGCCTCAGTTCCGCCGACCTGCACGGCTACGACTATGTGTTCATGGGCGTGAACGGTGGCGTCGACGAGACCGTGACCGGCGTGTCGAACAAGAACGGCATTCTGGTTACCGGCAATGGCAAGGACACGGTGAACGGCGGCAACGGCGACGACCTCATCCTGACCGGCAACGGCAAGGACACGGTGAACGGCGGCGCCGGCAGCGACATCATCTACGGGGAAAACGGCGACGATGCGCTCTCCGGCGGCGCGGACAACGACCTCGTGGTGGGCGGCAACGGCAATGACGTGATTGCCGGCGGCACCGACAACGGTCCCGCACCGTGGAAGCTCGTGGTCACGCATACCGATCCCGTGACGGTGACCGAAAACGTGCTGCGCGACGACATCAGCTGGATCGCCGATGCGCCGGCCGATGGTTCGACCGACGACGGCTTCGGCACCTTCAAGGACATCAAAGTGCGCGGTGTGGTCGTCGGGCAGGATTACGACGATAACCAGGGCAGCCTGCAGAAAGTGGGCGTGTACCAGGACGGCAGCGGCAACATTCACGAGCTCTTCAGTTTCGACCCGGCCGACATGCCGACGACTGACGTGCTCAACTCGGTGACCTTCACCGTTGCCGTCTACAAGGATGGACTGGCGCAAGGCAACTACGTCGGCAAAGTGGGCACGTTCACGGGCATGGAGAACCAGCAGGTCTTCTTCAGCGTAAACGTCGGCAAAGATGGGGCGCCTACGCCCTTCAGCGATGGCGATCACGTGGCCGTGTTCCTCGGCGATCTCACCGACGCGCAGCTTGCCGCCATTGCCGATCCTCAGCAGGCCAATCTCAAGGCGCAGGGCATGAACACCCTGTCGAGCTTCTACAACACGGTCACGCACGAGATTCCCGGCGAGGATGTCTATCAGTGGGTGTTCGATTATGCCGGCGCCGGCGACGTGCTCACCGGCGGCGCGGACGCCGACACCTTCGTGTACGCGGTGGGCGACGGCGTGGACGAGATTACCGACTACTCCCGCGCCGAAGGCGACGCGCTCAAGCTCGTCGGCATTGCGCAGGGCGATGTCGAAATCATCACCGATGCCGAGGACAGCTTCGTAGTCTTCAAGGACGGCGGGGATTATGTACACGACGCCGCCATTCGCATCGTAGGCGTCAACGATTTTTCCGCGAGCGAGATTCACTTCGCATAACTCGCGGTATGACGACGCAGGGCCGGCCGGGAAACCGGTCGGCCTTTTTTTCGATGGCGCCGCGCAAGCAGAGCATTGGAAATTGCATTGCGCGCGGCGTGTGCTCGCTGATAGATTAACGCGCCACTACACAACGAGGCGATGCCCATGCGCATTGCACCTATTCCCACTTCAAAGCGTCACCGCGGCGAGCTCGCGAAAGCCTTCTTCGCCTTCCGTCGCGTGTTTGCAGCCGTCGGCGGCTTCAGCCTGGCGATCAACGTGCTGCTGCTCGTCCCCGCGCTGTACATGCTGCAGGTCTATGACCGCGTCGTCACCAGCCGCAACGAAGTCACCCTGTACATGCTCACGCTGATCATGGTCGGGCTGTACGTGCTGGAGGGGGCGTTGGAATGGGTGCGCTCCAACGTTCTGATACGCGCCAGCTCGGCGCTCGATATGGCGCTCAACCGGCGCGTGTTCGACGCGAGCCTGCAGCAGCACCTGCAAGGAAGCGGCGATAGGGCGAGCGGGGCGCTCGCCGATCTCGCGAGCGTGCGCCAGTTCCTCACCGGCAACGGGCTGTTCGCCTTCTTCGACGCGCCGTGGACGCCGATCTACATCGGCGTGATCTTCCTGCTGAGCCCCTGGCTTGGCCTGTTCGCCGTCGTTGCAGCCGCAATCCTCCTCACGCTTGCCTACTTCAACGAGCGTCTTACCGCGCCTGCGCTCGCGGAAGCCGGGCGGCTCTCGCATGCCGCCAGTCAGTACGCGGCAAGCGGGCTGCGCAACGCCGAAGCCATGGCGGCGATGGGCATGCTCTCCGCGCTGCGTGAGCGCTGGCTGGCGCGGCATCTGCGGTTCCTCGCGCTCCAGGGCAAGGCGAGCGACCGGGCGGCAGCCATCGCTGCGCTCACGCGGTTCTTCCGCATTACATTGCAATCGTCGATTCTCGGTCTCGGCGCGCTGCTCGTCATCGAAAACCAGATGACGGCGGGGGCCATGGTGGCGGCATCGATACTGCTCGGCCGCGCCTTGGCGCCGGTGGAGCTCGCGATCGGGACATGGCGCCACTTCGTGTCCGCGCGCGCCGCGCACGAGCGTCTGGAGGCACTGCTTTCCCTGCATCCCGTCGAGGAGGCTCGCGTCAATTTGCCGCGGCCTCGAGGCAGCGTGAGCGCGGAGCGCCTGGTCGTCGCCGCGCCGGGCAGTCGCGATCCGATTTTGAAAGGGCTCGATTTTCGCGTAGCGGCGGGCAGCATCGTCGCCGTGCTGGGACCGAGCGCCTCGGGCAAGTCCACGCTCGCGCGCGCGCTCGTCGGCGTGTGGGGGCCGCTCGCCGGCGCGGTGCGCCTGGACGGCGCTGACGTCTATACGTGGAACAAGGCCGAGCTCGGCCCGTGGGTGGGCTATCTGCCGCAGGACGTGGAGCTCTTCGACGGCACGGTGGCGGAGAATATCGCGCGCTTCGGCGAACTCGACTCCGAGCGCATCGTGCATGCGGCACAGCGCGCGGGCGTGCACGAGCTCGTGCTGCGGCTGCCCCAGGGATACGAGACGCCGATCGGCGAAGGCGGATGCGCGCTCTCCGGCGGTCAGCGTCAGCGCATCGCGCTTGCGCGCGCGTTGTACGGAAGCCCGGCGCTGATCGTGCTCGACGAACCCAATGCGAACCTCGACGAGGCCGGCGATGCCGCGCTGATTGCGGCGTTGCGCGCCGCGAAGGACGAAGGCGCGACGGTGTTCGTCATGACGCACCGCGCCAACGTCATGAGCGTCGCCGACAGCGTGATGGTACTGGCCGGCGGCCTGTTGCAGAGCTACGGTCCGCGTGACGTGGTGTTGAAGTCGCTGATCCGCCATCGCAAGCCGGAAGGCGTTTCTGCGGATGCGGCGGCCGGCGGAGTGGTTTAGACATGCTGATCAAGAACATCTCTTCTTCGGGCGCTCCCATGACCGACGGCCCGGCGATGCTGGATGCCGACTGGAGCAAAGCGGTGCGCATCGGTCTCGTCATTCTGGGCGTCGGGTTTGGCGGCTTCCTTGCGTGGGCGGCATTGGCGCCCCTGGACGAGGGCGTTCCCGCCTCGGGCGTGGTGGCAGTCGAATCCAAGCACAAGCGCATCGATCATCTCACCGGCGGACGGGTAGAGAAAATCCTGGTGAAGGAAGGCCAGCGCGTGCGCGCGGGCGACGATCTCATCGTGCTCAACGAGGTCGAAGTGAAAGCCGCCCTCAAGGCCGTCGAAAGCCAGTGGCGCGTGGCGGCAGGCACCGAGGCGCGGCTCAAGGCGGAGCGCGAGGGCGCAACGTCCGTGTCGTTCCCCGTCGGGTTGCGCGAAGCGCGCGATCAGGAGGCAACGAATGTCATGCGCGCGCAATCGCAACTGTTCCACTCGCGGCGCTCCGCGTTGGAAGGCGAGCTCAAGATGATCCGCTCATCCGTGCAGGGGCTCGAAGCGCAGATGAAGAGCTTGCGGCAGCTGCTTGCGGGGCGCCAGCGCCAGGTGGAGCTCTTCGAAGAGCAGCTGAAAGCGTTCCGTAGGCTGCACGCGGACAACTTCGTGTCGCGCAACGCGTTGCTCGACATGGAACGCCAGCTCGCCGAGGTGCAAAGCAAGCAGAGTGAGGACTTGGCGAACATCGCGGCGGTGGAGGCGCGCCTCGCCGAATTTCGCATGCGCGAGGCGCAGCGCAAGATCGAGTATCAGCGCGAAGTGGAGACCCAGCTTGCCGACGCGCAGCGCGAAGCGGCGACGCTCGGAGAGCGGCTGGTGGCGCAGCGCGAGCTGTACGCGCGGCTTGCCATTCGCGCACCGGTCGACGGGGTCGTCGTGGATCTTGCCGCCAACACCCCGGGCGGCGTAATCAAGCCCGGCGATCGCATCATGGACATCGTGCCGGAGGGCGACGCGCTGATCATCGACGCGCAGGTCGCGCCTCAATACATCGACCGGGTGCATCCGGGACTCGAAGCCGACGTGCACTTCGACGCGTACATGAGCCGCGCCGAGCGCCCCGTGATTCACGGGAAAGTGTCGATCGTATCGGCCGACATTCTGACCGACCCGCGCACCAACACGCCGTACTACGCGGTGCGGGTCACTGTGCTGGGCTCGGAGTTGAAGAAGCTCGGTGCATTGCGATTGCAGCCCGGCATGCAGGGCACCGTGATGGTAAAGACGGGCGAGCGTACGCTGCTCACGTATCTCGTGCGGCCGCTGCTGCGGCGGTTCCAGGGGGCGCTGACGGAGACCTAGCCCCGAGGAGCGTGGCGTGGGCCCGCGGTAAATCTCTTCAACGCGGATTCCTTGTTCCGCGCACAGGTCGCGAGCCGCTGCGGCGGATTTTTATGCGATGCGGAACGGCTGACCGGCGCGCGACGTAGGCCAACTCGCGCATCAAGGCTCAAGCGTAACGTTGCTTCGCTTCGGAAGTTTCCGTTTCGGCGGGCGCCGCGCGTGCGGTGTGGAGCCGATGCAAAATGATCTGACGCACCAGTGCCTTGCTCGCTTCGATGTGCGAGGTGACCAGCATGATCGCCTTGTCGAGCTTGCGTTGCTCCACGCATTGCACTTCCCGCCGTCTTACTTGCCGGCCTATTCACACGCCGCGCTGCGCGATGGCCTGTCGCCCGCGGATCGCGTAGCTTCTACGCCTTCTTCGGCGACCAGCCATACGCCTTGGCGCAGGCGCCGCCCATCAGCATCGCCCGTTCGCTGTCGCTCAGGCGATCCGTTTCGAGAAACGGTTTGACGGCCTGCTCGTAGTTCACGACCGCGTGCGCGCGGGTCCAGTCGGTGCCCCACAGGCAGCGCTCGAAGCCCCAGGCATCGAAGATGCGGGCGAGCGGGTCCCAGATGTCCGGATACGGATACGGCTGCCGGGACAGCGTGCAGGCGCCGCTCACCTTCACCACGACGTTCGGGCGCTTGGCCAGCGCGAGCACCTTCGGCAGGTCGGCCCAAGGCTCCGGCGGCGCGGGCGGCTCCTTCGGCTGCAGGATGCCCATATGGTCGAGGATGAATCGCACGTCGGGGTGGCGGTCGATCAGCGTCGTGCCGACGTCGAGGTTGCCCCAGCACAAAAAGTTGACCGGAAAATCGTGGCGAACCGCAGCGCGCAGGATGCGGGCTATGCCCGGGTCCGTTGGATCGCGGTCGCGCCCCGGGTCTTTCGTGAGCATGATGCGCACGCCGACTGCGCCCGGCTGCTTTTTCCATTCAGCGACGACGTCGTCCACCGCGGGATCGTCCGGATCGACCGGCTTGACGATGGCAAATCGGTCGGGATGCGCCCGCTGCACCTCGACGGCGTAGCTCGCGTCGTACCGATACATCGAAAACGACGAGATGAAGATGGCGCCGTCGATGCCGAGCTTGTCCATCGCAGCCACCATTTCGTCTCCGGTGGCGGAAGCGGGCCAGTTGGGCACGGTAGCCCACGGTCGTTTTGGCGAGTTTGCCTCGTAAGCGTGGACTTGGGAATCGATGATGGGCATGGCGAAGGTCCTCCTTGAGAGTAGCGATACTGCCACAGGTCGCGGCCAATTGGGCTGCGAGGATGCGCGGCTGGATGACTGACGAGTTGAGCTGGGAGATTATTCGGGGTGTTCGGGGAAGTTACCTCGACGGGTGGCGCTGCGCACCTGCACCGGTGTTACGTTCCTCTGTCGTCAACGTATCTTCGATCCGGGGGTCAGGAATGAGCCAAAGCACAGCAACCGCGACGTAAATCGCCTGAGCGAGCCACGCATGCCAAAAGGTGGCTGCGATTGCGAGCACATAGAGGGCCGGAGACAGCTTACCTTTCCAATCATGACCCACGGCCTTCTTCAGCACGGAGCCAGGCCCTTCGCAGGCGATGATCGTCTGCTGCAAGACCCAATACGCGATCGCCGCCATAAGCAAAACGACACCGTACAGCGCCGTCGGTAGCGGTGCGAAGTGGTTCTCGCCCATCCAA
The DNA here is from genome assembly GCA_050260255.1 of Rhodospirillaceae bacterium. Classification (GTDB taxonomy): domain Bacteria; phylum Pseudomonadota; class Gammaproteobacteria; order Burkholderiales; family SG8-41; genus JAQGMV01. Next base: position 7,426 of record JBLNBW010000306.1, on the reverse strand, counting down.
CCGGTGACAAACGGGAAGAGGGATAACCAGAACAACAGGTGAAGATTTGCCCAAAGCACCGCGCCATTGACCCTGCTCGATGCATGCAGCATGTGGTGATGGTTGTTCCAGTAGATGCCGACATAGACGAAGCTCAGCACGTAGCTCAGAAGAACAGGCAATAATGGAAACAGAGCCGCGAGCTCTTCGCCATGCGGAACCTTGAGCTCCAGCACCATGATGGTGATGATGATGGCGATGACGCCATCGCTGAACGCCTCCATTCGACCCTTGCCCATTGCGCCTTCGCTCTGGGTTGCATGCACCTGTGACACTCCCGTCCCAGGGGCATTTCTCTCAAGTAAACAACGAGCGTAATGGTACTGCACGATTCTGCTGCAAATAAGCAGGCAGAAAAGTGGCGACTGAACCGGCCGGGTAAGACCGGATAGCGCAGCCGAAGTCTCGAACCCAGTATGTCGATACCATGGCGGATAATGCGGAAGCGCCTATAAAGTCTCCTCCGAATGCCGACTGAAGGAGGGGACGTGTTCCGCTCGATGTTGGTTATCTGCGCTGCAGGCGCTTCCGTGCTTGGCTGCTCGACGCTCGAAGAGCGTCATCCGTCCATATCGGCTTCCACTCGGCAATCATTGCCTGGAACGAAGAATTACAGCGCCGCGGTGGCAGCCGACAACCTCGTGTTCCTTTCCGGGACATTGGGCCGCGGCGCGGACGGGAAGGTGGTCGAGGGTGGTATCCGGGCTGAAACGCGTCAAGCCATGGAGAATCTCAAGCGGAACCTCGAGAAAATGAACCTGTCGATGCGCGACGTGGTGAAGGTGAACGTCTACATCACGCAGGTCGAGCATTTCGGTCCGATGAGCGATGTTTACATTACATATTTCCCGTCAGATCCGCCGGCGCGCACGACGGTTGTCACCGGCATGCCGGATAAAGCGGGGAATATCGAGATCGAAATGATCGCGGTGCGCTCGCGGTAACGCAGGAATGCGCCACTCAAGGTCGCGTGGGATCGGCCTACGGAGTCCGCCCGGGTTCGTGGAAGATCGGCGGGCCGAGATCGGCGAAGGAGAACAGGCGGAATGCGCGCTCGCCATTGAAATCGAGCACGCGCAAATCGTCGGCTTCATGCAGATCGCGCAGGACGACGTCGAAGTGCCCGCCATAGCGTTCCCGCGCGGCTTGTAGGGGAATCTCGAAGCCGATGAACTTGTCGATCCCTTTCGCATAGAGCTTATCGAGCAGGGACGGATCGACGATCGATGCGTGCGAGGTGATGATGACGACGGGTCCGCTGCCGGTGAAGATCAAGGCGGCTTTCATGGGTCACGGAGATACCGGCCTGAGCCGAGTGCACATACGGAAGATGAGCAAGCGCTATTCCGGGTGCAGCAACGTCGAGAAGACGAAGGCGATTCGATGTCATGTGCCATATGCGGCCGGGAAGAAAAATATCGGTTCGCGCGCGGCGTGCCCCCTCCTTAGAGCCGCTGTTTGGCCGCCGACAACGCGCGTCTCAGATCCGATAACGGATTACGTCGCTTAGCGATGAGAGTCAATGAGTTGCGCTCATCCAACCTGCCATGAAAGTAGCGCTGTCTGCGGGAGTGCCGTGAATGCGAGCCGTGCGTCATGGCATCCGCCTGCAACCTCGTGGTCCCGCATTCGCTCCAACGAAGGCGTCGTTTTCGTGTGGCTTGGGACTCAGTGCTCGTGCTGAATCGTGAAAAAGGGGCATCCGATGGCCAATCTTGCATCGAACATCGTCGAGCTTTCCAATCGTTTCAGTGGGCGCCTTCTCACGGAGCGCGATGCCGAGTGGGAGACTGCGCGCCGTGTCCACAACGGCCTCGTCGACAAACGTCCAGCGCTGATCGCTCAATGCCGGGGCATCGCTGATATCGCGGACGCAATCAGGCTTGGACGGGAGCACGGCCTCGATATCGCGGTCCGCGGCGGCGGCCACAACGTCGGCGGGCGGGCGTGCTGCGACGGTGGCGTGATGATCGACCTTTCACTCATGAAGTACGTCCACGTCGACCCGAAGGGGCGGACAGCGACGGCGACGGGTGGCACGCTTTGGGGTCAGTTCAACCGCGAAACGCAGATGCACGGACTGGCGACGACGGGCGGCGTAGTTTCTTCGACGGGCGTGGCAGGACTCACGCTCGGCGGCGGCCTTGGCTGGCTGATGCCCAAGCACGCGATGGCGCTCGACAATCTTGTGAGCGCCGAGCTGGTGCTCGCCGATGGCCGGATCGTGCGCGCTGCAGCGGACGAGAACCCAGACCTGTTCTGGGCGGTTCGCGGCGGTGGAGGCAATTTCGGCGTCGCATCGTCGCTGAAGTTCCGTCTGCATGAAGTAGGTCCGATGGTCAACGGCGGGCTAGTTGCCTGGCCGGCCGAGCACGCGCATGACGTACTGCGGCTGTTCCGCGACCTCGCTTCGAAGGCGAGCGACGAACTGATGCTCGTCTGCGCGCTGATCACCGGTCCCGATGCCAAGACCAAGCTTGCCGCCATCGCGGCGGGCTATTTCGGGAACGCGGCGAACGCGGAAAATGTACTGAAGCCCATCAAGTCATTCGGCACGCCGGCGATGGATGCGATGGGGCCGATTCCATACACGCAGCTCAACTCGATGCTCGACGCGTCGTACCCGGCCGGTGCTCGGAATTGCTGGAAGTCGCACTTTTGTTCGGATCTCGAAGATCAGCCGATCGACGCGATTGTGGAGGCCTTCATGGGTTGTCCCTCGCCGATGGGACAAGTCGTCATCGAGCACTTCCATGGGGCAGTGACCCGCGTTCCGGTCGACGACACCGCCTACGCGCTTCGGTCGAGCGGTTTCAACGTGCTCGTACTTTCACAATGGGCGTTGCCCGCCGATGATGCGGCGGGCACGCAATGGGCACGCGAGTCGTACGCATCGCTGCAGCGCTTCGGCGGACCCAGCCGTTATCTCAATTATTTGGATCAGGACGACGTGGGCGACCCGGCGCTGGCGGCTGCATACGGCCCGAATCTCCGGAGGCTTCAGTCAGTCAAGGCCAAGTACGATCCCGACAATGTCTTTCACTTGAATCTGAACATCGTGCCGGCGGCGTAGAAAAAAGGCGTATCGAGGAACATTGCGGATCCGACCCGCGATAGTGTTGCATCGAAGCGCAACGCGGACTGCCTTGGGCAAGCCCGATATTCCGTCAACCGTAAAGAGCCGAGCGCGGTTTATTGGCGGCGAAAAGTTACACTGACCCGATTTATTTTAAGTAAAGCCTTACCGCTAAGGACGCGAAGGCGAACAAGGTGAGAACTGGCTGTGTGCACGGTAGGGGTACGCTGTCGATCTTTTCTACTAGAATGCCAGTGGCATGTAATCGACAGTAAATACAACAATTAACCATCCTCCACACGTGCGGCTATGACAACTTCAAGTTTAAGAGCGTGGGCAGTCTTGTCCTTGATCGCGGTGCTGTCAGCGGGTTGTGCCACTTTCGACCCGGGCGCGAATCGCGCGCGGACGGAAGGAAAGACGATTGCTGTCGCATCCAAGCTGGGTCCGTCATTGAATCTCCTCTGGATAGGCACGACTGTCTTCAACAACGAGCAAGGCGAGTATCGGCTCGACAATCCGCGCATCGAGCAGACCGCACTATCGTCCGCAGCGTGGGCGATATCCGCCGAGGGCCGTCATCGTGCGGTCACATTCGCCGAGCCATTCGATCCCGCGGATGCCGAGTCGCGTAAAAAAGTCGCAGACAAAGCCGATTTTCTCCTGGTGATCCAGTCGGGCACGGCACCGGATGTCGTTTATCGAACCAATCAAGTCATGCGCGGGGTCGGTGTTCTCCAACGAAGCATGTTCGGCTTGACGCCGCGCGCCGTGGTACACGCCGTGCTGCAGGGCGAGCTGTTCGACGTACGAACCGGAGAATCTCTCGGAAAGACTAGGGCGACGGAGTTTGTGGATGCGCCGGCATTCCTCGAGACCGGCCCTCGGATACCGGCGGCCTCGCTGGAGCAAACCCTCGAATCGGCGGCGACCCGCGTGAAAGGCGCGGCCATTACCCTTGTAAAAGACCTTGGCCTTTGATTCGAAGATACGGCGGATCAGTCGCGGCGAGGCCCTCGTAGAGCCAGCTTGGAGGTAATCGCCCTACGAGAAGAGCACGGCTCACGGCTCTGATCGCGCTGCACGATATTGAGCGGCACGCCATCGAAGTGACGGCTCTAAGGAGCCGTCACCTAAACTTACACTGACCGCAATTTATGCAACGGGTGGTTAGGCGGTCTCGGCATGGTGAAAGACCGCTTCGATCTTGTTCCCCTCGGGGTCTAGAACGAAAGCGGCGTAGTACTTTGGATGGTAGCTCCGCAGTCCGGGAGCACCGTCACTTTCACCGCCAGCCGCAACGCCCGCGGTATAGAACGCGTTAACCCGTTCGACAGAATCGGCACGCAGGCAGTAGTGGCGGCGCGGATCGGGCTGCGCCGCAGACGACTCGAAGACACTCAAGTAGGTGTGAACGTCATCATGCGGTCGATTTCGCTCGCCGAAGCCGATCGCATCTGCGCGTTCGTACGCGACCTCAGCTCCCAGTGCCTTCATAACCGCCAGATAAAAGGGCTTCGCACGCTGAAGGTCTCGAACAGTGATTGAGACGTGGTCGAGCAACTGCATCTGACTTCCTCGGCGGCTTAACGTCCGCGTTTTGCCGCGCCGCATGCGCAGCGCAGCGAGCTGAAGGCGTCGGTCAACAACGCGCTGTTAGGCGGCAGTTCAGCCACCACGAACCACCAGCCAGCCTGCAGGAAAGCGCATGAGTCGAATTGGCATCAATAGTGCGCTCGTGGTCGATTTGCACGACAGTATGAATCGAACCTCGTTTTCAGACAGCAGAATTTTTTGCGCGATCTTGCAACTGCTGATGTCAGTTGCGATAAAGCCGCGCGTCTGCAGCAAGGTTCGGAGCTCCGTCTCAACTTCGGCAGCAAACTTAGTTACCGAGAGGTCATTTGGATCGGTCACCGGCACGCCGCGAGCCTGGAGCTTCTCGTACGCCTCTTGTTGGAAACTAATGGTCGCTAAGAACCGCGGTACATCTTTCTGCACCCAAGCTTGCTGATACTCGGCGAAAGTGGCCTCCGGGGTGGATAAGTCTCGCGCTGTCGCCTGCATGACTGCCGCCTAACGTGAAGTTGACCGTGTCCGGGTTGAACGACCTGTTAGCCGGCAGATTGCGGCGCGTCACGTGGCCTCCTGCCAGTGCCATTTGGTGCCGTTCTTCATGACCTCAACGATAGACGTACGTTGCCGTTCGGTCCAGTATGGCTGGGTAGAGGTGTCGTACTCCACGATTTCGTAGAGGCGTCCGCAAGTCTCTGAGCTCTCGCAAGGAGGCACATTCGGGGATTCTCCCCAAGGCACGCTGGCGAGCCGCCGCACCTCCGACAACGCCGCCTCAAACGACTCAAAGTCGCCAGCCATAGGCTCGGCGTGGAGCTCGTCTTCAATTCGAAAGAGGAGTGCCATTTCTGCCGGCTAACGTTCGCGATGACCGGCGCGGCTCAGCGCGAGCAGCGACAGCCGCGCTGAGAGAGCGTCCGCGTCGATCGCGTGGTTAGAGCGCACGGCGCTGACTAGCACGGATGTCGCGTACTTTTTCGATAGGTGAACCGCACTGCGCCTAAACGTAGAGGTTCACCGTTAATTAGAAGGTCAGGGAACGTCACAATCATACTTTGTGGCGTTACGTCGAGCGGGATATTTGATGGCGCCGTGCGCCACATGTACTCGCGATTGAAGCGCTCAACGAGAACGCGCTTGCTCGTGCCATCTGCCAATGCAATCTCAACGTATGGCGTCGGCGACGTGATAGATATCGCCGCCGCTGCCCTTCTTTTTTGCTCCGCGATAGATAAATGCCACCCGGGAAAGACGTGCACGAACAATGTTGGTTCCTTCAGCTTTTGAAGGTGTGTTTGCTTTGAGTCCCAAATTCCCACTCTGATCCAAAGCCAATCAGGATTTTTGGCATGGACTTCGATTGCGGGCGTGTGGCTCGGACAGCCACCGGCGCTCGTCAGTGCGCCCCATGAGGCGTTCGGATAATACTCATCCACCTCGTCCGAGAAAAACAGGCCAACCGGCACACACGCGGCGAGTGCTAAAACGACAACTGTTAATGCGATTGCGAACGCCGGTGGGGCTGGCTTCAAGTGCGCTCTAACTTCTATTGGTTGACAAATTTAGGTGACTTTTTTAGTTGCCAATTTTAGTTGACAGTAAGTCGGTACTATATGCCGCCGTCTTTCCGGTTGTCATCGGGCATGCACCAGCAAAAACCCCGCCGAAGCGGGGTTTTGTCTCAGAGCGTTAGCGATAACCACTCACTACTCACCATTCACCATTCACGACGTTCAACCACACGCCCCAATCGCTCCGCACGCCGTGCAGAACTCGCAGCCGTCCTTGTGGATCACGGCGAGATTGCCGCATTCCTTGCACGCCTTGCCGGTGCGCACGGTATAGACGGCTGCGCGATCGGTTGGGCGATCGTCTTCCGGGATGGCCAGCACGCCCATCTCGTTGAGCGGATAGCCGCGCTCGTCGAGCACGCCGAGCATCGCGTAGCGGTGAATGATGAGCCGCGCGACGTAAGCGACGGTGCTGGGGAAGTTCTGCTGGCGCTGCTCGCCCGGCACGCGCGCCATGAAGTCACCGAGCGGTTCGGCGTAGTTCAAGAGCTTGCGGAGCTTCATGCCTATCCACGCCGGATCGATTACGCGCATGTCGAGCGACAGGAGCTTGCACAGGCCGTCGAACGCGCGCGGATACTGGCCCGCCATCCACACCGAGTACGGCCGGCGCACGCCGCCGGGCAGGACGAGCTCCTTCATGATCAGCACGAAATCGTCTTCCGCGCGCGGGTTGTGCACGTCGACGGTCCACGACATCGTACCGTCGGTGCCGGTCTTGGGCTCTTTCTTCGCCATCAGTGCGTCGAGCACGGGCGACGGTGCGCCTTCCTTGCCAAGGCCGCCGAGCTGGTCGACGCGGTAGCGCACGATGCGCGCGAACGCCGACACCATGCTCGGCATGCGCTTCAGCTCACCATCCGGCGGCATCGCGCAGTCGAAGGCATCGTCACCGGACGTGCGCGCGAGCATGTCGAGTTTCATGTTGAGCCATGCGGCATCTTCGGCGCGCATGTCCATCGACAGCGTCTTCGCCACCGCGCCCAGGCCGCGCGGCTGCTCGTTGCCGTTCACCCACACTTCGAAAGGATGCGGCGAGCCGTTCTCCACGTGGCCGACGAAAATCGCGAACGAGCCGAACGGCGACTCCACCATGTAGGTCCAGGCGGCATTGCCTCCCGGAAGCTTCGGCCGGCTCGGCCAGCGCAGGCTGGAGAGCGCGGGA
>JBLNBW010000305.1:0-12420 GCA_050260255.1 Rhodospirillaceae bacterium | reverse complement strand
CCCTGTCCCACGGCGGGTACATGAAGTCGCAGCCGGTCGCCGACTACCGTGCGCAGCGACGCGGCGGTCGGGGGCGCCAGGCAACCACGACGAAAGAAGACGATTTCGTAGAGAAGCTGTTCATAGCGAACACGCACGACTACGTGCTGTGTTTCTCGAACCGCGGTCGGGTGTACTGGCTGAAAGTGTACGAAGTGCCCCAGGGCAGTCGGGCCTCCCGCGGAAAGCCTATCGTCAATCTAGTGCCGCTGGAGGAGGGCGAGAAGATTACCGCCATCCTGCCGGTGAAGGAGTTCGACGACCAGCACTATGTTTTCATGGCGACGGCAAACGGGACGGTGAAGAAGACGGCGCTTTCCGCGTTCTCGCGTCCGATGTCGCGCGGCATCATTGCAGTGAATTTAGACGAAGGCGATTACCTCATCGGCGTCGCCTTAACGGACGGCAAACAGGATGTCATGCTCTTTTCCGACGCCGGCAAGGCGGTGCGCTTTTCCGAAGAGGAAGTCCGGCCGATGGGGCGTACCGCGGGCGGCGTCCGCGGCATGCGTCTTTCCCCGGGCCAGCACGTAATTTCGCTGCTCACTTCGGGCGATGAGTCGCTCGCGGTGCTCACGGCCACCGAGTTTGGCTACGGTAAACGCACGCCGATCGCCGAGTACACGCGTCATTCGCGTGGGACCCAGGGCATGATCGCCATACAGCCGAGCGATCGCAACGGTGCGCTGGTTGCGGCGCTGCTCGTCGCCAATGAAGACGACATCATGCTCATCACCACCGGCGGCGTGCTGATCCGCACTCGCGTGTCGGAAATACGCGAACTCGGCCGCTCCACCCAAGGCGTCCGACTCATCAATCTCGGCGAAAACGAGAGGCTGGCCGGCCTTGAAAAAGTGATTGAACCGGAAGAGGTAGCGGAGGACGCGATAAGCGGCGAAGCGTCCCCTGCGGAGCCCGTTTGAGCCGATCACCTGCTACTCTCTTTTAGCGTAACTGTTATAGGCGCAGCGAACATGGCACGAGTATTCAACTTCAGCGCGGGTCCGGCGGTGTTGCCCGAGCCGGTTCTGCAGCAGGCCGCGGCCGAAATGCTGGACTGGCACGGCAGCGGAATGTCGGTGATGGAAATGAGTCATCGCGGCAAGGAGTTCATCGCGATACACGCGCAAGCGGAAGCCGATCTGCGGGAGCTGCTCTCCATTCCCTCGAACTACAAGGTGCTCTTCCTGCAGGGCGGTGCGGCGGCGCAGTTTGCGATGATTCCGCTCAACCTGTTGCGTGGGAAAACGGCTGCCGATTACATCAATACGGGGCAGTGGTCGAAGAAGGCGATAGGCGAGGCGAAGAAGTTCTGCAAAGTGAACATCGCGGCGAGCTCCGAAGACGCGAACTTTACGTACGCGCCGAAGCAGTCGACGTGGAAGCTCGATCCCAACGCGGCATATGTCCACATCACGTCCAACGAGACGATAGGCGGCGTCGAGTTTCACTGGACGCCCGAAACGGGCAACGTGCCTCTGGTTACCGACGCCTCCTCGCACATACTGTCGCGCCCGATGGACGTGTCGCGCTACGGTCTCATTTACGCCGGCGCGCAGAAGAACATCGGACCGGCCGGACTTGCGATCGTCATCGTTCGCGACGATCTCATCGGACAGGCGGATCCGCGCACGCCCGGCGTGTTCGACTACAAGATACAGGCCGACAACGATTCGATGTACAACACGCCGCCCACGTACGGCATTTACATCGCCGGCCTCGTGTTCCAGTGGCTGAAGAACCTCGGCGGCCTCAAGAAAATGGAAGAGCTCAACATCGCAAAGGCGAAGCTCGTTTACGATTATCTGGACCAGACCGAGTTCTACCATACGCCGGTGGCGAAGGAAGACCGCTCCCGCATGAACATTCCGTTCACGCTGCGCAACGCGGCGCTGGATGACGAGTTTCTCAAGCAGGCGAAAGCGCGCGGACTGATGCAGCTCAAGGGACATCGATCGGTTGGCGGGATGCGCGCCTCGATTTACAACGCGATGCCGATCGAGGGCGTCGAAACGTTGGTGAAGTTCATGAAAGAGTTCGAGCGCAGCCATGGCTGAACGCTACCGTATCCTCACGCTCAACCAGATCTCCTCTGTCGGACTGCGTCGCCTTCCGGAAGAGCGCTACGAAGTCGGTGGCAAGGTCGAGCAGCCGGATGCCATTCTGGTGCGCTCGCATGACATGCATAAGATGGACATCGGGCCGTCGGTAAAGGCCATAGGGCGAGCAGGTGCCGGCACCAACAACATTCCGGTCGAGGCGATGAACAAGCGCGGCGTGCCGGTGTTCAATGCGCCGGGCGCCAATGCCAATGCCGTAAAGGAACTGGTTGTGGCCGCGATGCTGATGGCCGCGCGCAACGTTGCCCCTGCGCTGCAGTTCGTGGCCGGTCTGCACGGCGACGATGCGACGCTGCACAAGCTCGTCGAAAGCGGCAAGAAGCAGTTCTCCGGAATCGAACTGCCGGGGCGCACGCTGGGGATCATCGGCCTCGGCAAGATAGGCAGCCTGGTCGCCGACGCTGCCATCAAGCTGGGCATGGATGTGCTGGGATACGACCCGGAAATCACCGTGGAAGCGGCGTGGAGCCTGCCTTCACAGGTGAAGAAGGCGCACAGCATCGAAGAAGTGCTGCGCGCGAGCGATTTCGTGACGCTTCACGTGCCGCTGTTGCCCGAGACCCGCAACATGATCAATGAGAGCCGACTCGAGATCATGCGCAAGCACGCCATACTGCTCAACTTCGCGCGCGATGGCATAGTGGACGATGCTGCGGTGTGCGCAGCGCTCGAAGCGAAGCGGCTGCGCTCTTACATCTGTGATTTCCCGTCGCAACGGCTACAGGGTCACCCCGGCGTGGTGGCATTGCCTCATCTCGGCGCATCGACTGCCGAGGCGGAAGACAACTGCGCCGTGATGGTCGCGGACCAGGTGCGAGACTTTCTCGAGAACGGTAATATTGTCAACGCGGTCAATTTTCCCAACGTCGTCATGAGCCGGGAGTCGCCGTTCCGGGTTGGAATCGCGAACGCCAACGTGCCCAACATGGTGGGGCAGATTTCGACGGCCATCGCCCAGGCGGGGCTCAATATCCACAACATGCTGAACAAATCCAAAGGGGAGATGGCATACACGGTCGTCGACGTCGACAGTCCGGCGAACGACGCGCTGATCTCACGCCTCGCTGCAATCCCCGGCGTGTTGGCTTTGCGCTACCTGCCTCAGGCGTAGGTCGGGATGAGCGACAAGCTCCTCGACCTGCGAGCCCGCATCGACGCGCTCGACGAGCGTCTCGTCAAACTTCTTTCCGCCCGCGCCAAGCTGGCGCAGCGCGTCGGCACACTGAAGCGCGGCGTTGCCGTATACCGTCCCGAGCGCGAGGCGCAAGTCCTGCGCCGTGTCGCGCAGATCAACGAAGGCCCGCTGTCCGCCACCGCGCTGCAACAGATTTACACCGAAATCATGTCGGCCTGTCGCGCGCTCGAAGACCGGATGGCGGTCGCCTATCTCGGCCCGGCGGGTACGTACAGCGAGGAAGCCGCACGCAAGCATTTCGGCTCGAGCACGCCGCTAGTCGCCTGTGCGTCGATCGATGAAGTGTTTCGCCAGCTCGAAGCCGGCACCACGGGCCATGCGGTGGTTCCGGTAGAGAATTCCACCGAAGGCGCCGTCGGGCGCACGCTGGATTTGTTGCTCACGACGCGGTCCAAAATCTGCGGCGAAGTTCTCCTGCCGGTGCACCAGTGTTTGATGAGTAAAGCGAAGGCGCTGAGCGGCGTGCGCAAGGTTTATTCGCACACGCAAAGCCTCGCGCAATGCCAGCGCTGGCTCGCACGAAATCTTCCCGATGCCGAGCGCATACCGGTGGTGAGCAACGCCGAAGCCGCGAGACTTGCCTCCACCGATCGTCACGCTGGCGCACTGGCGGGCAAAACGGCCGCGGCCCTTTATGGCTTGACCGTACTCGCCCGCAACGTCGAAGACGAGCCGAACAACACGACGCGGTTCCTCGTGCTCGCGAGCGACGAGGCGCAGCCGTCCGGCGTTGACAAGACCTCCCTGGTCCTCGCGACGCGCAATGTGCCGGGCGCCATACATCAGCTGGTCACGCCGCTCGCACAGCACGGGGTGAGCATGACTAAGCTTGAATCCAGGCCTGCGCGCACCGGCTTGTGGGAGTACGTGTTCTACGTCGACATCGAGGGCCATAGCCGCGACCCGAAGGTTGCGAAGGCGCTGGCGGAAGTGGAAACGAAAGCGTCGTTCTTCAAGAACCTTGGCTCCTATCCTGCCGCGCCCCGTTGAGCCGACATGACGATCTGTGGGTGATGGGCAATTTCCGCACCGAGCGCCGCGACGGCGAGTACTTAAGCGATGTAGTAGAGGATCCCGCGTTCTTCTACGGTTACAGCCGGCCGAAGCGGCTGCATTCATGCTATGCATAGCGTGCCGGCTCAGCAAGCGGCTCCGGCTCGCGCGCGGTACGCTCGTCGGAAGCCATGGCTGATGCTATTTATACGGGACATAGGATGACGATCGATTTCTGCGAGCTCGCTCCAAGTTACATTCGGAGCATCGCTCCTTATCAACCGGGTAAGCCGATATCGGAGCTCGCGCGCGAAATCGGCCTTGAAGAGTCGAGCATCATCAAGCTCGCCTCCAACGAGAACCCGCTCGGCGTGAGCCCCAAGGCACAGCAGGCGATACGCGCCGTGCTGGCCGACCTCGCCCGCTATCCCGACGGAAACGGTTTCCAGCTCAAGCAGGCGCTCGTGCGCCGTTATCAGGTCACGATGGACGCCATCGTGCTGGGCAATGGATCCAACGACGTCCTGGAACTCGCCGCGCGCGCTTTCCTCGCACCGGGGATGACCGCGGTCTATTCGCAGCATGCATTCGCCGTTTACCCGATTGCCGTGCAGGCGATCGGGGCGCAAGGCATAGAGGTGCCCGCCAAAGATTTCGGGCACGATCTGCCGGCCATGCTGAAGGCGATACGCCCTACGACTCGCCTGGTGTTCATAGCGAATCCGAACAATCCCACCGGGACGTATCTCGAAGCCTCGGAGCTGGAAGCATTCCTCGCCGCCGCTCCGCAGGAGGTGCTCATTGTCCTCGACGAGGCGTACAACGAGTACCTGGCACCGGCATTGCGACAGCACTCCCTGGCGTGGCTCGAGCGTTTTCCCAATCTCATACTGACGCGCACCTTCTCGAAGGCTTACGGACTGGCCGGGCTGCGCGTGGGATATGCTTTCGCATCGCCGCAAGTTGCCGACATGATGAATCGCGTGCGACAGCCCTTCAACGTGAACAGCGTTTCGCTGGCGGCGGCGGCAGCAGGGCTCGACGATGACGAATTCGTCGAGAAGAGCTATCAGCTCAACGTCGCGGGCATGCGGCAAATCACCGAAGGTCTTAAGAGGTTGGGCCTTTCGTACATTCCGTCGCACGGTAACTTCGTGAGCTTCAGGATGAAGGACGCGCCGGAAGTATTCCAGCGCTTGCTCCGTGCTGGCGTGATCGTGCGCCCGATCGCCGGTTACGGCATGCCCGATTTTCTGCGCGTCAGCATCGGATTGCCGGAAGAAAACCAGCGTTTCCTCGACAGTCTCGAGCGCGCATTGGTGTGACGAGCAAAGCCGCCATGGCCGAAAAAATGAAAATCAAGAAGCTTGTGGTCATCGGAGTCGGTTTGATCGGCGGCTCCTTCGCGCTTGCGTTGAAGAAGGCGCGGGCGGTGAAGCAGGTGGTCGGCGTTGGTCGCACCCGCAAGAATCTCAACGCGGCGCTGCGGCTCGGTGTGATCGACGAAATTGCAAAAGATGCCGCGAGCGCAGTGGAAGGCGCTGACTTCGTGTTTCTGGGGACGCCGGTGGGACAGATGGCAGAGGTGATGTCCCACATCGCGCCGCATCTCGCCCCGGACGCTGTCGTGACGGACGGCGGAAGCACGAAGCAGGACGTCATCGCGCATGCGGAGCGCTTTCTCGCCCCGCATTACGCGCGCTTCGTTCCTTCGCATCCGATAGCGGGTACGGAGCACAGCGGCGCCGCCGCTGCATTTCCGCAATTGTTTGCCGATCGGAACGTCATTGTCACACCGCAGCCGGCGACATCGGCGCAGGCGCTGCGTCGTGTGCGGGAGGCATGGCTTACATGCGGCGCGCGCATCGTTAAGCTGGACGCGAAAGAACATGACCAGATCTTTGCCGCGGTGAGTCATCTTCCCCATGTCGTGGCTTTCGCGCTCGTGAGCATGCTCGCTCGCGGGCGGGATCCGGCGAAGCGCCTGGGATTTTCCGGGGGAGGGCTCCGCGACACGGTTCGCATCGCCGGCAGCTCGCCTGAAATGTGGCGCGATATCTGCATCGCAAATCGCGATGCGCTCACGGTCTTGCTCGATGAGTACCTGGACGAACTGGAAGCGGCCCGCTCGGCTATTGCCGCCGCGGATGGTGAGACGCTCACCGAGATGTTCAGCCGCGCTCGCGATGCCCGAGCTCGCTGGCTGGTGAAGTCGCGCTCGTAGATCGCCATGGCGACTCCTTATCTCGATCTCGCCCCGATACGCCGGGTGCGGGGCACCATAAAACTTCCCGGGTCGAAAAGCATTTCGAATCGATTCCTCCTGCTTGCGGCGCTTGCAGAGGGCAGAACGCGGCTTTTCGACGTTCTCGATTCGGATGACACGCGTCGCATGCTGGAGGCACTGCGGACGCTAGGCGTGCGCATCGAGCAGCAGGCGGGCAGCGTACTGGAGGTGTACGGCTCGGGCGGGCGTTTTTCCGTCCGCCGCTGCGAGCTCTTCCTGGGCAATGCGGGGACGGCATTCCGCCCGCTGACTGCGGTACTTGCGCTCAACGGCGGCGAATACAAGCTTTCCGGCGTACCGCGCATGCATGAGCGGCCGATAGGCGACCTGGTGGACGCGCTGCGCAGCACTGGAGCCGGGATCGATTACCTCGGCGTCGAAGGCTATCCGCCGCTCGCGATACACCCCGGCAGCATACGCACTGGCCAGCCGGTTCGGGTCCGGGGGAGCGTCTCCAGCCAGTTCCTGACGGCGCTGCTGCTCGCTCTGCCGCTCACCGGCGCGGCGGGGCGTATCGAAGTGCAAGGGGAGCTCATCTCCAAGCCTTACATCGAAATCACGCTTAACACGCTGCGCCGTTTCGGCGTGGATGTGGAGCGCGAAGACTGGTCCGCTTTCCTCATCCCCGCCGCGGCGCGCTACCGGAGCCCGGGCGATATTTACGTCGAAGGTGATGCGTCGTCCGCTTCGTACTTCCTCGCAGCGGGTGTCATCGGCGGGCTGTATGGCGGCGGCCCGGTCCGCGTCGAGGGCGTAGGACGGAGCAGCATCCAGGGCGACGTACGCTTTACCGACGTGCTGGAGCGGATGGGCGGACAGGTCACGATGGGGGACAACTGGATAGAGGCCACGGCGGGCCGCGATGCTGTCGCCAAGGGGCGCCTGCGTCCGCTCGATGCCGATCTGAACCACATCCCCGATGCGGCAATGACCGCAGCAGTGGCGGCGCTCTTTGCCGACGGGACGAGCGTGCTGCGCAACATAGGCAGCTGGCGGGTGAAGGAGACGGACCGACTGGCCGCCATGGCGACCGAGCTGCGCAAGCTTGGTGCCACAGTGGAACAGGGACCGGACTTCCTGCGAATCACGCCTCCCGCCTCACACCTCACGCCTCACGCTTCAATAGATACCTACGACGATCACCGCATGGCGATGTGCTTTGCGCTTGCGGCGCTCGGCGGCGTACCGGTTCGGATCAACGATCCCGGCTGCGTAGCCAAGACCTTCCCGGATTTCTTCCGGGAGCTTGCCAGCATTTCGGAGACGGCATGAGCGGCGGTGGCGTTCCGGTCATCGCGATAGACGGGCCGTCCGCTTCCGGTAAGGGCACGGTAGCCCAGCGGGTGGCGGATCGACTTGGGTTTCACTATCTGGACAGCGGGGCGCTGTACCGCAGCGTCGCACTGGCGGCTATCCGCCGTGGTATCGACCTCGATAATAGATTAGAAACCTCTCTCATCGCACTGAATCTAAACATATATTTTCCGCAAGGGCGCGTCACCCTTGACGATGTCGACGTAAGCGACGCCCTGCGGGCGGAAGATGTCGGTGCCGGCGCTTCCCGGGTCGCGGCCTACCCGGAGGTGAGAGACGCGTTGCTGGACCGCCAGCGCGCATTCCGCCGGTCGCCGGGACTCGTGGCCGACGGACGCGACATGGGTTCGGTCATTTTTCCCGACGCAGTGCTGAAGATCTACCTTACGGCAAGCGCCGAAGAAAGGGCGCTCCGGCGCTATAAACAGTTGATGGAAAAAGGAATGAGTGCTAGTATAAGCGCCCTTTTGCAGGAGATCCGCGACCGCGATGCGCGCGATAGCGCCAGGGCCGTTTCCCCGTTGCAGAAGTGCGCCGACGCGATCGAACTCGATACGACGGGCATGTCCATAGAGGCGGCCGTCGCCGCAGTGCTCGCAGCCTATCGCAAGGCGTAATGAGGTCCATGGTCCCCCGAGACGGCCATGGTTGTTCAACCCGACCCGTTCGAAGAACGGTTAGCTAACATTTTGAATCTTAACCCAATGAATACTCCTTCCCCGGCAACCTCTACCACCGAGAATTTTGCGGCGCTGTTCGAAGAAAGCCTTTCGCGCAAGGAAATGCGCGTCGGCGAGGTGATTACCGCCGAAGTGGTGCGCGTCGACGACAATTTCGTGGTGGTGAATGCGGGGCTCAAGTCGGAAAGCTACATTCCGGCCGAAGAATTCCGTAACGACCGCGGTGAAGTCGAGGCGAAGCCTGGCGATTTCATCAGCGTCGCGATCGAATCCCTGGAAGACGGCTACGGTGAGACCCGTCTGTCTCGCGACAAGGCGAAGCGCCTCGCCGCGTGGCACGAGCTCGAAGAAGCGCTCGAGAAGGGCAATATCGTGCAGGGCACGATCAACGGCAAGGTGAAGGGCGGCCTCACCGTCATGGTGAACGGCATCCGCGCCTTCCTGCCGGGCTCCCTCGTGGACATTCGGCCGGTCAAAGACACGACCCCGTACGAAAACAAGCAGATGGACTTCAAGGTCATCAAGCTCGACCGTAAGCGCAACAACGTCGTCGTTTCGCGCCGGGCCGTGCTCGAGGCCACTCAAGGCGAAGAGCGCCAGAAGCTGCTCGAAACGCTGCAGGAAGGCGCCGTCGTCAAGGGCATCGTCAAGAACATCACCGATTACGGCGCGTTCGTCGACCTGGGCGGTATCGATGGCCTGCTGCATATCACCGACCTCGCCTGGCGCCGCGTGAAGCATCCGTCCGAGATTCTCTCGGTGGGCGATGAAGTGCAGGCGAAAGTGCTCAAGTTCGACCAGGAGAAGAACCGGGTTTCCCTCGGCATGAAACAGCTGGGCGAAGATCCGTGGGTCGGCCTCACGCGTCGTTATCCCCCCGGCACGCGCCTCTTCGGTAAGGTGAGCAATCTCACCGACTACGGTGCGTTCGTCGAGATCGAGTCGGGCATCGAGGGCCTGGTCCACGTCTCCGAGATGGACTGGACCAACAAGAACGTGCATCCGTCGAAAGTCGTGCAGCTCGGCGACGAAGTGGAAGTCATGGTGCTCGAGATCGACGAGGACCGCCGCCGCATTTCCCTCGGCATGAAGCAGTGCATGCCCAATCCGTGGGAAGAGTTCGCCATGAATCACAAGAAGGGCGACAAGGTGCGCGGCCAGATCAAGTCGATCACCGACTTCGGTATCTTCATCGGGCTGCCGGGCGGCATCGACGGCCTGGTGCACCTCTCCGACCTGTCGTGGAACATGCCCGGCGAAGAGGCCGTGCACAACTACAAGAAGGGCGAAGAGACCGAGGCGGTCGTGCTGTCGATCGACGTCGAGCGCGAGCGCATTTCGCTCGGCATCAAGCAGCTCGAAGGCGACCCGTTCAACAACTACATCTCCGCTCACGACAAGAACTCCATCGTGACCGGCACGGTGAAGGCGGTGGACGCGAAGGGCGCCGTGATCCAGCTCGAAGGCGAGGTCGAGGGCTACCTGCGTGCTTCCGAAGTAGCGCGCGACCGGGTGGAGGACATCCGCACGCGCCTGAAGGAAGGCGATTCGGTCACCGCGATGGTGATCAACATCGACCGCAAGAACCGCACGATCAACCTGTCGATCAAGGCGAAGGATCTCGCCGAAGAGGCGGAAGCCATGCAGAAGATGGCCTCCGACAACAAGGCGAGCGCCGGTACGACAAACCTGGGCGCGCTGCTGAAGGCCAAGCTCGACGTGGCGAACAGCGAAAAATAATAAACAGGAAGGCGACATGACGAAGTCGGAGCTGATCGCAAAGCTTGCGGCGCGCTATCCGCAGCTGGTGGCCAAGGACGCGGAGCTCGCGGTAAAGATGATCCTCGATGCGATGGCGAAGAGCCTGTCTCAGGGTCAGCGCATCGAGATCCGGGGATTCGGCAGCTTCGGCTTGAACTACCGTCCACCCCGCACCGGACGTAATCCCAAGTCCGGCGAGAAGGTGCAGGTGCCGGCCAAGTACGTTCCACACTTCAAGGCAGGCAAGGAGTTGCGGGAGCGGGTCGATCTGAAAAAACAGTAGCGGCAGTCACGTCCTGGCTACGAACGCGGCGGCATCATCGAAAGATCATGCCGTCTTTTTTTGCCCGGCGACCCGGGCTCGCCCTGCGGGATAGTCGATGCGTTATATCGTCTGGTTGCTGAAGCTCGCATTGTTCGTCATCGTGCTCACGTTCGCCGTGAAGAACACGGCTCCTGTCACGGTTCACTACTACCTCGGCACGGAATGGGAGGCGCCGCTCATACTCGTGCTCCTGGCGTTTTTTGCACTGGGCGCTGCGCTCGGTCTCGCGGCCGGGCTCGCGCAGCAGTTTCGTCAGCGGCGGCAGATCGCGCTGCTCAAGCGCGAGCTGCAGGCGCGCCGCGAACCGCCGCCCGCCGTTCCTTTGGACGCCGCGTGATTCGGCGAGCACCGGGGACCTGGAACCGCGATGGACATTGAGTACTGGTGGCTGCTTGCACTGCCGCTTTTCTTCGCCTTGGGATGGCTCGCAGCCCGCATAGACATCCGGCAGCTGGTGTCCGAGTCGCGAGCGCTTCCCACCTCGTATTTCAAAGGCCTCAACTTCCTCTTGAACGAGCAGCCCGACAAGGCGATCGAGGCCTTCATCGAGGTGGTCAAAGTCGATCCCCAGACCGTGGAGCTCCACTTCGCGTTGGGCAGCCTGTTTCGCAGGCGCGGCGAAATCGAGCGCGCGATACGCATGCACCAGAACCTGGTGGAGCGCCCGGACCTTGGCGAGGATCAGAAGCTGCTCGCTCTGCTCGAGCTCGCTCAGGACTATCTCAAGGCGGGGCTTCTCGATCGCGCGGAAGAGCTTTTCTTGAAGCTCGACGGCACGCCGCATGCGGAAAGCGCGCTCAAGTTCCTGCTGGAAATCTACGAGCAGGAAAAGGAATGGCACAAGGCCATCGACATCGCGGAGCGCCTCGAGCGGGTCACGAGTCGGTCTCATCAGAAAGAGATTGCGAACTTCTATTGCGAGCTGGCGAGCAACGAGATGCTCCAGTCGCGGCCGGAAGCGGCGCGGCCGCACCTCGCGACCGCTCTTGCGCACCACCGGCTGTGCGTGCGCGCCAACATGCTCCTCGGCGATCTCGAAATGTCGCGCAACGATCCGGATGCCGCGATCGAGGCGTGGAAGCGCATTGAAGGACAAAGTCCTCCTTATCTCGCGCTCGTAGCCGAACGGTTGTACGAAGCGTACGAAAAGCAGGGCCGGTCCGAGGAAGGGCTCAATCTCCTTCGCGGCTATCTCGAACGCTATCCGGCACTCGATTTTCTGAACGTCGTGTTCCAGGGCATGCTCGAGAAAGAGGGCGCCGCGGAAGCGTATCGCATGGTGCGCGACGAACTGCGCCGCACGCCTACGCTGCTCGGACTGGATAAGCTCCTCGAGGCGCAACTGCTGGAAGCACCCGTGGAAAAGCGGCGGGATCTCGAGCTCGTGCGGCAGCTCGTCAATCAGCATACGCGCGGGCTTGCCATGTACAAGTGCGATGCGTGCGGATTCCGCGCGCGTCAGTTTTACTGGCATTGCCCGGCATGCGGGGAGTGGGAAACCTACGCGCCGCGGCGTACCGAAGAAAAAGGATTGCCGGCTTGACCATCAACGCAGACATCACGCCGCCACGCGTCATCGTCGCCCTCGACTATGCCGACGCAGAAAGCGCCCTGTCGCTCGTCGACCGCGTCGACGCAAAACTGTGCCGGCTCAAGGTCGGCAAGGAGCTCTATACCGCCGCGGGGCCCGAGCTCGTGCGAACACT
>JBLNBW010000304.1:0-11786 GCA_050260255.1 Rhodospirillaceae bacterium | reverse complement strand
CTCTGATCGACACGCCGCTGCCGTTGATCGTTGCACACTCGGGCATCTACCGCGTGCTGTGCCGCATGTTGCGCCTGCCGGAGCCCGAGCAGCCCATCGACAACTGCACGCCGCTGCAGTTCGTGCCGCCGGCGCCCGGCTTCAACTTGTGGCGCATCGAGCCGATCACCGGCTGACGCCATTCACTCATGACCGAACAACCCAGAGAGGAATGACCATGTCCGATCGTATGACGGCGCGGCTGCGCGCCCTGCTTGCCAGACCCGGTTGCATTATTGCGCCCGGCGTCGCCGACGCCCTGGGCGCCCGCCTGGTAGCGCTCGAAGGCTTCGACGCGGTCTACATGACCGGCTTCGGCACGAGCCTCACGCGCCTGGGCATGCCGGATGTCGGCCTGCTCACCGCAAGCGAGATGGTCGACAACGCGATGCGTATTGCCGACGCATCGCAACTGCCGGTCGTCGCGGACGCCGACACCGGGTACGGCAATCCGGTGAACGTTCGCCGCACGATACGGGATTACGAGCGCGCCGGCGTCGCCGGCGTGCACCTCGAGGATCAGCAGTGGCCCAAGCGCTGCGGGCACTTGTCGGGCAAGCGCGTGATCCCGACCGAAGAGATGGTCGCGAAGCTCAAGTCCGCGTGCGATGCGCGCCGCGACAGCGATTTCGTCATCATTGCGCGCACCGATGCGATCGCGGTCGAAGGCATAGACGCGGCATTCGAGCGTGCGGAACGGTATCGCGAAGCGGGCGCGGACGTGCTGTTCGTCGAGGCTCCGGTGGGTGTCGAACAGGTGAGGCAGGTCGCGCAACGCTTCAAAGGCGTGCCCTTGCTCTACAACATGGCGGCGAGCGGCAAGACGCCGGATTTGCCGGCGGACGAGCTTGGCCGTCTCGGCTTCAAGCTCGCGATTTATCCCAACTGGATGCTGCTTGCGGCGATACCGGCGATGCAGGGACTGCTGCGCGAGTTGAAGCGCGCAGGCGGTATCGCCGGCGTGCGTGACAAGGTAGCGACGTTCAAGCAATTCACCGAGATCGCGGGATTGCCGGAAGTGCAGGCGCTCGAAGCGCGCTATGGCGTGCCGGAAGACAGCCGCGCGAGCCTGTGAGGATGCCACGATGACTGCCTCGCGCACCCTCTTCGCGAAAATCTGGGATCGCCACGTCGTCACCCAACGCGACAACGGCGAAGTGCTGCTGTACATCGATCGCAATCTGGTCCATGAAGGCTCTTTTCACGCCTTCGGGGCATTGAAACGCGACGGCCGCAAAGTGCGCCGTCCCGACCAGACATTCGCCGTGCCGGATCACTACGTGCCGACCCGCAATCGCGACCATGGGCTGGCTGCTGCCGGCGACGATGAAATGCGCACGATGATCAATCTGCTGGAATCGAACGCCGCCGAAAACGGAGTGCGCCATTTCGGGCTCAACGATCCGCGGCAGGGCATCGTGCATGTGATCGGCCCCGAGCTCGGCCTCACGCAGCCGGGCCTCACCGTCACCTGCGGTGACTCGCACACGTCCACGCACGGCGCCATGGGCGCGTACGCCTTCGGCATCGGCGCCACGCAGTTGAAGCAGATCCTTGCCACCCAATGCATCTGGCAGAAAGTGCCGAAAACCTTGCGCGTCACGGTGAACGGTACGATACCGGTGGGCGTGACCGGCAAGGACATCATCCTCGCGATCATTGCACGCATCGGCACCGCCGGGGCGACGGGCCATGTCATCGAATATGCCGGAGCGGCGATACGTGCGCTGACGATGGAAGGCCGCATGACGGTATGCAACATGTCCATCGAAGCAGGCGCGCGCGCCGGCATGGTGGCGCCGGACGACACGACGTTCCAGTACCTCGCCGGCCGCGAGTACGCGCCCAAAGGCGCCGACTGGGACCGCGCGCTCGCCTACTGGCGCACGCTGCCCACCGACGAGGGCGCGAGCTTCGACCAGGCAATCGAGCTGGATGCCGCTGCGCTCGTGCCCATGGTGACGTGGGGCACGAGCCCCGAGGAAGCCTTGCCGGTGACTGCGGTCGTGCCCGATCCGACGAGCATGGACGATGCGAACAAGCGCGAACACGCGCAGCAGGCGCTCACGTACATGGGCCTGCAACCCGGGACACCGCTTGCGCAGATCAAGATCGACCGCGCCTTCATCGGCACCTGCACCAACGGGCGCATCGAAGACTTGCGTGCGGCGGCCGCGGTGCTGAAGGGACGCAAGTCGGTCGTGCCCGCATGGGTATCGCCGGGCTCTACGACCATCAAGCTGCAGGCCGAAGCGGAAGGCCTGCACCGGGTATTCGAGGAAGCGGGCTTCGAGTGGCGCGCGTCCGGGTGCTCAGGCTGTGCGGCGATGAACGGCGACAGCGTGCCGGCCGGCATGCGCTGCGCATCGACCTCGAACCGCAACTTCGAAGGGCGCCAGGGTAAAGGCGCACGCACGCATCTCATGAGCCCCGCAATGGTTGCTGCGGCAGCAGTGACGGGGCGCATTACGGATGTGCGCGCGCTGCTAAAGACGTGATTGGTGATTGGTGAATGGTGAGTAGTAGTAACGTTACGCGCGCCGTTCACCACTCACTACCCACCATTCGCTATTCACGGGCTCAGACATGCAACCATTCACTACAGTCACAGCCGTCGCCGCACCGCTCGATCTCGCGAACGTCGACACCGACAAGATTCTGCCCGCGCGCTTTCTGCGCAAGCCGCGCGACCCGGGCTACGATCGTTGGCTTTTTCACGACATGCGTCTCGACGGCGAAGGGCGCGAGCGGCCGGAGTTCATCCTCAACCAGGCGCCGTACCGCGGCGCGAAGATCCTCGTCGCGGGCACCAACTTCGGCTGCGGCTCGTCGCGCGAAGGAGCGGTGTACGCGCTGCTCGACGCCGGCATCAAGGTGGTGATTGCGCCCTCGTTCGGCGAGATCCACTACGCCAACGAAATCCAGAACGGCATGCTGCCGGCGATCGTCAGCGAAGGCGCCGGCGCGAAGCTGCGTGAGTTCCTGCATCAGCAGCCCGGCGCCCAGCTCACCGTCGATCTGCCGGCGCAGACCATAGCCGCGCCCGACGGCACCGGGTACCGCTTCGATATCGAGCCGGTGAACAAGGAGCGGCTGCTGAAAGGCCTGGACGACGTGGGCCTGGTACTGCAGCACTTACCGGAGATCGAAGCATACGAAGCGAAGCGCAAGGCGGAGATGCCGTGGCTGTAAAAGGGGCGACTCGTTACTGGTGACTCGTGGCGCGTCGCGGGTACTGGTTCAGGGGGTCAGATTACCGATCAGTGCCACCGACAAACATACGACCCTTCAAGCCGCTGGCTTGGGACATCGTCTTTAGCGGCCCAGGCAGGCGGCCCTCAACATCCGAAGCGACAAGCGGCTTTCTCGCCTGGTACACGTACTCCGGCAATGGTCAGCCTCGTTGGGCCTAAGCTGCTTGCGCGACCGCTCGGCGATCGGTCCAAGACCTCCTCGCAGTCTATCCGTATCGTGAGCTTATATTCACCATATCTTGCATGAGATGCGGTGGCGCATCGTCGTTGTAGTACATCCGTAATGATGATGCCGAAGAACCGGCTCAGTTCAGGCATGGCAACTCTCGGAAGCCACACATACCGCGGTTATCGTCTCCTTAGGCGAATCGTGTCACCTTGGCTTATCCCGTCGACGAAAAGCTCGGATGAATTGGCGTGTCCGACCCGGAAACGCAGCGGCAGGCGGCGGCACAAGCAAGGCAAACGCTCGCAGGACGCGCCTGTCGCGCAATAGTGGCTGGCCCCTTCGGATTGCACCCGGGCAAACGCACGGGCGTGCAGGTTGCTTTGATGTTCTTCCGATGGCGCGGCGGTCGCTGCGTCAAGGAGCCGCTCCGTGCATTTTGCCTATCCGCGCCCGCAACTCGAACGATCCGACTGGCTTTCATTGAACGGGGAATGGCGCTTCCTCTTCGATCCGGAAAGATTATATGGACAACCCGCGGACATCGATCGATGGGCGGCGACGATCCGCGTGCCGTTTCCGCCCGAAGCGAGCGCAAGCGGCATAGGCGATCGCGGCTTTCACCCGGTTTGCTGGTACGAGCGGGATTTCCAGATGGTGCGGGATGCGAATCGCGTTATCCTGCATTTCGGCGCAGTGGACTACTGCGCTCACGTGTGGGTCAACGGCCGCTTCGTCGCAATTCACGAGGGTGGACACACGCCGTTCAGCGCGGACATCACATTCGCACTGCACGACTCGGGCCATCAGACGGTCACGGTGATGGTCGAAGACGATCCGCACGACCTAGCGAAGCCGCGGGGCAAGCAGGACTGGCAGCCGGAACCGCACGCGATATGGTATCCGCGGACGACGGGCATCTGGCAAACGGTGTGGGTCGAACGCGTCCCGCCGACGTATATCGAGCACATTCGCTGGACGCCGCACGTCGAGAATTTTTCGATCGAGTTCGAAGCGCGCGTGGGCGGGAACCCGGCGCCGGACCTCGCTGTGCAGGTGCAGCTTACGCACGGCAATCGCCTGCTCGCCCGCGATGAATACCGCGTCGTCGACGGCGAGGCGAACCGCCGCATCGCGCTGTCGGACCCGGGAATCGACGACTACCGCAACGAGCTGCTGTGGTCGCCGGAGCGGCCGACGTTGATCGACGCAGAGGTTCGGCTGCTGCAGGGAGACCGTATCCTAGACGGGTTCCGATCGTACACGGCGCTGCGGTCGGTCGCGATTCTTCGCGACCGGTTCATGCTCAACGGGCGACCGTACTTCCTGCGTATGGTCCTCGATCAGGGTTACTGGCCGGACACGCTCCTCGCGGCGCCGGACGACGACGCGCTGCGCCGCGACGTGGAGCTCGCGAAGGCAATGGGATTCAACGGCGTGCGGAAGCATCAGAAGATCGAGAATCCGCGCTATCTGTACTGGGCCGACAGGCTGGGCCTGCTCGTGTGGGAGGAGATGCCTTCGGCATACCGCTTCACGCGCACCGCGATCCGACGCATGGTGCGCGAGTGGCAGGAGATCATTGATCGCGATTACAGCCATCCGTGCGTCATCGTGTGGGTCCCGTTCAACGAATCGTGGGGCGTGCCGGAGCTCACGGCGGTGCAGCAGCACCGGCACGCGGTCGAAGCGCTCTACCACCTCACGCGCACCATCGATGCGACTCGCCCGGTGATCGGCAACGATGGCTGGGAAGCGAGCGCGACCGACATCATCGGCATCCACGATTACGACATGAGTCCGGATCGCCTCTACCGGCGCTACGGTCCGGAAACGCAGCCGCAGGAGCTTTTCGACCGCCGCCGTCCGGGAGGCCGCATCTTGACGCTCGACGGCTATCCCCACCGGGGCCAGCCGATCATGCTCACGGAGCTCGGAGGCATCGCCTACGACAAATGCCGCCAACCGGATGTCCCGGCCACCTGGGGATACTCCGTGGCCCGCGACGATCGCGATTTCGCCGAGCGTTTCGGTGCCCTGCTGCAGGCCGTCAACAGCATCCCCCTTTTCAGCGGATTTTGTTATACGCAGTTTGCCGACACCTTCCAGGAGGCCAACGGTCTGCTTACCGCGAACCGCGCGCCGAAAATTCCGCTGGAAGAAATTGCCAACGCGACCACCAATGGTCGGATCTACACAGGCGTGATGTAGATGTATTCGCTGCATCTTAAGAAACCCGACGGCCGCAGCCTCACCTTGTACGGGCGTTGTCCGCTTCGCAACATCGGCGCGGCGCCGAGTCCTTTTGCACAACCGCTCGAGGGCGAGCCGCATCTGCGCTGGCATCCGTTGCGGGGGGAATGGATAACGTATGCCGCGTATCGCCAGGGACGCACTTTTCTTCCGCCACCGCAGTACAACCCGCTGGCCGTGACGGTCGATGAAGCGAATCCCACCGAATTGCCGTCCGGCGAGTGGGATGTCGCGGTGTTCGACAACCGGTTTCCCTCGCTCGCAATGAACGCGCACGATGTTCCACGCACCATCGTTCCGACTGCGCCGGGATACGGCAAGTGCGAGGTCGTGGTGTTCACGCAGGATGCGCGCACGTCCCTCGGCTCCCTCCCGCTCGACCACATCGATCTCGTGTTCCAGGTGTGGGCCGACCGCAGCCGGGAAATTGGGGCGCTGCCGGAAATTCGCTACGTGCTTCCGTTCGAAAATCGGGGCGCCGAAGTGGGGGTAACGCTGCACCACCCGCACGGACAGATTTATGCGTACCCGTTCGTACCGCCGGTACCCGGGCGCATGAACGCCGTGGAAAGCGAGCATTACCGCGCGCACGGCTTCGGTGCACTGGAAGGCTTGATACGGCGCGAGATCGAGGCGAACGAGCGTATCGTGTATCACGGCCCGCACGCGATCGCATTCGTGCCGGTGTGCGCGCGTTATCCCTACGAAGTATGGATTGCGCCGGTCGAGCGTTTCGCTGCGTTCACGGATCTCAACGACGCCGTGCGGATGGATCTTGCGCGTGCGCTGAAGACCGTGCTGCAGAAGTACGACGGTCTGTGGCAGCGGCCGTTTCCCTATCTCATGGCCTGGTTTCAGGCGCCGCTCGACGGCGCCCTCCATCCGGAATCGCACCTGCACGCCGAGCTCTACCCGCCGTATCGGGCGCCCGGGAAGCTGAAATATCTCGCCGGGACGGAGCTCGCCGCCGGGCTTTTCGCAATGGACGCGCTACCCGAGGAGAAGGCGCGCGAGCTGCAAAACGTCGAAGTGCGGATCGACGGACCGGAACAGCAGGCGGCGGGAACGCAGCCTGGCATCGAACGGGGAAACTCCTAGTCGTCGGCAAGATACTGTCGTGCAGTGACGAGCCCCGCCCGCCTACGCCGCATCGCTCGCTGTCTTTGCTTCGGGAAAAAAACGCGATCGGCAAAGCGCGGCGTAACGGTTAAGCGCGTCGGCAAGCGGCGGCATCAGCGCCGCACGGCCGCTGCCAAGAGCGCTGTAGGCAGGCCGCTTCGCTTTCAACGGCAGATGTCTCGAAGTGCACTTCCACAAAGAATGCGTATGGACGCCGACCGCCCGCGCCGCTCCGAACGCGAGCTCCGCCCACGAGACGGCGCCCGTATTGCTCAAGTGCCATAGGCCGCCCGCGCCGTCGATCAGAAGATCGAGCGATACGTTTACGAGGTCGGGGAGATAGGTCGGCGAGACGACCATATCCGTGGCTGCAACGAATGGATCGCCCGCGGCAAGCGCACGCAATGCGATCGTCACGTAATTGTATTCGTCCCATGGACCGAAGAATGCGCTTGTGCGCACGACGAGGGCCTCCGGATGCAGATCGAGCACGCGAGACTCCGCTTCCGCCTTGCTGCGTCCGTACACATTGAGCGGAGCTGCTGGATCGCTCTCCGTGTACGGCTCGGCACGCGCCCCATCGAAGACGAGATCCGAAGAGAACGTTACGAGCGGCAACCGGTGGCGGGCACAGAGCGATGCGAGTACCTCGGGGCCGCGCACATTCTCGCGATAGCAGCGCTCGATGTCGTGCTCCGCTTCATCGACGCGCACATATCCCGCAGCATTAATGACCGCCCACGGTTCATGCTCCGCGAGCGCCGCTTCGGCGGAGTCAGCATTGGCGATGTCGAGATCCGCGCGGCGAAGCAAGCGGTGAGTCAGCCCGCGCTGCTCGCACATTCGAGCGAAGGCGCGGCCAAGCGTCCCGGTCGCGCCAGTGATCAGTATGGGCGAACGATTCTTTACGCGTGGCGGGGTCGCTGCGCGCGCCGGCGCGGGGCTTTTCACCGGCCTGGAAAAGAAGCGCCCGGGACGCCGCCACCACCCGTGCGTGGACAGGACGGGATGGTCTGGCACTCTACCGGCGGCAAGCGATTTTGCGAGACATGCGAGCGCGGTCGGCCGTGGCGGAGTGGAGCGGACATCGAAAGCGCCGGGCTCATAATAGCCGCGGCATTGTGCCACGAGGCAGTTCCAGTCGTAGGTGCCGAAAAGGGCCCACAGCGTCACGGCCCGCACGTCGACGCCCGATCGCCTCGCGTCCTCCGCGGCCCACCACACTTCGGCGATCCACCGCAGCTGATCGTCCCGGGTGCTGTCGATGTGTGCTTCAGTCACGGCCAGCGGCAGTTGGTACCGCGACCAGGCCTCTTCGAGCAGAGTGCGTATGCCGCTGCTCGGCTCGGCCAAGCATCGCGCTGCTTCGACGTCGGCATACCGGTGACGGCCGTTGCCGCCGTGGAACTGCGGCGCATACCGGTCCATTTCTTCCGAGATGAAGCGCTCGCTCGTGACGTAATGGTTCACGCCGATCACGTCCGGCACGCACCGGTTTTCGAGGAACCAGTGCAGGTCCCGCTCGCTTGCCCCGCCGTCGCCCGTGAGCCAGCCCCACAGGAAGTGCCGGGAATCGACGCGGCCGCAGAGAAGATCCCACGCGAGCCAGCGCCGCTCGTTGTTGAAATCCGCCTGATACTGCAGTGCCGGCGTGCAATGTGTCTTTCCGAGATCGTCCGTCTGTATGAGCCGGGCGCGCGGATTAACTTCCCGGATTGCGCGCATGGCGAGAACGACGGCGCGGCATTGGGCGAGCAGCACGGCAGTGAATGCGCGGTTGCTGCGCGCATGCGGGAACCACACGCCGTAGAGCCCGCTGAAAAGCGCTGTCGTCACCGGTTCGTTCACCGGCGTGTAATCTTCGACCCATGGATAGCGCGTCGCGACGAGGGCCGCGTACTGCGCCAGCAGCGGCGCAAATTCCGGCTCGAGGAGATTGGTGTCGCGCGGCCCGCTCCCGTGATGTACGAGCCCGACTATGGGCCGTATCCCGAGTTCCTTGAGCCTGCCGAGCCGCTCGTCGGGCCAGCGCCAATCCGGCTCGGCGTTTGAAGCGCGCATCGTCCTTTCCCACAGCACCGGATAACGAAGCGTCCGGATGCCGAGATCTGCGCAGCGGTCCAGATCGTCGACACGCGAGTAATGGCCCGAGCGCTCGAGCTGGCTGTAGTACTCGTCGCCAACGCGGTTGAGCGTCGCCTCGATGCCGCCCCACAGGTCGAGGCGAGTTGCTCCAGCACTGCCGTTCGTCATGAGCGCTATGCCAGAGCGGCAGGCGGCGTGGGAGACTGCGCATGCGCGGTGAGCGGGGCCGGCCCGCGCACGCGCGGCGTTGCGCCGTGCGCCGACCGTATCGGGCCGATGCCTATGCGCTCGAGAATGCCTTCGGCCGCCTTCAGCGCCGCGCCGACGCATTGATCCATGTTGTAGTACCGGTACTGCGCCAGCCGGCCGACGAAAGTGACATTGCTCGCCTGTTTCGCGAGAGCCTCGTATCGCTTGAAAAGGCGCTCGTTTTCTGGGCGCGGCACCGGGTAGTACGGATCGCCGTCGTCGCGGGGATATTCCTTCACGATCGACGTCCCGGAGTGCGCCTGCCCCGTGAGGTGTCTGAACTCGGTGATGCGCGTATACGCGTGGTCATTGGGGAAGTTCACCGTACCGACCGGTTGGTAGCTTTTCATGCGCGCAAGATGCGCGTGCTCGAACTCGATGGAGCGGTACGGCAACCTGCCGTGGCAGTAATCGAAATACGCGTCGATCGGCCCGGTATAGACGACATGCCGTGCGCGTATTCGCGATCGCACGCGAAAGAAATCGACGTTCACCTCGACATCGATGTTCCGGTTGTCGAGCATGCGCTGGAACATGCGCGTGTATCCGTCGAGCGGCATGTGCTGAAACGTATCCGTAAAGTAGCGATCGTCATGATTCGTGCGGGTCGGAATTCGCGCAACGACGGAAGCGGAAAGCTCGGACGGATCAAGCCCCCACTGCTTGCGCGTGTAGCCTCGGATAAATTTCTCGTAGAGGTCGACGCCGACCGCGTTGAGCGCGACGTCCTCGCTCGTCTTAAGCGGGGACCGCGGTTCGCGCACGGTATCGAAGAACGCCTGTATCGTCGCCTCGGTCAGCGACAGCCCATACACCGCGTTGACGGTGTCGATGTTGATCGGCATTGGCACCAGCCGGTCCGCCACTTTCGCAAGCACGCGGTGCTCGTAGAAGCGCCAATCCGTGAATTGCGACAGGTATTCTGCGATTCTCGCCGCATTGGTATGAAATATATGAGGGCCGTATGGATGTATCAGGACGCCGTGCGCATCCAGCCGGTCGTATGCGTTGCCGCCGATGTGCGCCCGCTTGTCGATGACGAGCACTTTGAGGCGATGGCTCGCAAGCCGCTCTGCCACCACGGCGCCAGAGAAGCCGGCGCCGACCACCAACACGTCCACTCTCATTGTCGTTTCCCGCGCTCAGATGAAGACGGGCTTGGCGCCTCGCACCTGCGTGCCGCGACGGCAGACAGCACGTGTCCGCGCATTGCCGCGACGACGGCGTCCCACGAAGCACTGGCCGCACGCGCGATCCCGTGGGCAACGCGCTCCCCGTCCGGTGCACGGCATGCTTCGCGCGCCGCTTGGACGAACGCTTCGCGCGACTGCGCAACGCACACGATCGGGTCGAAATTGCGCACCACGTCCGGGACCGCGGTCGACACAACCGGCTTTCCAGCAGCCATGTATTCCAGCGTCTTGGTGGGATTGATGTGCTGCGTAGCTTCATTCAACGCAAACGGCATGAGGCACACATCGAATCCCTTGACGTACCGAGGCAGCGTTTCGTACCGCTGCTGCCCCAGCCAGTGGATGTTCCGGCGTTGCGGCAAGGCATCCCGGTCAACCTTGGCAAGGGGGCCGATCATTACGATCGAGCCGTCGTGAAACGAAGAGGCGAGGCGATCGATGAGCTCGTAGTCGAGCCGCTCGTCGATGACGCCGACGTAACCGAGCACGGGACCAGGCAGGTGCGCAATGTCCGGATGAACCACGGTGTCGCGCTCGCGCGCTTTCGCGAAATGCTCGACCTCAACGCCGCAGCCATAGAAGTGGACGTTGCGGTGATGCTGCGATTTGGCGGTGAATAGCTGATAGCCGCCGGTAAATACGACATCGGCCCTCTTCAGCAGAAGGCGCTCATGGAGGCACAGATCATCAGGGGCAAAGCGGAACTTCGACAACTCGTCCATGCAGTCGTACACCACTGCCGCTGCCTCGAACTTTCCCAGGAAAGCGGGCGCCGCCATGGGGGTGTAGAACCAGTGGATCACTCGCGAGAAATCACCCCGTAGAAGATCATGCTGTCCGAATGCGGCCCGGATGGCGGGCGCGTCGTTAAACGCGCGCTCGGCGCCGGCCGCCTTCCCGCGGCGCATGCGCGGAACGACACGCACGACATTTCGGGCCGCCTGCGTTATATCGAGCCCCGACGCGTGATCGCCCCACACCGGCTCCTCGATGAACACGACGCGATGATCAGCAGCGAGTCGCGTCAGGATGTGCTGCGGCCGTTGCCATACGAAGTCCCAACGGAGGTGCGAATGGACTACGATTGGCAGATCGTCTGCCGGGTGGGTGTGCCGAATCTGGGGTAAGGATTGAGCCGACTGTGTCGGGACGGTATTAAGGTCGGGAATGAGGGCGGGCACAAAAAGTCTCGATCAAGTTAAGCAACGTTTACACGTATGCAGCAAGCGCCGGGCCGTACGGTGACGGACCGCCGCGCCGCGAGCGTGAAACGGCTAACAGGTTCGAGCTGGAGGAACAAGAATCGCAGGCTGCGGTATTTCGCCGCTATAGGCCGCGAGCACTCGACGTCCCGCTTCGCGTGCCATCCCTTCGTGACAGAGCGCCACGCACGCCCCACCGAACCCTGCGCCGGTGAGTTTCGCCCCA
>JBLNBW010000303.1:0-28977 GCA_050260255.1 Rhodospirillaceae bacterium | reverse complement strand
TCCTGCACGTCGCCGGCGGCGAACACGCCCGGAATGCTGGTCGCCGTCGCGTTGCCTTCGGTTCCGCTCTTCGTGATGATGTAGCCGTTACGCATTTCGAGCTGGCCGTTGAAGATCTCGGTATTCGGACG
The DNA here is from genome assembly GCA_050260255.1 of Rhodospirillaceae bacterium. GTDB lineage: Bacteria > Pseudomonadota > Gammaproteobacteria > Burkholderiales > SG8-41 > JAQGMV01. The sequence continues at coordinate 28,846 of JBLNBW010000303.1, read as the reverse complement.
ATGTCCGATGGCAATGAACACGCCTTGGAGCTTTTTCTCGACCGTCGCGCCGGTCTTCGTGTGCTTCACACGCATGCCTGTCACGCCCGTGTTGTCGCCCAGCACCTCGTCCAGTGTGTGGTCCCACATGATGTTTGCCTTGCCTGCAGCGACTTTTTCATTGAGCTTGTCCACGAGTATCGGCTCGGCACGGAACTTGTCGCGACGGTGGACGACAGTGACGCTGTTCGCGATATTGGTGAGATAAAGCGCTTCTTCTACGGCCGTGTTTCCGCCGCCGATGACTGCCACGTCCTGGCCCTTGTAGAAGAAGCCGTCGCACGTCGCGCAACCCGATACGCCGCGTCCCATGAAAGCCTCTTCGGACGGCAGGCCGAGATACATCGCCGATGCGCCGGTTGCGATGATGAGCGCGTCGCACGTGTAGCTTCCCTGATCGCCGACGAGGGTAATGGGCTTGTCTGAGAGCCGGGCGGTGTGGATCTGGTCGAAGATGACTTCGGTGTTGAAGCGTTGCGCGTGCTTGAGAAACCGCTCCATCAGCTCTGGGCCTTGCACGCCGTCAGCGTCCGCCGGCCAGTTGTCCACGTCGGTCGTCGTCATGAGCTGCCCGCCTTGCGCAAGACCGGTGACCAGCACCGGCTGCAGGTTGGCACGCGCGGCATAAACGGCGGCGGTGTACCCCGCGGGTCCGGAACCGAGAATAAGAAGGCGGCAATGTCTGGCAACGGCAGTCATGATCGAAAAGTCGTCTTTTTGATAAGGGGAAAAACCGAAATCTATCAGGTGGGGCTGTTCTCTGTCGAGCCGACCCAGGGTTGTCACTGCGCGTTAAGCTGCTGGCCGAAATGGAGAAACCGCAGCATCGAGCGACGGTCGAAGCGGCATCGACAAGAACCGAAACTCAATGATCGGCACGCGCAAAAGGTTTCGCGCTCTGCATCGACATGCATTGCGCAGACAGTCTCGATATGCCAACTATGTCACAGTGATGCGGGTAATTTTTTCGCGGACTGCGCGAGAGCGCGTATTCATTGCCGGCAGCATGACGAAAAACGCGTTTTCCACTCGGGTAATGCGTGACGTCATGGAAGCGTTCTGGCAGTATATCGACGACGTGCCATGTGCACTTTTAATCGTGCTCAACGCATTTTCCGCGCTATGGCAAATACTCAGAATACTCGGAGGAGCCGACAATAATGGCCGTACAGTTCGCATTGAATCCCAACATACTGAAGAGCGTGCCGCTGTTCTCGTCATTTTCCGACGTGCAGCTGAGCTCGTTGCTGCCTGCAGTCCAGCATCGCAGCTATCCGCGCAATTCCTTCATACTGCGGGCGGGGGAAGAGACCGACGCGCTGTACATCATTCTTTCGGGTCGCGTAAAAGTGCTCATCCCCGATGCCGAAGGTCACGAGGTGATTCTTTCGGTGATGGGCCCGCACGAATTCTTCGGCGAAATGGGTCTGCTCGACGAGCAGCCGCGCTCGGCCAGTGTCGAAACGCTGGAGCCGTGCGAGATGCTGCGCATATCGAAGACCGGGTTCATGAATTGCGTGCGCGACAACCGCGATCTCGCGATGCTCATCATACGGAATCTCGTCAGGCGTCTGCGCGAGGCCGACCGCAAGATCGAGAGTCTCGCGCTCATCGACGTATACGGTCGCGTTGCCCGTTTGCTGATCGACATGGCGCAGCAGGTCGACGGCAAGTGGATCATTCCGCACGCGCCGCCCAAGCAGGAGATCGCCCGCATGATAGGGGCCTCCCGCGAAATGGTGAGCCGCGTCGTGAAGGACCTGCAGCACAAGGGCCTCATCGCCGCGGAAAAACGCAAGATCGTCGTTCTGGACCGGCAGTCGATGGTCCGTCGCGCGGCATCGCGCTAAGTCGTTCCTCCATCGCTCCTTCGAGCCTCGCCGCCGTTCCCCGCCCCGGGGGACGGCTTCCCGGCTGCACGAGCACCAGCCGCGCGGCGGTTTGACGCACTCAGCGCCAACGGTTAGTTTCCGTCCCACGTACCCGTGCGCGGGACACGCCAGTCCATATATAATCAAAAACTTAACGTAGAATACTCACGTGCTCCTCGGTCAGCGCAACGGCGCAAAACAGGCGGGCAATCCGCTGCCGCCTCACCTCGCTTCATTGCTCCGCGAGTCCTGGTGGCTCGCGCTGGTTGCCGTCGCGTTGTATCTCTCGCTCGTGCTGGTGACCTATGACAAGGCCGATCCCGGGTGGTCGCACAGCGTAAGGACGACGACAGTACACAATGCCGGCGGCGTGCTCGGCGCCTATGTGGCCGACCTGCTGCTGTACGTATTCGGCCTGTCGGCGTATTGGTGGGTCCTGCTATGCGGTGCGCTCGTACGCTGGGGATTCCACCGCATCGAGGACGTTCCGGAGGAAGACCGTCGCTCGCACGCAGTCAAACTCGCCGGTTTTGCGGCACTGTTGATCGCAAGCTCGGGCACGGAAGCCATACGGCTATACAGCCTCAAGGCTGCATTGCCTCTGGCGCCCGGGGGAGTGGTCGGTGCCCTCGTTGGTGAAGGGCTCTCCAAAGTGCTGGGCTTTACCGGCGGCACGCTCGTCCTCCTGACGATTTTCGCCGGCGGCTTGAGTCTGTTCACCGGCGTTTCGTGGCTCGTCATACTTGAAAAAATCGGCGACAGCGTGGAACGCGCGTTCGCGTTTGCCGTGAGAAAGTGGCAGGAGCGCCAGGATCGCCGCGCGGGCGAGCAGGCCGTGATCGAGCGCGAGGAAATCGTCGAAGTCAGCAAGAAGAAGTTCGAGATTCACCAGCCCGTGCGCATCGAGGCGCCGAAGGCGGAGATTCCGAAATCCACGCGCACCGAGCGCGAGAAGCAGGTGCCGCTGTTCGAGAATCTGCCGGATACGATGCTGCCGCCGCTGCATCTGCTCGATGAGCCGGCGAAGAACATCGAAACGATGTCGGCCGAGACGCTGGAGTTCACGTCGCGGCTCATCGAGAAAAAGCTGCTCGACTTCGGCGTCGAGGTGCGCGTCGTCGCCGCCTATCCGGGCCCGGTCATCACCCGTTACGAGATCGAGCCCGCGGTCGGCGTGAAGGGCAGCCAGATCATCAACCTCGTGCGCGACTTGGCGCGCGCGCTGTCGGTCGTGAGCATACGCGTCGTCGAGACGATTCCCGGCAAGAGCTGCATGGGTCTGGAGATCCCGAATCCCAAGCGGCAGATGGTGAATCTCTCCGAGATCCTGAGCTCGCAGGTGTATGCCGACATGACATCGCCGCTCACGCTCGCGCTGGGCAAGGACATCGCGGGCAATCCCATCGTCGCCGATCTCGCGCGCATGCCGCATCTGCTCGTAGCCGGCACGACGGGCTCCGGCAAGTCCGTCGCGATCAACGCGATGATTCTGTCGCTGCTGTACAAGGCGCCGCCTTCGCAAGTGCGCCTGATACTGGTCGATCCGAAGATGCTCGAGCTGTCGGTGTACGAGGGCATACCGCACCTGCTCGCGCCGGTGGTGACCGACATGCGCCACGCGGCGAACGCGCTCAACTGGTGCGTGGCCGAGATGGAGCGGCGCTACAAGCTCATGTCGTCGCTCGGCGTGCGTAATCTCGCGGGCTTCAATCAGAAGGTGCGCGAAGCCGAAAAAGCGAAGACGCCTATCCCGAATCCGTTGACATCGACGCCGGAAAACCCCGACCCGCTGCACGAGATGTCGCTCATCGTCGTGGTGATCGACGAGCTCGCCGATCTTATGATGGTGGTCGGCAAGAAGGTGGAAGAATTGATTGCGCGCATCGCACAGAAAGCACGTGCAGCCGGCATACATCTCATTCTTGCGACGCAGCGGCCCTCGGTAGATGTCATCACGGGTCTCATCAAGGCCAACATACCGTCCCGAATCGCGTTCCAGGTTGCCGCGAAAGTCGACTCGCGAACGATCCTCGATCAAATGGGGGCGGAAGCGCTGCTGGGGCAGGGCGACATGCTGTTCCTGCCACCCGGCACCGGCTACACCCAGCGCGTGCACGGCGCTTTCGTGGGCGACCACGAGGTGCACAAGGTCGTCGACTATCTGAAGCAGCTTGCCCAGCCGCAATACATCGACAGTATCCTCGAAGGGCCGGAAGCCGAAGGCGAAGGAGAATTGACGCTGGAAGGCGGCGATGCCGAGTCGGACCCGCTCTACGACCAGGCGGTCGCCATAGTGCTCAAGACGCGGCGCGCATCGATATCGCTCGTGCAGCGGCACCTGCGCATCGGCTACAACCGGGCCGCCCGGCTCATCGAGCAGATGGAGCGGGCCGGCATGGTCTCGCCGATGCAGTCCAACGGCAACCGCGACATCCTGGTGCCGGTGTCGGCAAGCGCCGGCGACGATCGGTAAACCTCCTCGGCGATGCAGTGTCTCATTGGAAAGTCTCGATGAGGATGCGCGCTTGGTCGCTTTTCGTGTTTTTCGCCGCCGCTGCTGCACACGGCGCGCAGACGTACCGCTGGGTCGACGAGCGCGGTGTGACCAATTATGGCGAGGCGCCGCCCGCCGGCCGTCCCGCGCAGCCGGTGAATGTTCAGCCGGCCGGCACGGTCGAGTCCCGCCTGCCGGGGACGTCGGGGGTGCAAGCGCCGCCCGCGCCATCTGCAGCGCCGGCTCCGACGCTGCCGCGGGAAGCCCCCTTGCCGGCATCGGCGGCGGCACCGCGGGGCATGGCGTTCGAGACCTACATCCGCCTCCAGGTCGGCATGACGGAAGGCGAGGTGCTCATGCGGGCGGGCCCGCCCGATCAGGAAACGATAGACGACACGCGCGTCATCGCGAAATCGCTCTATTACTATCCCACCAGCGCGAATCCGTTTCTCACCGTCGTCTCGATACGAGGCGGCCGGGTAGCGGCTCTCGAGCGTAACCGGAAGACCGATTGATGCGTCATTGGCTGATAGTGCTGTTGTGGCTGCCCGCACTCGCGATGGGTGCGACCACTGAAAACCTCAAGTCCTTTCTCAACCAGACGACTTCCGCCAAAGCGCGCTTCGCGCAGATGGTGCTCGACCGCAACATGAAAATGCTGCAGCAGGCGACCGGCACGATGGCATTTTCGCGCCCGGGCAAATTCCGGTGGGAGTACGACAAGCCGTACGAGCAGACGATAGTCGGCGACGGACAGCGGCTGTGGATTTACGACAAGGACTTGAATCAGGTCACGGTGCGCAAGCTCGATCGCGCGCTCGGCGCGAGCCCGGCCGCGCTGCTTGCCGGCAGCAACGAAATCGAGAAAGGCTACGTCGTCACGAATGCCGGAAGCCGCGAGGGCCTCGATTGGCTTGAATGCGTGCCGCGAACACAGGACACGACGTTCGAGCGCGTGCGTTTGGGATTCGGGAAGACGGGACTCGAGGCGATGGAGTTGCGCGACCAGTTCGGCCAGATGACCGTCATCAAATTCGCCGATCTCGAACGCAATCCCAAGTTCTCTCCCGAGTTCTTCAGGTTCACGCCGCCGAAGGGCGCAGACGTCATCACGGAATGAACGACCTGTTCTCCAAGCGTGAACCGGCTGCTCCGCTCGCCGAGCAACTGCGGCCGCGCACGCTGGACGAGGTGGTCGGACAGGGCCATCTGCTCGGGCCGGGTAAACCACTGCGTCTTGCCTTCGAGGCACGCAAGCCCCATTCGATGATCTTGTGGGGACCGCCTGGTGTCGGGAAGACGACGCTCGCGCGCCTCATGGCACAAGCGTTCGACGCGGAATTCACCGCATTGTCCGCGGTGTTTTCTGGCGTCAAAGACATACGTGAGGCGGTGAGCCGCGCCGAGCTCGATCTGCAGCAGAGCGGACGTCACACGATATTGTTCGTGGACGAAGTACATCGCTTCAACAAGGCGCAGCAGGATGCTTTTCTGCCATACGTCGAGCGCGGTCTCATCACGTTCATCGGCGCGACCACGGAAAATCCATCCTTCGAAGTGAACAGTGCGCTGCTGTCGCGCGCGGCGGTGTACGTCCTGCAGCCGCTTTCCGACGCGGAACTCGCGCAACTGCTCGACCGCGCGCTGGACCGCGGCCTGCACGGACGCAGCTTCACCGACGAAGCGCGCAAGCTCGTCGTCGCCTATGCCGACGGCGATGCGCGGCGTCTGCTCAACATGCTGGAGCAGCTCGATACGGCAGCGGGCGAGCGTACCGAGGCGATGGACGTCGATTTCGTCAAGACGACGCTTACACAGAGCCTGCGACGCTTCGACAAGGGCGGCGATGCCTTCTATGACCAGATCTCGGCGCTGCACAAGTCGGTGCGCGGATCGTCACCCGACGCGGCGCTGTACTGGCTCACGCGCATGCTCGACGGCGGGGCCGATCCGCTGTACCTCGGGCGCCGCATCGTGCGCATGGCGAGCGAAGACATAGGGCTCGCCGACCCGCGCGCACTGCGTATTGCGCTCGATGCCTGCGAGACTTACGAAAGGCTCGGCTCGCCGGAGGGCGAACTCGCGCTCGCGCAGGCGGTGATCTATCTCGCCGTCGCGCCCAAGAGCAATGCTGCTTACATCGCGTACAACCAGGCGCGCGATCTCGTGCGCCGCGACCAGTCACGGGGCGTGCCGGAGCATTTGCGAAATGCGCCGACCAAGCTCATGAAGGAGCTGGGATACGGGCGGGAATATCGCTACGCGCACGACGAGCCCGACGCGTACGCAGCCGGCGAACACTACTTCCCCGATGGCATGGCGGAGCAGCGTTTCTACGAGCCGACGGCGCGCGGGCTGGAAAACAAGATACGCGAGCGTCTGGAATACTGGCGTAGCCTCGATCGCGCCGCGCTCAAAAAGCGGAAAAAGTAAGCCTCGACGGGGCTACTCCCGTTCGCCGCATGCTCAGAAGCCGTAGAGCCGCGCCGGGTTGTCCACGAGGACACGCTCGCGCTGCGCGGCGTCCGGCACCCATACAGCCAGCATGTCCGCAAGATCACCATCGTTGGGCATCGCGCCGTGGGGGCTGGGATGCGGCCAATCGGTGCCCCACACGACACGCTCGGGCGCCGCGGCCACGACGGCTTGGGCAAGGGGTGTTACGTCCGGAAAACCGGGCCGCTGGCTGGAGAGAAAATAAGGCCCGATCAGCTTCGCCCAGCAGTTGGGCCTGCGAACGAGACGGAGCAGACGCTGAAACGCCGCGCCGTGCATGCCTTCCGCTGCATTCACGCGGCCGAAATGATCGATGACGATGGTGATGTCCAGCGCACCCAGTTGCTCTTCGGCATCGGGGATCGTCTTCAAGTCGAGAAAGAACTGAATGTGCCACCCGAGCGCCTTCAAGCGCGGAATCATCTGCCGGGCCTGATCGGGCGTCATACCCGGAGTCGCCGAGGAAAGGTTGACCCGGATACCGCGCACGCCGGCGTCGTGATACGTCTGCAGCTCGCGATCGGAGATGTCAGGGCGTACGACTGCAACGCCGCGGAACTCGAACAGTCCGGAGCGCAGGGCATCGAGCATGGCCGTGTTGTCGGTGCCGTAAACGCTCGGCTGCACGACGACTGCGCGCTCGCAGCCTATCGTCGTGAGCATGCGCACGTAATGTTCCGTCGGTGAATCCGGCGCAATGTAGGCGGCATTCGGCGCAAACGGATAGCGGCTCTGCGGCCCGAAGACGTGCGAATGACAATCGCACGCGCCACGCGGAAACTTCACTTTGGGGGTGCGTGTGTCCGGATCCGGCGGCGCGATAGTAGGCGCGCGCAGCGCTGCATTCATCGTTGTCTCCTTGTATTACTCGGCGCGGATGTGCGCCTCCTTGATGACTTTAGCCCACTTCGCCGATTCCGCCTGCATGAAAGCGCCGAACTCATCCGGCGAGCTGCCGACGACATCGGCGCCCATCGCTACGAGGCGCTCGCGGACGTCGGGCTGCTGCAGAATCTTGACGACAGCGGCATTGATGCGCGACACGAGGTCTCGCGGCGTGCCGGCGGGCGCGAGCAGCCCGAACCAGTTCGTGAGCTCGTACCCCCGCACCGTCTCCGCAATGGTGGGCACGTCGGGCAGCAGCGGCGATCGTTTCGCGCCCAGGACGCCGAGCGCGCGCAGGCGGTTGTCGCGCACGTACGGCAGCGCCTGCACGAGGCTGTCGCTCGTCAGCGAAACCTGCCCGCCGAGAAGGTCGGCAAAGCTCGGCCCGCTGCCTTTGTAAGGAATATGGACCAGGTTTACCCCAGCCATGCTCTTGAAGAGCTCCATGCCCAAGTGCGGCGCTCCCCCAGGTCCCGACGAGGAGTAGTTGATCTGGCCGGGTTTGCTGCGCGCGAGCGCAATGAGTTCTTTGACGTTACGCGCTGGCAGCGACGGGTGAGCGACCATCACGAAATGCACGGCGACGACTTGCGAAACCGGTGCGAGATCGCGCAGGGGATCGACCGGCATCTTGGCATACAAGTGTTGATTGACGGTTGCGTTGCCCATCGTCGCCATGAAGAGCGTGTGACCGTCTGGAGCGGAGCGAGCGGCGGCTTCCGTCCCTATGACGCCCGATGCGCCGGCGCGGTTTTCCACAATCACCTGCTGCCCCCACATCTCGGTGAGCCGCGGCGAGATGATGCGTGCGACGATATCGGTGCCGCCCCCGGCCGGGAACGCGACGATGATGCGCACGGGCCGCGCCGGAAAGTTTTGCGCATGCGCGCTGCTCAGTGCGGCGAGCACCGGCACCAATATCAACGAGCTCCACTTCCTCATTGCCATTCCTCCGTGACGATGCGTTGTCGGTATTTATTCGAGGTGCGCATGCGCAGCGGGGCCGGGACGGTCGGTCATCACCGCGCACAACGCGCAGCAGGCCACATCACGCCGGCGCATCACCGCTCTCCCGGCATGACGGTCGACACATGAGCGGGGCACTCTAAGGTGCCCGGGAATCGAGTGTCAAGGCGCTCCCGCCGGACGCGCCAAAGTGGTCAGCATGCGCGAACTGCTGGATAATTGCGGCTCACTGTAACCCGCGCCGCAATCAGCGCCGGGATGGAGTATCACATGCTCGATATACAACTCTTGCGCAGCGACGTGCAGGCTGTCGCGAAGCGTCTTTCAGACCGCGGATACGCGCTCGACGTCGCGACTTTCGAGCGCCTTGAATCGCAGCGCAAGCGGATACAGACCGAAACGCAGGAGCTGCAGGCAAGGCGCAATCAGCTGTCCAAACAAGTGGGCCAGGCAAAGGCCAAGGGTGAGGACGCCACCGCGCTGATGGCCGAGGTGAGCGGACAGGCGGAGCGACTCAAGCGGCTGGAGAGCGAACTGCAGGGCGTGCAGGAAGAACTCACGCAGTTTCTGTTGAACGTGCCCAACGTGCCGCACGAGAGCGTGCCTGCCGGCAAATCAGCCGAGGACAATCCCGAGATGCGGCGGTGGGGCACACCACGCAAGTTCGAGTTTCCGGTGAAGGACCACGTCGATCTCGGCGCAGGACTCGGCCAGCTCGATTTCGATACCGCGGCGAAGATCTCCGGCGCTCGCTTCGCGCTGATGAAAGGGCCGCTGGCGCGCATGCACCGCGCCATCGCACAATTCATGCTCGACACGCACACGCGCGAGCACGGCTATACGGAAGTGTACGCGCCCTACCTCGTCAACGCGGCGAGCATGCGGGGCACCGGTCAGCTGCCGAAGTTCGAGGAAGACCTGTTCAAGGTGCCGCGCCAGTCGATCGAGGAGGGTAAGGCGCCCCGCGACGCGAGCCTTTATCTGATTCCGACGGCCGAAGTACCGGTCACCAACATCGTTCGCGACGAGATCGTGCCGGGCGCCGAGCTGCCGCTCAAATTCGTGTGCCACACGCCGTGCTTCCGCAGCGAGGCAGGCTCGTACGGCAAGGACACGCGCGGCATAATACGCCAACACCAGTTCGACAAAGTCGAGCTCGTGCAAATCACGACCCCCGAGCGGTCGTATGCGGCGCTCGAGGAGCTTACCGGGCACGCCGAGACAATATTGCAGAAGCTCGAGTTGCCGTATCGCTTGGTGACGTTGTGCACGGGCGATATGGGGTTTTCCGCGGCGAAGACCTACGACATCGAGGTGTGGCTGCCCGGCCAGGACACCTATCGCGAAATCTCTTCGTGCAGCAACTTCGAAGCGTTCCAGGCGAGGCGCATGCAGGCGCGTTTCCGCAACGAGAAGAACAAGGTGGAGCTTGCTCACACGCTCAACGGCTCCGGCCTCGCGGTAGGACGGACCCTGGTGGCCGTCATGGAAAACTATCAGCGCCCCGATGGCGGCATCGACGTTCCCGCCGCCCTGCAGCCGTACATGGGCGGGATCAAGGTCCTGGAGCCCGCGCGATAGGAGCACAACGCTCGGCTAGGCGTCGCGTTCTCTCGCTGGTAAAATCACGCCTCCTTGCCGGCACCCACGCCGGTGCCGCCGGATTACGGAGAGGTGGCAGAGTGGTTGAATGTACCGGTCTCGAAAACCGGAGTACCCGCAAGGGTACCGTGGGTTCGAATCCCACCCTCTCCGCCATTCAAAAACCCGGGCTGTGAAACAGCGGTTTAGTCGCAGACCCTCTGTACACGTTGTGCCCGGGCGGAAGTTGGAGGCTATTCGCCAACGGCCTGCGGTAAGGTCGTTGATGAAGACGACGATGTGCCGCACTCCGGCGCGATCTGGTCGGTGGCACATAGCCGATAATAAGTGAGGCATAGAGCCTCTACTTCACATTGCAGTTTCTACGCGGTGGATGGCGTTAAGAACGGCAATTCCCCAGCCCTCGAAGCAAAGCCCGCCCGTTACGTGGCTGCGGAAAGGCATCGTCCCGCTGCTTGCTTCTTGCGCATATTTGCGCGGCCTATCGTTATCCGGCAAAAGTGGAGTGTATTCGTGATGCGAGTAAGATTGCGGCGGCACAATGAGTCACGAGTCCCAAATGCCTGCTAAATCGGCGAGCTCGTCAAACGGCGCAAAAAAGGAAAGCGTACGATTGCCGAATACCGGGATGAAATTGTGGATCGTTCGACTTCGCGACCCGCGGCATCATCGTGAGCGCAAGGTATGGGTAACGGAAGTCATCGCCATGGCGACAACGGAGAAAGGTGCGGAACTGGTAGTGCGCAGACAACAACCGACTCTCTTTGCATACGATCCGAACGTGACCGTCGAGCGGGTCCACGGCCACACAGTCAAGCACCTCACCTATCAAGCAGACCCAATGGCGGATGAGTGAGTGTCGTCCCGCCGATGGGATGCTCCTGAACGAGCAGACGGCCCGATCGTGAGTGCTTGACGCATCTTCGTCTCGCGGTTGCCTACCTCTTGATATGCGTTAGATCGTCGTCATGGTATGTATATGCGATGTGAAACGGGAATGAGTAATGGCGCGATGGATGTTCGTGAATAGCCGGACCCCTTCCGAGCTGACTCATAAATTCTGGTACTGGGTGCACACAACGCCGGACAACTCCGAGAGACGGGGTGGCCCATTCAACTCGCTACTCGACTGCATTCTCGACGCGAAAGCGAACGGTCTAGAGGAATCGAGTATCGCCGTCCCGACCAAGGAGTAGTGTCGACGACTATCGCGTGCAGCGGTGGGGAACAGCGTGTAGCGCCACGCAGAGCAAGGCACGTTCCACCGATTGCTATGGGTACGCAATTTCCTCACAATATTTGACGTACTTAAACAATGTAGCTTGGAACGTGCGACATGCCGAGATGGCGGTTTACCCTTCGCTACGAGCCCGGCAGCGTGCCTCATTGGACCTGGGGTCAACTCGCAGACGACGGCGCGATAATGCAAGAATCCTCCGAAGCCTTTGAATCGATCGGGGACTGCGTAAAAGACGCGAAAAAGTACGGCTACGTCGGAATGTTGGGCGATGACGACGACAGTGTTGGTGACATCCTCCATCACCCGTCGGATTAGAAGAAGCAACGAAACTCGGAGCCGCCACGGGGCTTCGGGTCTCGGTAGCCGTGTTTCTTAGCGTCCTCAACGCAGGTGTGAAAGTAGCGAAAGCTCCCTTCAGACCTCGCAATCTGGTTTCCATGGCTGTCCGTATGCGTCCAGGTCCACCAGCCGTCTTCATTAACGATGAAATTCCAATATCCTGAACCGGTACCCATTTGCTCTATCTCCTACGCGTTTCGCCTTAGCATTGCGCGTACCTCTTTTGTCCTCCGTATTGTCGAGGCATCCGTCGTTCCATGGCAAGCAGGATACGCGCCAATGTTTTTCGATCGCGGATAAAACAGGACAACAGGATAACCCACGCTAGGGCCGCAGCCACGGGTTTCGTCTACGGAGGCGACATGGCACATCGGGAAGGGGCCGCCATCGTGCTCGGCGGAAGCATGAGCGGTCTGCTGGCGGCGCGCTCGCTGAGCGATCACTTCGAGCGCGTAACGATCGTCGAACGCGATGTGCCTGCCGACGGATCGCATCTTCGCAAGGGCGTCCCACAGGCCGCACATGCGCATGGCCTGCTCGCAAGCGGCTATCGCCTCATCGACGAATATTTCCCCGGGATCATGGACGAGCTCGAGTCGCTCGGCGCGCCGCGGGGCGACGTGACGGGCTCATTTCTCTGGTTTCAGTACGGCCGGTGGAAGCTGCGGTACGACTCGGGCTTGCGTGGTATCACGGTGAGCCGCTCCTGTTTGGAGGCCGCCGTGCGCCGGCGCCTCTGCGCCATTCCGAACATCGTTTTTCTCGATGGCACGGCGGGCGTGAAGCCGCTGTTTGATGCCGCGAGTTCGCGCGTTACCGGACTCCTCGTGCGCCGACGTGACGGCCTCGAGTCTGCGCTCGACGCAAAGCTCGTGGTGGACGCGAGTGGCAGGGGATCGCAGTCGCCAAAATGGCTTGCGGAGTGGGGATTCGGCGCGCCCGAAGTCGCGACCGTTAAAGTGGACGTCGGCTATGCCACGCGCGTGTTCGAGCGGCGCCCCGGGGATTTCTTCGATACCAATGGCGGCGTCATTTCTGCCACGCCGCCGGCGAGTACCCGCTATGCCGCGGTCCTCGCCGTGGAAGATCAGCGGTGGATGGTGACGCTCGCCGGCTCGCTCGCCGATTATCCGCCGACAGAAGAAAGGGAGTGGCTGCGGTTCGCGGCGGCTCTTCCCGTTTCAGCCGTTTACGATCTCGCAGCATCGGCGCGCCCTCTCTCGGAGATCGCGAGCTATCGCTTCGCTGCGAATCAGCGGCGCTTTTACGAGCGCATGAAGCGCTTTCCGGACGGTTATCTCGTCATCGGCGATGCAGTGTGCAGCTTCAATCCGATTTACGGTCAGGGAATGTCGGTCGCGGCAGCGGCAGCGAAGGCGCTGGACGATAGTGAACCAAGCAGGCTTGAAGGGTTACCCGGTCGCTTCTATGCCCGCGTGTCGAAAATCGTCGATATCCCGTGGGCGATCGCAACGGGAGAGGACCTCCGGTTCCCGCAGGTGGAGGGAAAGCGCCCGGCGGGTTTTCGGCTGTTCAACTGGTATCTCGAGCGCGTGCACGCAGCCGCTTCGGTGGATGCCGAGGTCTGCAGGCACTTTTTCGAAGTGCTGAACCTGCTCGCTCCACCGGCTGCACTGATGAAGCCTGCCCTCGCATGGCGCGTTCTCGCACGTCGCTCTGTCGGGCCGCCGGCACAAGATGCTTTACCGGGCATGACTCACGGAATTTGACGGCACGCTGCCATAAAGCGGCCGTTTGCGGTGACTGCTCGCGTATACTGTGTGGCAGTCGCTTGGCACACTTCGACACCCGGTAACGACTGCTAAAAGCCGGGGACAGTTCTGCAAGGGAAGGAATAATGCCGCAGTTCTCGCTGCGCTCTCTTGCTACACTGAAACGCTTTCAGATCGGGCTGTCATCCTAGACATCACGCCCCGGCGGAGCGTTTCTTGCGCACATGCGTTCTTATTCCGGTTTATATCGACAACCCTGCGAACTTCGTGTGGCGATGGCGCGCAACCGATCACCGTTCTGAATCAAAAAGGTGCTTCGAGTTGTTCTATCCGTGCGTGGAAGACGCGCTACGGGCCGGATTTGCGATAGACATGCCGGCAACCCTTGACCAAGCACGGAAACCCGTGCAGCTCTCGCGGGAAGAGTTTCAATCAGCTTGCGCTGAACCGACCGAAGTCGCTTGACCCCTCCGGCCGCTTTTGGAGCAGCCGCGCCCGTGAACGACGAGCTATCGCTCGACCTCGCAGCGTGACCCGCAGGCGTCGTCGGACGGCTTGCCGATACGTCGACGTCGGCCTTACGGCGTGGTTTTTGCGGCGTGTGCCCAACGTTGTCGCTGCACCTCGCCTCGCGATGTAAACTCCGCGCATGAAGTTTCCGTTTGGTCTGAATAATCCGGGCGCGCCACGTCTCGCGCTCGCACTTGTGCTGGTTGCCATGATGTTCTTAGGCGCTCCCCGCGGTACGGCCGCCCAGGCGCTGCGGCCGGAGATCGATGGCTTCATTGCCGATATGGCGGCCAAGCATCAATTCGATGCCCAGACATTGCGCGCACTGTTCGCGAAAGTGCAGCCGCGGCCCAACATACTGCGCATCATGTCGGCGCCGTCCACCGCGCGGCCTTGGTACGAATTTCGTCCGCGTTACGTCGAGAACCGCCGCATCGAAGGAGGCGTCAAGTTCTGGACGCAGAACGCCGCAACGCTGGCGCGCGCGCGTCTGCAGTTCGGCGTGCCGGAAGAGATCATTGTCGCCACCATAGGGATAGAAACGCTGTACGGGCAGCAGATCGGCAAAGTCAAAGTGCTGGAGGCCCTGACGACGCTCGCATTCGACTACCCGCGTCGTGCCGAATTCTTCCGCGGCGAGCTGGAGGCGTACTTGCTCCTCGGACGCGAGCAGGCGTGGGACGTGGCAGAAATGCGCGGCTCGTACGCGGGCGCGATGGGGCTGCCGCAGTTCCTGCCGAGCAGCTACCGCCAATACGCCGTGGATTTCGACAACGACGGTACGCGCCACTTGTGGGGCGATCCTGCCGATGCCATTGGAAGCGTTGCCAATTACTATCGCAGCTTTGGGTGGGAGACGGGCGCGACTCCCGCCGTGCCGGTATCGCTGGACGAAAAAGCGATGGCTACCCTCGACACCACCGACATCATGCCGCAACTGACGGTGGGGGAGTACATCCAGGCCGGCGTGACGCCGCTTGCGCCTGTGCCGTCGGAATCGAAGGCCGCCCTCATCAAGCTCGACACGGAGGCCGGGCCGCAGTACTGGTTTGGCCTGCAGAACTTCTACGTCATCACGCGCTATAACCGCAGCGTGAACTACGCCATGGCCGTGTTCGAGCTCGCACGCGAAATCCAGCAGCGCAGATCGAGCGGCGCAACGAGCGTCGCGCAGTAGGGCGGGAACGCTCGCTTCTTACAGCGGCAGGCGGCGGGCGCCGTCATAGCGCTGCCGCCAGTAGCGCTGCGTCATGTCGACGATTTCCACCACGCCGCCGGTGCTCGGCGCATGGATGAAGCGCTGCTTGCCGAGATAGATGCCGACGTGCGAGTACGGCCGGCGCAGTGTATTGAAGAAGACCAGGTCGCCAGGCTGTATTTGCGGCTGATCGATCGGTGCGCCGAACTCGCTGATGGCCTTCGTGTCGCCCGGAAGCTTGAGGCCCGCGGCTTTCGCTACGACGTGACGCACGAGCCCGCTGCAGTCGAGCCCCGTTTCCGGATTCGATCCGCCGTAGCGATACGGCACTCCGATCAGCGCAAGCGCCTGCAGCACGATTTCCCGAGCCGGGGACGGTACGGGATCGCGCGACACCGAGGCAGGCGCCTCGGGGATGCTCTCCTCGGGCACCGGCTGCACCGCGCAGCCGGCCGCGAGCAGCAGTACCACCAAAGAGGCGAGGCTCGTCAGGCGTAAGGTCATACATCAAGTCTATCCAATAACTCTTTGACCAGTAAAGGTCTGTTCCCTTGCTGCGCAAGCCGCTACGGCGTTCTGCGCGATACGTCTAAGGACGCTTGGGTGGGACCTGCAGGAGTTTCCTGCGGTCTTCCACCAGGCGGGGCGCACCGCGCGGGCGTCGCGTGAATAGCCAGGGACGCAGCGGCGGTACCACGGCGGGCTCGTTGCCGTGCCAAGGTGTAGACGGAGCATCACGCAGGCCGAGCTTTTCCATCAGGCGTTGCGCGTCGAAAGGCGCGCGCACCTTGATGTCGTTATCGAAGTAGCAGTAGACGTCGCGCGAGGCACGTCGCCTCGGCTTCTTGAGCGAGATCAATAGCGGATCTTCCGGCTGGCCGCCATTGCTCCACGCACGGATGCGCGCGGCCCAGCGATCGAGCGCCTGTTCGGTATAACCGCTCGCGTACAACTCTTCCTCGCCGTGCAGCCGCAAGTACATGAAATCGGCGGTAACGTCCTCGACGTACGGCCACTTCCCTGCGGTGTCGGCGACGACGAGCGCGATGCCATGCCTGCGCAGCAGCGCGACGAACCGTTCGTTGCGAAAGCTGTCGTGGCGTATCTCGACGGCATGGCGCAGCGGCCGGCAGGCGTCTATGGCGAGACGGCAGCGGCCATGCATCCTCGCATCGCGCCGCCGTGCGAGCGACAGCGCCTGCTCCGTGTTTCGCGGCAGCATCTCGAAGAAAGCGGTAAAGCGTTCCTCGTCCCAGTGAAAATTGGACGGAAACTGCCACAGGAAAGGGCCGAGCTTATCGCGTAGATTCAGTATGCCGGAAGCGAAGAAGTTCGCCATCGGGCGCAGGATGTTACGCAGCCGCAGGATGTGCGTGATGTAGCGGCCGCCTTTGACGCTGAAGATGAAACCTTCCGGCGTGGCATCGTACCACTCCGCGTAGAACTCCGGCCGCTGCAGAGAATAGAACGATCCGTTGATTTCGATCGTGGGCAGCGCGCGCGACGCGTATTCGAGCTCGCGCCGCTGGGGCAGATCCGGCGGATAAAACACGCCGCGCCACGGCTCATAGCGCCATCCCGAAATGCCGATGCGTATGTCGCCCATGTCCCAGCTGTCGGTGGTTACGCGATCGGTGGTGCGAAGTTCGTGCCGGGGCCGGTATGAATACTGCTAAACCCGGTCATCGTCATTGTGCGTCCGTCATGCCCGCGAAAAACCACGATCTGCACGGCAACGCGCCCGACAGCTCGAGCGCAGCATTGCTCGTGATCGACATGATCAACGACCTCGAATGGGACGGCGGCGAGGCGCTGCTGCCGAACGCGGTCGCAGCGGCACGCTCGATCGCGCGACTGAAGACACAGGCCAGAGAAGCCGATGTGCCCGTAATTTACGCAAACGACAACTTCGGGCGCTGGCGCAGCGATTTTCGGGAAGTCGTCGAACATTGTCTGAAAGACGGCGTGCGTGGCGAGCCCCTGGCGAGGCTGCTCGAGCCGGGGCGCGAGGACTACTTCGTGCTCAAGCCCAAGCACTCGGCTTTCTTCGCGACGACGCTCGATACGTTGCTGACGTATCTCGGGGCGCGGCGGCTGGTGATCACAGGCATTACCGGAGACCAGTGCGTCATCATTACCGCGATGGACGCGTTTCTGCGCGATTATGAACTGCACGTGCCGGTCGATTGCACCGCATCCTGCGATCGGAAGAGTAACGAGCAGGTGCTGGGCTACATGAAGCGCGTACTCCATGCCGACACGAGCGAGGCGGCCCACATCGATTTTCGAAAGCTGCGCAAACGTTCCTTGGAGACGTAAACGTCTATCGCGGCCGTGCGGGTGGGATTTCCAGGTTGCGTCGCATCAGCGGTCGACGCGCTGCAACCCACTATGCCGGGTGCACGCGGCGCGGTACTATCGCGGGGTGTACACAGTCGACGAGATCTTTTCTTCCGGCGGGGCGCTCGCTCATGCCGTCGAGGGCTATCGCGAACGGCCTTTTCAGCTCGACATGGCGCGCGCGATTGCGCAGGCCATAGAGGATCGCGGCGTTTTCGTCGCCGAAGCCGGAACGGGGACCGGCAAGACATTCGCGTACCTCGTGCCTGCGCTGCTTTCCGGCGGAAAAGTGATCATTTCGACCGGCACGAAGACGCTGCAGGATCAACTGTACGGTCGCGATCTGCCGAGAGTATGCGCGGCGCTGCGAACGCCGGCTGCGACTGCGTTGCTGAAAGGACGCGCGAACTACGTGTGCCACCATTACCTCGAGCGCTCGCTGGCCGAAGCGCGGTTGCCGAGTGCCGAGGATGCGGTCCATCTCCAGCGCGTGGCGAGCTTTGCGCGAGTCAGCGCAACCGGCGATCGCGCCGAATGCGGCGACGTGCCGGAGACTGCTGGCGTATGGTCGTACGTGACCTCCTCGCGTGAGAATTGTCTCGGAGCCAACTGCAAGCACTACGAGCGGTGCTTCGTTATGCGGGCGCGCAAGCAGGCGCTCGAAGCAGACGTCGTGGTGGTAAATCATCATCTGTTCTTCGCCGATCTCGTGTTGCGCGACGAAGGCGTCGGCGAGCTGCTCCCGGCATGCAACACGGTGATTTTCGACGAGGCGCACCAGCTGCCCGAGACGGCCAGCCTGTTCTTCGGTGAGAGCACGTCGACGTCCCAGTTGATCGAGCTTGCGCGCGACCTGCGGGTCGAAGCGGCTGCCGGTGCGCGCGACGCGAGGCAGTTGCCGGCGGCGTCCGATCGACTCGAAAAAGCGGCGCGGGATCTGCGGCTCGTATTTCGCGACATCGGACGGCTTACCGCGCAAACAATGGAACGCAACACGGGCTTCCGGGCGAGCCTGGATGACGTGCTGGCGGCGCTGGACCACGCAGCCGATGTCCTCGAGCCCCATGCGTCGCGCAGTGAGGGCCTGCAGCGCTGCCGCGAGCGTGCCTTCGGGCTCGCCGAGCAGCTCGAGCGCTGGCGCAGCGAGAGCGACGGCGCGCGGGTGAAATGGCTTGAGGTCTTCGGCCATAGCGTGCAGCTCAACGCGACGCCGCTGTCGGTCGCCGATATTTTTCGGGAACAAGTGACGGCGAGAGGACGTGCCTGCATATTTGCTTCTGCGACGTTGTCCGTCGCCGGCGACTTCTCGCATTACTGCAGCAAGCTCGGTCTGGACTCCGCAGTGACGGCGCGCTGGAACAGTCCTTTCGACTACGGCCGACAGGCTTTGCTCTACGTACCCAACGGATTGCCGGAGCCCAACACACCGGAGCATACCGAGGCGGTCGTCCGCGCGGCATTGCCGCTCGTCAAGGCGTCCCGCGGCCGGGCGTTCCTGCTCTTTACGAGTCTGCGGGCGATGCGCGACGCGCATACCCTCCTGCGCGCTACGTTCGAAGCCGACGGCGTCGACTTTCCGCTGCTGGTTCAAGGCGAGGGCTCGCGGTCGGAACTGCTCGACCGGTTCCGTCGCCTCGGCAACGCCGTGCTGCTCGGCAGCCATTCGTTCTGGGAAGGTGTCGACGTGCGCGGCGAGGCGCTGTCGCTGGTGGTGATCGACAAGCTGCCGTTTGCGGCGCCTGACGATCCGGTCTTGTCGGCGCGTATCGAGCAGTTGCGTCGCGAAGGACGCAACGCGTTCATGGAGTACCAGCTTCCCGAAGCGGTGCTCAAGCTGAAGCAGGGCGCGGGACGGCTGATTCGCGACGAGGGCGATCGCGGCGTCCTCGTGATCTGCGACCCGCGGATCGCGACGAAAACCTACGGCCGCCGTGTTGTCGCGAGCCTGCCGCCGATGCGCCGCACCCGCGACGCGGCCGAAGCGATCGCGTTCTTCAATACGCCAGCCACTGCTGAGTCCACCGCCATCCCAGCCACAGCGCGCCCAGCCACAGCAGGATGATCGCCGCTGCGCCGGCGTAGCTGCGCGGGCGCTCGCGCTTCGCCTCCAGCCATGCTGTCGCCGCCGCGCGGCACTCTTTCATCACGTCGTCCGGGATGAGTTTCAGCACCAGCCAGATGCCCATCGGCAGCAGTATGACATCGTCGAGGAAGCCGAGGACCGGAATGAAATCGGGAATGAGATCGATCGGGCTGAAGGCGTAGGCGACGACCGCTGCCGCGAGCGCTTTCGCGACGAATGGCGTTCGCGGATGGCGTGCGCAAAACCAGATCGTCGCGAGTTCCCGCTTGAGCTCTTTGGCGCGTCGCTTGAGAGCCGAGAGCACGCGAGTTCCTAAAGAGCGACGCCGTGCAGATCGTGGGCGTCCGCGCCGGTGATGCGAATTCGGGCGAATTCGCCGGCTTTCAGCTTGCCGTCGTGCTGGATGTGCACCACGCCATCGATCTCGGGCGCATCAGCGCTCGTGCGGCCGAGCGCGGACTCCGCGTCTGCTTCGTCGATCAGCACGTCGAGCTCGCGGCCGATTTTGCGCTGAAGCCGTGCGGTGCTGATTTTTTCCTGAACGGCCATGAATCGTTCGAGGCGCTTCATCTTCACCGCTTCAGACACTGCGCCGGGCAGCTCGTTGGCCGCCGCGCCTTCGATAGGCGAATAGGCGAAGCAGCCGACGCGGTCGAGCTGCGCCTCTTCGATGAACGCAAGCAGCTCTTTGAAATCGCTTTCCGTCTCGCCGGGGAAGCCGACGATGAACGTGCTGCGCAGCGTGAGGTCCGGACAGATGTCACGCCATCTCCGTATGCGCTCGAGCACGTTCTCGGCGTTGGCCGGGCGTTTCATCGCCTTCAGGATGCCCCGGGCTGCGTGCTGAAACGGAATGTCGAGATAGGGCTGTATCCTGCCCGCTGCCATCAACGGAATCAGCTCATCGACGTGCGGATACGGATAGACGTAGTGCAGCCTCACCCATACGCCCAATTCGCCGAGCGCACGCGCAAGCTCCGTGAGCCGCGTCCTGATCGGGCGCCCGCCCCAGAAGCCCGTGCGGTACTTGATGTCGACGCCGTAAGCGCTGGTATCCTGGGATACCACCAGCAGTTCTTTCACGCCTGCTTTGACGAGGTTTTCCGCTTCCTGCATGACATCGCCGATGGGCCGGCTCACGAGGTCGCCGCGCAATGACGGGATGATGCAGAAGGTGCAGCGGTGGTTGCAACCTTCGGATATCTTGAGATACGCGTAGTGGCGCGGCGTGAGCTTCACGCCCTGCGGCGGAATGAGATCGACGCGCGGATCGTGCGGCTGCGGCAGCTGCTCGTGCACGGCGCGCATGACTTCTTCGGTCGCGTGCGGGCCGGTGACGGCAAGCACTTTCGGATGCGTTTCGCGGACGATATCGCCTTTCGCGCCAAGGCAGCCCGTCACGATGACTTTGCCGTTTTCCTGCAGCGCCTCACCGATCGCGTCGAGCGATTCCTCGACCGCGGCATCGATGAAGCCGCAGGTGTTCACGACGACGAGATCGGCATCCTCGTAGGTGGGCGAGATGAGATAGCCTTCGGCGCGCAGCTGCGTGAGTATGCGTTCCGAATCGACGAGCGCTTTCGGACAGCCAAGCGAGACGAAACCGACTTTGGATGGCTTCGCGGCAGACGGGCCGCGACCGGTGGACTTACGACTCAGATTTGTTGCCCCCGCTGTTGCCTTTTCCCGGCTCGCCCGGTTCGCTGCGGTCCGGCGCCGCACCGCTCGCGTCCGGATTGCGGCCCGGAGTCGTGCCGCCGAAGGCGGCGAACGGGAAGGCGTTGAAGATATTGCGCGTCTGTTGCTGCAGCTGCTGCTGCATGTCCATGAACGCGTTCGCGCTCTGCTCGAGGTAGCGGGTCATGAGGCCTTGTATGGCCGGGCCCTGCATCCGCACGAACTCGCTCAGCGCTTCCGAATTGAGCATCGGGTTCTGCCCGTACACCTGGCGGGATTGTTCCTGCAGGCGCTTTTGAATCTCGATGAACGTCTGGATGTTCTTTTCGAGATAGCTGCCCATCATGCCTTGCATCGCGTTTCCGTAGAACCGGATGATCTGCGACAGCATGTCCGAGGAAAACATCGGTGCTCCGGCGCTTTCCTCCTCGAGGATGATCTGGAGCAGGATGCTGCGTGTCAGGTCTTCCTTCGTCTTTGCGTCCTCGACGCGGAACTGCACCTGCTCGAGCACCAGCTTTTTCACGTCGGCCAGGGTGATGTAGCTGCTGGTCTCGGTATCGTACAAACGACGATTGGGATATTTTTTGATGATCCTGGGCGGCGACGCCATGGCATCTTCCCCGCAAAAATGGGCGGCTGATTATTTCAGAAACGCTGCTGCGTCGCAACAAGCATCTGACGAAGCGACGATTTTCCTCAAAACATGTGCTGGCCGCCGTTGATGGCGATGTTCGCGCCGGTGATAAACCCCGCGTCCTCCGAGCAGAGGTAGGCAACGAGCGCCGCGACCTCTTCCGGCTTGCCCAAGCGGCCGACCGGAATCTGGGGCAGTATTTTCGTATCCAGCACTTCCTTGGGCACCGCCATCACCATCTTGGTTGCAATGTACCCGGGTGAAACGGTGTTTACCGTGACGCCTTTGCGCGCGTACTCGAGCGCGAGCGCCTTGGTGAAGCCATGCATGCCGGCCTTCGCCGCGGAATAATTGCTTTGCCCGAACGCGCCTTTCTGTCCGTTGACAGATGAGATGTTGATGACGCGGCCCCACCCGCGCTCGGCCATGCCTTCGATCACCGGCTTCGTCATGTTGAACACGCTGTCGAGGTTGGTGCGCAACACCGCTTCCCACGCCGCCCTGTCCATTTTCTTGAACGTCGAGTCCTTGGTGATCCCCGCGTTGTTTACCAGAATGTCTACCGGCCCCACCTCATCGCGTATGCGCGCAGCCGCACGCTCGCACGAATCGAAATCCGCCACGTCAACTTCGACGGCGTGCATGGTGTGACCGCGTGCTTTCATATCCGCGATCCACTGTTCGGCGTGCCGGTTGCCCGGGGAATGGGTGACAACGACGTTGCAGCCGCTCTGGGCAAGCCGCAGGCTGATCGCCTCGCCGATGCCGCCCATACCGCCCGTCACGACTGCTATGCGTACGGCCATGATCGTCTCCTTAATGAGTAGGCTGCTCCTCGTCGCGCGAGACTGGCGCCGTCTCGGTTACGTAGCGTCCCGGGGCTGGTTCGATCTCCGGGTATTTCGGATTGCCCGGGGCGCGTGCCGCTATGCGCTTTCCCGCCTGGCGGGCGAGCCAACGGGACCAGTGCGGCCACCAGCTTCCCTCGTGGCAGATTGCCTTGGCGAGCCATGCGTCGCTGTCGGCAGTCAGGCCGCCCCCGGACCAGTAACGGCGCCGCTTGCCGGGCGGCGGATTCACCACGCCCGCGACATGTCCGCTCGCGGTGAGGACGAACTCGATTTTACCGCCGAGCAGAGCCGCCGACGCATACGCCGTCTTCCACGGCACGATGTGGTCCTGCTGTGCGGCCACCGCGTATGCCGGCATGTCCAGCTTACCGAGATCCACGGGCACGCCGCACATGTCGAGCTTGCACGGCTTGCACAGGTTGTTCTCGAGGTACATGTTGCGCAGGTAATACGAATACATGGGCCCCGGGAGATTGGCGCTGTCGTCGTTCCAGTACAGCAGATCGAACGCTTCCGGGCGGTTGCCCAGGAGGTAGTTGTTGACGACGTAACGCCAGATGAGATCGTTGGCACGCAGGCTGGCAAACGCGAGCGCGAGCTCTTCGCCGCGCAGCAGACCGCCTTTTATAAGCTGGCGTTCGCGCTGGGCGACGTACTGCTCGTCGATGAAGACGCCGAGCTCGCCCGTGTCCGCGTACTCGAGCATCGTCGTGAGCAGCGTCATGCTGTGCACGCGCCGTTCGCCGCGCGCCTGCATGACGGCGAGTGCCCCGGCGAGCAGCGTGCCGCCCACGCAGAACCCGAGCGCATTGACCTCGTCGACACCGCAGATGTCGCGCGCGACTTCGATGGCGCGCATCACGCCGAGCGTGAGGTAATCGTCCCAGGTGAGATGCGCGAGCTGCGGCGGCACGTTGCGCCATGACACCACGAACACCGTATGCCCGCGCGACACCGCGTAGCGCACGAACGAGTTTTCAGGCCGCAGATCGAGAATATAGTATTTGTTGATGCACGGCGGTACGATGACGAGCGGACGTTCGTAAACCTGCTCCGTGGTCGCACGATACTGAATGAGCTGTATCAGCTCGTTTTCATATACCACCGCGCCCGGCGTAATGGCGAGATTGACTCCGACCCGGAATGCGCGACGGTCGACGTTGGAGACTCGTCCGCGCTCGGCGTCCTCGCGCATGTTGCCGAGGCCGGCGACGAGGCTTTCGCCCCGGGTCTCGATCGCGCGCTTCAATGCTTCCGGATTGCTCCATGCAAAATTGGCCGGAGATATCGCGTCGGTGTACTGACGCGCGAGAAAGGCAAGCCTCCGTTTAGCGTGCTCGTCGACCGGTGCGTCATTCACGATCTCTTCGATCCACCGTTGCGTAAGCAAATAGGATTGCGCGAGGTATGCGAAGAATGGATGGCGCCACGCTTCACCGCGAAAACGCCGGTCGGTAAGCTGCGGCCCTTGTGTGTGCCCCGACGGGGAAGCTCCGATGAGCCGCTGCCACAGTTCGAGCTGCTCACGCACGTAGCGCTGCTCGCGCTCCTGCCAGCGAGTGGCGTGATGTGCGAGCTCCGCGTTCCATGCTTTGAGGAGCTCGGCACTCCATGCGGTATTGCCGCCGTGTGTGAACGGCTGGAATATGCCTTCCATCAGCCTGCGATGGATGTCGGCATAAGCGGTGAATGCGGACTGTGAGTCGAGATCCATGATGTGCCGTGCTTCGGCACACCATTCTATAACGGTTCCGCCCGGATTCGCGGCGGTTAAGCGTGGCCGTGCGCGACCAGACCGGCAAGCCAGACAGTCGCGATGCCCAGTGCGATGAGCGCCACCTGTTGCGCCGTGGCGCGCAGCTCAGGCCGGCGATGCAGACCCGGGATGAGATCGGCGACCGACACGTACAGCATGCTCGCGATCGCGAGTCCGAGCAGGGTAGGGACCCAGTGCTCCAGCGCCTTGAGCGCCATGTAGGCCACCACGCCTCCGAGCACCATTGCCGCGCTGGATGCCATGTTGAGCGCGAGCGCGGCGCGCTTGCTGTAGCCCGAATGCAGCAGGATCAGAAAGTCGCCGACCTCCTGCGGTATCTCATGGGCGACGATGGCCATTGCCGTCACGATGCCGAGCTCGGTGTCGGCGATGAAGGCGGCGGCGATGAGTATGCCGTCGACAAAGTTGTGCAGAGTATCGCCAACGAGAATCATCATGCCGCTGCGGCCGTGATCATGCTGGTTGTGCGCTGCCACCGGAGGATCGTGCGCCTCGCACAGCTCTTCGTGGCAATGGCGCCACAGCACGAGTTTCTCGAGGACGAAGAAAGCCAGTATGCCGCCGAGTATCGTGCCGGCCAGCATATGGGGCGTGCGGGTGATCTCGAATGCGTGCGGCAGAAGCTCGATGAATACTGCGCCGAGAAGCGCGCCCACCGCGTAGCTGATGAGCAGTGGCACGTGGGCGGCCTGCGCGCGCAAGGCAAAAAGCGCCGCCACGATGATCGACAAGACGCCACCCAGCAGCGTGGTCACTATGATCCAGGTGAGCGTCGTCATCGCGGGTCCGTACAAAAAATCGCGGCGCACCCGGTCGGCGCGCCGCAAGCCGACGGCATTATACGCGAGGCCGCATGTTCCGTCGCGAACGCTTCATTGCTCGCGCCAGACGAGAGCCGCCATCCTTCCAGTTGTCTTGTCCCGCCGGTACGAAAAGAACCGCGCCTTGTCGGATACGGTGCAGAGCGGGTCACCATAGATGCGCCATACTCCGGCGCGTTGCAGTGCCCTGCGCGCGAGTGCATGCAAGTCGGCGAGCCACTTGCCTGGCTGGTGCGGCGAAAATGCGGTCGCCGTGGCCGGATCGACGGCCGTGAACGCCTTGTAAACGTCCGACCCCACTTCGAACGCCGACGGCCCGATGCCGGGGCCGATATACGCCAGTATCTCGCTTGATGTCACGCCCCGCGCCTGCATGGCGCTTATCGTGTTCGCCAGCACGCCGACTGCGAGCCCGCGCCAGCCCGCATGGGCTGCCGCGACGACGCTGCCTCGCACGTCGGTGAAGAGGACCGGGATGCAGTCGGCGACCTGTATCGCGCATACGGTGCCGGCCAGCGACGCGATGCTCGCATCCGCATCCGGCAGCGACGGTTTTGCATCCGCGTCTATGACTTTCGCGCCATGCACCTGCTTGAGCCACACCGGCTCGTCGGGCAATGCGGCTCGCAGGCGCCTGCGGTTTTCCGTCACGGCGGTCGCGTCGTCCCCGACCGAAATGCCGAGGTTCAAGGTCGCATAAGGTCCGGTGCTCACGCCTCCATCGCGCGTGGTGATGATCGAGCGCACGCAGGCGGGCGCGGGCCAATCAGGGATGATCCAGCCGGGATGCGGATTCACGATTGCGATCTCAGCGCGGCGATGAGTGCCTGCATGTCGCTCGGCATGGGGGATTCCCAGGACATCGCTTTCCCGCTCGCCGGATGCTGCACGGTGAGCTTTTGCGCGTGCAATGCCTGCCGCGAGAAAGGCACCGCGAGGCGGCGCCGGTGCCCGTATACCGGATCGCCGTACAGCGGGTGTCCGATCGATGCCAGATGGACGCGTATCTGATGCGTGCGCCCTGTTTCGAGCCGGCACCTGAGCAGGGTCGCCTGGGAAAACGTTTCAAGCACTTCATAATGCGTCACCGCCGGCTTGCCGCTCGGGACGACAGCCATGCGGGTGCGCTGCACCGGGTGACGGCCGACCGGCGCATCCACGCTGCCGCTGCGGGCGATGCGACCGTGCGCCACCGCCGTGTAAATTCGCGACACGGTGCGGGCCTGGAGCTGCCGCACGAGCGAGGTCTGTGCCGTCAGCGTTTTTGCCACCACCAGCAATCCGCTCGTCTCCTTGTCCAGGCGGTGCACGATGCCGGCGCGCGGCACGTGCGCGAGCGGCGGCGCATGCTGGAGGAGGGCGTTGAGAAGCGTGCCTTCCCAGTTGCCGCTTCCGGGGTGGACGACGAGGCCCGCCGGCTTGTCGATCACGATGAGGGCATCGTCTTCGTACACGATGTCCAGGGGAATGTCCTGCGGCTTGAACGCGAGCGCCTCGGGGTCCGGCCCCGGAAGAACGACGACCCGCTCGCCGCCGCGAATCTTGTCCCGCGGTTGGGCGGCACGGTCGTCGACCGTCACACGCCCCTCGCGTATCCAGCCGGTAAGCCGGCTGCGCGAGTAATCCGGCAACAAGCCGGCGAGCGCCTGGTCCAACCGCAGTCCCGCGCACGAGGCGGGAACCTCGAGCGCAATCGCCTCGGACGCCGTGGCCTTTCCGCTATAATCTTCTTTTGCCAGGATATTCTTCATCTATGCGATACAGTTTAGCGCTACTTCTCATGCTCGTGATGACGGGCTGCGGCCTGATGCCCGATATGAACGACGAGACTCGAGGCTGGTCTGCGGCGAAGCTGTACGCCGAAGCGCGCGATCAGCTGAACAGCAAGAATTACGAGAAGGCGATCCAGTACTACCAGAAGCTGGAATCGCGCTATCCGTACGGCCGATTCGCGCAGCAGGCACAGATCGAGATTGCATACGCGCATTACAAGGACCAGGAGCCGGCGCTTGCCATCGCGGCCGCCGATCGCTTCATCAAGCTGCATCCGAATCATCCGAACGTCGACTACCTTTATTACCTTAAGGGGCTTGCGAACTTCAACGACGATCTCGGGATACTGGGCTATGTCAGCGGACAGGATTTGTCGGAGCGCGATCCCAAGGCGGCACGGGAAGCGTTCGATGCGTTCAAGGAACTGTCCACGCGCTTTCCCAACAGCAAGTACACGCCGGATGCCGTGGCGCGCATGAATTACCTGGTGAACGCGCTCGCGGCAAGCGAAGTGCACGTCGCGCGTTATTACCTCAAACGCGGCGCTTATGTGGCGGCCGTGAACCGCGCCCAGTACGCGCTGAAGACTTATCCGCAGGCGCCGGCCAACGAGGAAGGGTTGATGGTGATGATGCAGGCGTACGAGGCGCTGGGTCTCACCGAGCTTGGCAAGGACACCGGGCGGATCCTCGCCAAGAACTTCCCCAACGGCGCGCACGCTCAAAAGCAGGAAAAACGCTGGTGGCAGATCTGGAACTGGTAGACGTGAGCGAAGCCGGTGGTGAGACGCCGGGGGAAGCATTCTCAACCGCGAAGCGTGTTTGAGGACTCGCTGCCGACCTCACTTCTCGGGCGATGCGCGGCTAGCGCGCGAATCGCTTGAGAACTGCCATCAGCTCGGTAATCGCCTCATCGCCATGTCCGGACCGTATCGCCGACCGCACGCAGCCGTGGGTGTGTTCCTCTAGCAGTTGCATGGCGACCGCATCCAGCGCGGATTGTATGGCGGCGATCTGCGTGAGGATGTCGACGCAGTAGCGGCCTTCCTCCACCATGCCGGTAACGCCGCGCACTTGCCCCGAGATGCGGTTCAGGCGCTTCAACACCGCGGCGCTGTGGGGGTGCGCCGCATGACGCGGCTTCGCGCCGCCGTCTGCCATTTCAGACGACTTCAAAGCCGGCCTCTTCCACCGCCGTCTTGAGGCGGCGCGTGTCCACCGTATCGTCGTGGCGCACGTTCGCGCTCGCCTTCGCAAGCGATACGTCGGCCACTTTCACTCCCGGCACGGCTTCGAGCACGCGCTTCACGCTCGCGACGCAACCGCCGCAGGTCATGCCTTTGATATTCAGTTGGGTGCTCTTTTCCATGAGACTCTCCTTTGCGAAAAATCAGGCTGTGGCCGACGCCGCGCGCTCGGGCCGCCAGCGCTTGAGCAGCAGCGAATTGCTCACGACGGATACGGAGCTCATCGCCATTGCTGCGCCGGCAATGACCGGGTTCAGCATGCCGAGCG
>JBLNBW010000302.1:0-11301 GCA_050260255.1 Rhodospirillaceae bacterium | reverse complement strand
ATTATGGCCAAGGGCAAGTTTGAGCGGACCAAGCCGCACGTGAACGTAGGGACGATAGGTCACGTGGATCATGGCAAGACCACGCTGACTGCGGCGATCACGACGGTGCTGTCGAAGAAGTTTGGTGGTGAGGCGAAGGCCTACGACCAGATTGATGCGGCGCCGGAGGAGAAGGCGCGCGGGATCACGATCAACACGGCGCACGTGGAGTATGAGACGGCGAACCGTCACTATGCGCACGTGGACTGCCCGGGGCATGCGGACTATGTGAAGAACATGATCACGGGAGCGGCGCAGATGGACGGGGCGATCCTGGTGGTGTCGGCGGCGGACGGTCCGATGCCGCAGACGCGCGAGCACATTCTGCTGGCGCGCCAGGTTGGGGTGCCGTACATCATCGTCTACATGAACAAGGCGGACATGGTGGACGACAAGGAGCTCTTGGAGCTGGTGGAAATGGAAGTGCGCGAGCTGCTCTCCAAGTATGACTTTCCGGGCGACAAGACGCCGATCGTGATTGGCTCGGCGTTAAAGGCGATGGAAGGCGACAAGGGCGAGCTGGGCGAAGGCTCGATTCTGAAGCTTGCTGAAGCGCTGGACAGCTACATACCGGAGCCGAAGCGTGCGCTGGACGGCACGTTCCTGATGCCGGTGGAAGACGTGTTCTCGATCTCGGGGCGTGGCACGGTGGTGACCGGGCGCGTGGAGCGCGGGATCGTCAAGGTGGGCGACGAGATCGAGATTGTGGGTCTTAAGCCGACGACGAAGACGGTGTGCACGGGCGTGGAGATGTTCAGGAAGCTGCTCGATCAGGGGCAGGCTGGCGACAACGTGGGGATTCTGCTGCGCGGCACGAAGCGCGAAGAGGTCGAGCGTGGGCAAGTGCTGGCGAAGCCTGGCTCGATCACGCCGCACACGAAGTTTGCGGCGGAGATATACGTGCTGTCGAAGGACGAGGGTGGTCGTCACACGCCGTTCTTCAATGGGTATCGTCCGCAGTTTTATTTCCGCACCACCGACGTGACGGGCTCGATCGAGCTGCCGAAGGGCACGGAGATGGTGATGCCTGGGGACAACATCTCGATCGAAGTGCAGCTGATTCAGCCGATCGCGATGGAAGAGGGCTTGCGCTTTGCCATCCGCGAAGGCGGCAAGACCGTCGGCGCCGGTGTGGTGGCGAAGATCATCGAGTAACGTTGATGTTTCCGCGTCAAAGGCGACGGGCCGTCCGAGCCTTTGGCGCTGACTTTTCCGGCCGGAAGTAGGTTTTCACTTTCGGCCGTTTATATACAGGCCAGTAGCTCAATTGGCAGAGCGTCGGTCTCCAAAACCGAAGGTTGGGGGTTCGAGACCCTCCTGGCCTGCCAGAACGGAGTGGACCGCGGAAGGGAACTTTCGCGGCTTTGCGCGCTCAACAGGAGCCCGGTTTCGGAAGCGGGTATGGCAGATAAGATCAAAATAGCAGTGGCGGCCTTGCTGGTCATCGCCGGGCTTGCCGGGTTCTACCTGCTCGCCGATAGCGCGACGATCGTGCGCGTCGGGTCGGTGCTCGCCGGGCTCGTGGCCGGGTTCGCCGTGTTCTGGACGACGGCGGTCGGCAAGCAGTTCTACCTCTACTCGCAGGAGTCGGTCGCGGAAACCCGTAAAGTCGCATGGCCGACCCGCAAGGAAACGGTGCAGACGACGGCGATCGTGTTCGCCTTCGTCGTCGTGATGGCGCTGTTCCTGTGGGTGGTGGATGCGAGCCTCTTATGGATCGTGAAGAAACTGATGGGCCAGGGTGGCTAAATGAGCAAGAAGTGGTATGTAGTGCACGCTTACTCCGGCTTCGAAAAGAGCGTCCAGCGCGCGCTGCTTGATCGCGTACAGCGCGCCGGCATGACCGACAAATTCGGTCAGATTCTGGTGCCCGTGGAAGAAGTCGTCGAGATGAAAAGCGGGCAGAAGAACATCAGCGAGCGGAAGTTCTTCCCCGGTTACGTCCTGGTCGAAATGGAAATGGACGACGATACTTGGCACCTGGTCAAGAACACGCCCAAGGTGACCGGGTTCGTCGGCGGCACGGCGACCAAGCCGACGCCGATATCCGAGAAGGAAGTGCAGAACATCCTGCACCAGATCCAGGAGGGGGTCGAAAAGCCGCGGCCCAAGGTGCTGTTCGAGGTCGGCGAAGCCGTTCGTGTCAAGGAAGGTCCGTTTGCCGATTTCCACGGCAATGTGGAAGACGTCAACTACGACAAGAACAAGCTGCGGGTATCGGTCACCATCTTCGGCCGCTCCACTCCCGTGGAACTGGATTTCGGGCAGGTAGAAAAGGCGTGAGTGAGTGCTTCTAATCCATTTATATGGGTTACGAATCAATCACTCGCGAGTCGATGCAGTAAAACTGGGGAGGGCGCGAATGGCGCGTCCGCTTGAACCCGCAAGGAGAGTCACATGGCAAAGAAAGTCGTCGGCCTGATCAAGCTTCAAGTGCCGGCCGGCAAGGCCAATCCCTCGCCGCCCATCGGGCCGGCGCTCGGCCAGCGCGGCCTGAACATCATGGAATTCTGCAAGGCGTTCAACGCCCAGACGCAGAAAATGGAGCCGGGGCTGCCCGTGCCGGTGGTGATCACGGCCTACCAGGACAAGAGCTTTACCTTCGTGATGAAGACGCCGCCGGCGTCGGTGCTCATCCGCAAGGCGGCGAAGATCGACAAAGGCAGCGCTCGCCCGCACACCGACAAGGTGGGCCGCATTACGCGCGCTCAAATCGAGGAAATCGCCAAGACCAAGATGCCCGATCTTACGGCAGCCGATCTGGAAGCTGCGATGAAGACGATCGCCGGCAGCGCCCGCAGCATGGGCGTCGAAGTGGAGGGCGTGTAAATGGCCAAGACCTCCAAGCGTTACACTGCGTTGAGCGGTAAGGTGGATCGTGCGCGCCTGTACCCGGTGCAGGACGCGCTCAAGCTGATCAAGGAAAACGCCACCGCTAAATTCAACGAATCGATCGATGTGGCGATCAATCTCGGTATCGATGCGAAGAAATCCGACCAGGCCGTCCGCGGCTCGATCGTGTTGCCGCAAGGCACGGGCAAGAGCGTGCGCGTTGCCGTCTTCGCGCAGGGCGACAGAGCCCAGCAGGCGCGCGATGCCGGGGCGGACGTCGTGGGCTTCGACGATCTCGCGGCCGAGATCAAGGCCGGCCGCATGGACTTCGACGTCGTGATCGCCACTCCGGACGCCATGCGCGTGGTCGGCCAGCTCGGTCAGGTGCTCGGCCCGCGCGGTCTCATGCCGAACCCGAAGGTCGGCACGGTCACGCAGGATGTGGTGCTCGCGGTGAAAAACGCGAAAGCAGGCCAAGTGCAGTACCGCACCGACAAGGCAGGCATCGTCCAGTGCACCATAGGGCGCGCTTCCTTCACGATCGAGGCGCTCGAAGAGAACCTGAAGGCGTTGGTGGATGCGGTGAACAAGGCGCGGCCGGCAAGCGCGAAAGGGATTTATCTGAAGAAGATTTCCCTCTCGAGCACGATGGGCGCCGGGGTCCGCGTCGACCAGGCCACTCTCGCGCAATAAGAGGTTATCGACGTTCCGCCGTGCGGCGGAGCAGCCCCGATCCCGGGGCAAGACTTTGGGCCGCCGGCTGCAGCACGGCCGGCGGGTTGTCAAAGACCGTTGGGGTTGCCCGGTGAGGCGTGAGGGGCAAGGAGTGAGGAGTAAGAGCACTCCGCGCTTCGCGCGAAACCTGGTGACTTAATCAGTAAGCCGAGCTGCAGGGCTCGGGCAGCGGTGTGATTCTTCTCCTCACACCTCACGCCTGACTCCTCACCGGCGGACGCCCAACGCAGACGGCGCACCCGAATCAGGCTGAAGTTGTCATGTCTGGCTCAATGGTCGCCGTGGTCGCAAGGGGTGCAGGCAGCAAGAACGGCGCTACACCCGTTCTTACGCTCATCCCTTCAATTAAGGAGATGGACCTTGAGTCTCAATCTGGAGCAAAAGCAGGCACTCGTAGCTGAAGTCAGCGCCGAAGTGGCGAAGGCTCAGGCTATCGTGCTCGCCGAGTATCGCAGCTTGACCGTGGGGCACATGACCGATCTGCGCAAGAAAGCGCGCAATTCGGGCGTGTATCTGCGCGTGCTGAAGAATACTCTGGCTCGCCGCGCGGTTGCGGATACGCCGTTCGCAGGGCTCGCCGATCAGATGGTCGGCCCGCTCGCCTACGGCATTTCCGCCGATCCGGTCGCGGTGGCCAAAGTGCTGCACGAGTTCTCGAAAGAGAACGACAAGCTGGTGATCAAAGGCGGCGCGATGCCGAACGCGGTGATGTCGCCCAAAGAGGTCGGCGATCTCGCCAAGATGCCGAGCCGTCAGGAGCTGCTCGCCACGCTGCTGGGCACCATGCAGGCGCCGGTCGCGAAGCTCGCACGCACCTTGAATGAGGTGCCGGGCAAGTTCGTGAGGACGCTCGCGGCGGTGAACGAACAAAAGCAGAAAGCGGCTGCGTAATGCCGGGCGTTTCGCCCGCAGTGCTGAATTTTCAACTTAGACACATTCGGAGATAGACATGGCAGTAGCCAAAGCAGAAATTCTCGATGCGATCGCGAACATGACGGTGCTCGAGCTGTCACAACTCATCAAGGACATGGAAGAGAAGTTTGGGGTGTCCGCAGCTGCGGCAGCGGTGGCCGTGGCGGCTCCCGCAGCGGGCGGGGCGGCACCCGGCGCCGCGGCGGAAGAGAAGACCGAATTCACGGTCAACCTCACCAACGCGGGCGCGAACAAGGTCAACGTGATCAAAGTGGTGCGTGCAGTGACCGGCCTGGGTCTCAAAGAAGCGAAGGACCTGGTCGACGGTGCACCGAAACCCGTCAAGGAAGGGGTGTCCAAGGCCGATGCCGACGCGATCCTCAAGCAGCTGACGGAAGCCGGCGCGACCGCTGAAATCAAGTAAGCACATAGTGAGAGCTAGGGCCAGTGCCGTGAGGCCGGCCCGAATCTGTATCTGTTTACGAAGCTCGCAGGTTCCAACGCATCCAGCCGGCTTGGCCGGCTGGGTGCGCTGCTGCCTGTGATTTTCCGTTCCTAACTCTGTCCCGGAGTTTGAAGATGGCTTATTCCTTTACCGAAAAGAAACGCATCCGCAAGAGCTTCGCAAAACGCGACAGTGTCCTTCCGGTGCCGTTCCTGCTGGCGACGCAGCTCGAGTCTTACGCGGCGTTCCTGCAGGAGCATGTGCCGCCCGAGGCACGCAAGAGCGAAGGCTTGCAGGCGGCTTTTCGGTCGATCTTCCCGATTGAGAGCCACTCGAAGAACGCCCGCCTCGAATTCGTAAGCTACATGCTCGGCGAGCCGCCGTTCGACGTGAAGGAGTGTCAGCAGCGGGGCCTTACTTTCGCCGCGCCCCTGCGGGCGAAAGTGCGCTTGGTCATCATGGACAAGGAAGCCGCCAAGCCGACGCCGAAGGAAGTGAAGGAGCAGGAAGTGTACATGGGCGAGATTCCGCTCATGACGTCGACGGGCTCGTTCGTGATCAACGGCACCGAGCGCGTCATCGTGTCGCAGCTGCACCGCTCGCCGGGCGTGTTCTTCGAGCACGACCGCGGCAAGACGCACTCTTCGGGCAAGCTGCTGTTCTCGGCGCGCGTGATTCCTTACCGCGGCTCGTGGCTCGACTTCGAGTACGACCCGAAGGACTACCTGTACTTCCGTGTCGACCGCCGTCGCAAGATGCCGGTGACGATACTGCTCAAGGCGCTGGGCTATACGCCGGAGCAGATCCTCAAGGAATTCTTCGTGTTCGACACGTTCCACATCACCAAGGAAGGTGTTGAGTTCGAGCTCGTGCCCGAGCGCATGCGCGGCGATACGGCGCGCTTCGACATTCAGGCGAAGGGCAAGACCATCGTCGCGAAGGACAAGCGCATCACGGTGAAGCACGTGCGCGAAATGGAAGCGGCGGGTCTTACGCAGATTCCGGCACCGGAAGATTTCCTGCTGGGGCGCACGCTTGCGCACAACGTCATCGATACCAGCACCGGTGAAGTGCTCGCGAACGCGAACGACGAAGTGACCGAGCAGGTCCTCGCCAAGCTGCGCGAAGCAGGGATCGACCGCATCCAGACGATCTACACCAACGATCTGGATCAGGGCCCGTACATTTCGCAGACGCTGCGCATCGACGAGACCGCCGACCAGATGGCGGCGCAGGTCGCGATCTACCGCATGATGCGTCCGGGCGAGCCGCCGACGGAAGAGGCGGTGCGCGCGCTCTTCAACGGCCTGTTCTTCTCGGAAGATCGCTACGATCTCTCCGCGGTCGGCCGTATGAAATTCAACCGGCGTGTCGGGCGCAGCGAGCTCGAGGGCCCGGGCACGCTGTCGCCCGAGGACATCGTCGCCGTCATCAAGATCCTGGTCGATCTGCGCAACGGCAAGGGCGAAATCGACGACATTGATCATCTCGGCAACCGCCGCGTGCGTTCGGTCGGCGAACTGGCGGAAAACCAGTTCCGCGCCGGCCTCGTGCGTGTCGAGCGTGCGGTGAAAGAGCGCCTGTCGCAAGCGGAATCGGAAAATCTGATGCCGCACGATCTCATCAACGCGAAGCCGGTCTCGGCCGCCATTCGCGAGTTCTTCGGCTCGTCGCAGCTGTCGCAGTTCATGGACCAGACGAATCCGCTGTCGGAAATCACGCACAAGCGCCGCGTTTCGGCGCTGGGACCGGGCGGTCTTACGCGGGAGCGTGCGGGCTTCGAGGTGCGCGACGTGCACCCGACGCACTACGGCCGCGTCTGCCCGATCGAGACGCCGGAAGGCCCGAACATCGGCCTCATCAATTCGCTGGCACTCTATGCGCGCACCAATCAGTACGGCTTCCTCGAGACCCCGTATCGAAAAGTGACCGACGGCCGCGTGACGGAAGAGATCCACTTCCTGTCCGCGATCGAGGAAGGCCGCTATGTGATCGCGCAAGCGAATGCGGCGCTCGACAAGGACAACAAGTTCGCTGACGAGCTCGTCTCGTCGCGGCATCACAACGAATTCACGCTCGCTTCGCCGGAGCGCATCGACTACATGGACGTGGCTCCTGCGCAGGCGGTGTCTGTCGCCGCATCGCTGATCCCGTTCCTCGAGCACGACGATGCGAACCGGGCGTTGATGGGCTCGAACATGCAACGCCAGGCGGTGCCTTGCCTGCGCGCTGAAAAACCGCTGGTCGGCACGGGGCTCGAGCGTACGGTTGCGGTCGACTCGGGCACGGCGGTGCAGGCACGCCGCGGCGGTGTGGTCGATTACGTCGATGCGGGCCGTATCGTGGTGCGGGTGAACGACGAAGAAACGACAGCCGGTGAAGTGGGCGTCGACATCTACAACCTCGTCAAGTATCAGCGCTCCAACCAGAACACGAATATCAACCAGCGGCCGCTGGTGAAGGTGGGTGACCGCATCGCTCGCGGCGACGTGGTCGCGGACGGCGCATCGACCGACAAGGGCGAGCTTGCGCTCGGTCAGAACATGCTGGTCGCGTTCATGCCCTGGAACGGCTACAACTTCGAGGACTCGATCCTGATTTCCGAGCGCGTCGTGGCAGACGAGCGCTTCACCTCGATCCACATCGAGGAGCTTTCCGTCGTCGCACGCGACACCAAGCTCGGACCGGAGGAGATCACGCGCGACATCTCGAATCTCTCCGAGAACCAGCTCGCGAGCCTGGACGAGTCGGGCATCATTTACATCGGCGCCGAAGTGGAAGCTGGGGACGTGCTGGTGGGCAAGGTGACGCCGAAAGGCGAAACGCAGCTGACGCCCGAAGAGAAGCTGCTGCGCGCGATCTTTGGCGAGAAAGCCTCGGACGTGAAAGACACGAGCCTGCGTGTGCCTTCGGGCATGTCCGGCACGGTCATCGACGTGCAGGTCTTCACGCGCGAAGGCATAGAGCGTGACAAGCGCGCTCAGCAGATCATCGATGACGAGCTGAAGCGCTACAAGAAAGACCTCGCCGACCAGCTGCGCATCGTGGAGAACGACGCGTTCGAACGTCTCGAGCGTCTGCTGATCGGCAAGGTTGCCAACGGCGGTCCCAAGAAGCTCGCGAAAGGGACGAAGATCGCGAAGTCGTATCTGGACGAAGTCGAGCGCCACAGCTGGTTCGATATCCGCCTCGCTGCGGAGGACGTGAGCCAGCAGATGGAGCAGATCCAGGAAAGCCTCGCGCAGACCAAGCTCCTCTTCGACAAGGCGTACGAAGAGAAGAAGAAAAAGCTCACGCAGGGCGACGAGCTCCCGCCGGGCGTGCAGAAGATGGTGAAGGTGTATCTCGCGGTGAAGCGCCGTCTGCAGCCGGGCGACAAGATGGCAGGCCGTCACGGCAACAAGGGCGTCATCTCGAAGATCACGCCGGTGGAAGACATGCCTTACATGGCGGATGGTACGCCGGTGGACATCGTGCTCAATCCGCTCGGCGTGCCGTCGCGGATGAACGTGGGCCAGATTCTCGAGACGCACCTGGGCTGGGCCGCCAAGGGCCTCGGCTTGCGCATCGGCGAGATGCTGAAGGCACAGGCGCAGGCTGCGGAGGTGCGTGCGTTCCTCGACAAGATCTACAACACCAGCGGTCGTCCGGAAGAGATCAAGTCGCTGTCCGATGGAGACATCCTCGAACTCGCGAAAAACCTGTCGGAAGGCGTGCCGTTCGCTACGCCCGTGTTCGATGGCGCGACGGAAACCGAGATCAAACAGATGCTCGATCTCGCCTACCCGGACGGTGACGAGCGTACCAAGCGCATCGGTTTTACGCCGAGCAAGACCCAGGTCACGCTCTACGACGGGCGTACGGGCGATGCTTTCGAGCGCACCGTTACGGTCGGCTACATGCACATGCTGAAGCTGCACCACCTCGTCGACGACAAGATGCATGCGCGCTCCACGGGGCCGTACAGCCTGGTCACGCAGCAGCCGCTCGGCGGCAAGGCGCAGTTCGGCGGTCAGCGTTTCGGCGAGATGGAGGTCTGGGCGCTGGAAGCGTACGGCGCAGCCTACACGCTGCAGGAGATGCTTACCGTCAAGTCGGACGACACCGAAGGGCGTCGCAAGGTCTACGAGTCCATCGTCAAGGGCGATCACCGTATCGAGGCGGGCATGCCGGAATCCTTCAACGTGCTCGTGAAAGAGATCCGGTCGCTCGCCATCGACATCGACCTGGACCATAACCGTTATTGAGTTTCGTGAGGCAGTTAGTTCGTTCCGGGATGCAACACTTGGCACCTCACGCACATAGGGGTTAGTGAAATGAAAGCACTGCTCGACTTATTCAAACAGGTAACGCAGGAAGAGGAATTCGACGCGATCAAGATCGGTCTTGCATCGCCGGAGAAAATCCGCTCTTGGTCGTACGGCGAAGTAAAGAAGCCGGAGACCATCAACTACCGCACCTTCAAGCCGGAGCGGGATGGTCTGTTCTGCGCGAAAATCTTCGGTCCGACCAAGGACTATGAGTGCCTGTGCGGCAAGTACAAGCGCCTGAAGCACCGTGGCGTCATCTGCGAGAAGTGCGGCGTCGAAGTGACGCTGTCGAAGGTGCGCCGCGAGCGCATGGGCCACATCGAGCTTGCAAGCCCGGTCGCCCACATCTGGTTCCTGAAGTCGCTGCCGTCGCGTTTGGGCATGGTGCTCGACATGACGCTGCGCGACATCGAGCGCGTGCTCTACTTCGAGGCGTACGTCGTGGTGGATCCCGGCATGACGCCCTTGAAGCGCGGCCAGCTCATGACCGAGGACGATTACCTCACGAAGGTGGAAGAGTTCGGTGACGACTTCAGCGCCGCGATGGGCGCGGAAGGCGTGCGCGAGCTGCTGCGCTCGCTCGATCTCAAGCACGAGATCGAGACGCTGCGCACCGAGCTTGCCGCGACGAATTCCGACACCAAGATCAAGAAGATCGCCAAGCGGCTGAAAGTGCTCGAGGCCTTCAACAAGTCCGGCATCAAGCCTGACTGGATGATCCTCGAAGTGCTGCCGGTGCTGCCGCCTGAGCTGCGCCCGCTGGTGCCGCTGGATGGCGGCCGCTTCGCGACCTCCGATTTGAACGATCTCTATCGCCGCGTGATCAACCGCAACAACCGGTTGAAGCGCCTGCTGGAGCTCAAAGCGCCGGAAATCATCGTGCGCAACGAGAAGCGCATGCTGCAGGAGGCAGTGGACTCGCTGCTCGACAACGGCCGTCGCGGCAAGGCCATGACCGGCGCCAACAAGCGCCCGTTGAAGTCGCTCGCCGACATGATCAAGGGCAAGGGCGGCCGCTTCCGTCAGAACCTGCTGGGCAAGCGCGTGGACTACTCCGGCCGCTCGGTCATCGTCGTCGGTCCGCAGTTGAAGCTTCATCAGTGCGGCCTGCCGAAGAAGATGGCGCTCGAGCTCTTCAAGCCGTTCATCTTCAACAAGCTCGAGGTGATGGGGCTTGCGACGACCATCAAGGCAGCGAAGCGCATGGTGGAAAGCGAAGAGCCGATCGTGTGGGACATCCTCGAAGAGGTGATCCGCGAGCATCCGGTGATGCTGAACCGCGCGCCGACGCTGCACCGCCTTGGCATCCAGGCGTTCGAGCCGGTGCTGATCGAAGGCAAGGCGATTCAGCTCCATCCGCTCGTCTGCGCGGCGTTCAACGCCGACTTCGACGGCGACCAGATGGCCGTGCACGTCCCGCTGTCGCTCGAAGCGCAGATGGAAGCGCGCACGCTCATGTTGTCTTCGAACAACATCCTGTCGCCCGCCAACGGTGATCCCATCATCGTGCCGTCGCAGGACATCGTGCTCGGCATCTACTACATGACCCGCGAGCGCGCGTTCGCGCGCGGCGAGGGCAAGGTCTTCGCGAGCCCGGAGGAGGTCCGCGC
Organism: Rhodospirillaceae bacterium; assembly: GCA_050260255.1. Taxonomy (GTDB): domain Bacteria; phylum Pseudomonadota; class Gammaproteobacteria; order Burkholderiales; family SG8-41; genus JAQGMV01. The sequence continues at coordinate 418 of JBLNBW010000302.1, read as the reverse complement.
CGCGTACGACCAGGGCGAGGTGGACCTGCAGGCGAAGGTCTGGGTGCGCATGGACGGCAAGCGGGTCGAGACGACCGTCGGCCGCGTGCTGCTCTACGACATCGTGCCGAAGCGGCTCCTCTTCGAGTCCGTCAACAAGGTGATGGACAAGAAGCAGCTGCAGAACCTCATCGACCTCACCTACCGGCTCTGCGGCGAGAAGGAGACCGTCCTCCTCGCCGACCGCGTCCGGTCGATGGGCTACGGCAACGCGACGAAGGCGGGCATCTCGATCGCCCTCGACGCCATGGTGATCCCGAAGAAGAAGGTGGAGCTGCTCGAGCGCGCGACCCGCGAGGTCGACGACATCCAGAGCCAGTACACCGAGGGCCTCATCACCATCGGCGAGCGCTACAACAAGGTCATCGACATCTGGGCG
>JBLNBW010000301.1:0-40150 GCA_050260255.1 Rhodospirillaceae bacterium | reverse complement strand
CACCGTAGGCCTGGTCGCCGATCTCGACGGAGAACGACTGCTCGGTCCGAAGCTCCCGATCGTCAATCCGCCGCTATGGGAGGTGGGGCATGTCGGCTGGTTTCAGGAGCATTGGTGTCTGCGCTATCGCGAAGGCGAGTCGCTCGCGCCATCGCTCATCCCGAATGCGGACGCGCTGTACGACTCGGCCAAGGTGGCTCATGAGACCCGCTGGGATCTGCCGTTGCCGTCCTTCGCAGCCACGCTCGATTATCTCGACCGCGTGCTCGACCGAGTGGCTGCGCGCATCGATGAGCATCCGGATGATGCACGGCTCCGGTACTTCGTCCAGCTGTCGGCGTTCCACGAATGCATGCATGCCGAAGCCTTTTGCTACACGCGGCAGACGCTCGGTTACCCAGCGCCGGACGGCGAGACCCCTGCCGAATCGCTGGGACCATGGCCGGGAGACGTTGCGATTGCCGGCGGGCGATTTCTGATGGGCTCGAAGCCGAATGCCGGCTTCGTGTTCGACAACGAAAAGTGGGCTCACGAGGTCGAGGTCGAACCGTTCCATATGGCCCGAGCGCCGGTGACGAATGCCGAGTTCGCGGCGTTCGTCGACGACGGCGGCTATCGCTCCCGCGCACTATGGAGCGACGGAGGATGGCGATGGCGTGTCGAGACGCAGGCCGAAGCCCCTGTGTACTGGAGCCGCGAGGACGGCCGCTGGCGCGAGCGAACGTACGACCGGTACGTCGAGTTACGCCCGCACCGGCCAGTCATGCACGTGAGTTGGTACGAGGCTGAAGCGTATTGTCGATGGGCGCAGCGCCGCCTGCCTACCGAAGCCGAGTGGGAGTTTGCGGCGTCGACCGCGCCGGGCGACGCCCACGTGAAGCGCCGCTATCCCTGGGGCGAGGAGCCACCTCGCTCGCAGCACGCGAATTTGTTCGGCTCGACCTCGGAGCGCCCGGATGCCGCCGCCCATGCCGAAGGCGACAGCGCGTGGGGATGCCGCCAGATGCTGGGCAACGTATGGGAATGGACCGCCGACTGGTTCAAGCCGTATCCCGGCTTCGCGCCCGACCCGTACAAGGAATACTCGGCGCCGTGGTTCGGCGATCACAAGGTATTGCGCGGCGGATGCCATGCGACGAGTCCGGCGCTCGTGAACACGGCGTATCGCAACTTCTACACGCCGGAGCGGCGCGACGTGTACGCCGGGTTCCGCACCTGCGCACTGCGACCGTGATCGAAATCTCCTCCGCAACCAATCCGCGCTTCAAGCTGCTCGCGCGCCTGCTCGAATCGGGACGCGAGCGCCGCAAAGCGGGTCTCACGGTGCTCGACGGAGTGCATCTGGTGCAAGCCTATCGCGAGCACGTCGGACGCCCCGAAGAGGTGGCCATCAGTCGCTCGGCTTTGCAGAACGCCGAGATCGTGCACGCGCTCGGCGCCGACGCCAGTCGAGCGCTCGTTTTCACCGATGCGCTGTTCCAGCAGCTGTCGACCGTCACCACGCCGACCGGCATCCTCGCCCTGGTGCGACTCCCCGCCGCGCAGACGCCGGCAGCGGACATCGGCGCATGCCTGATCCTGGAAGACCTCCAGGATCCCGGCAACCTCGGCTCTATATTGAGGTCTGCGGCGGCGTCCGGCACGCGCGATGTGCTGCTCACGCCGGCATGCGCGCATGCGTGGTCGCCGCGTGTGCTGCGCGCAGGCATGGGTGCACACTTTGCGCTTCGTCTTTACGAACATTGCGACATCGCCGCTTTCGCATCGCGCTATCGCGGGCGGCTGCTCGCGACGGTGCGTGGTCATGCGACCTCGGTGTTCGAAAGTGATTTGCGTGGCGATGTCGGCCTCATGTTCGGCAACGAAGGTTCGGGGCTCTCGACGCGCCTGCTCGAGCTCGCATCCGACCGGATTTCGATTCCCATGCCCGGCGCAGCCGAGTCGCTCAACGTTGCGGCTGCGGCGGCAGTGTGCCTTTTCGAGCGTGTGCGGCAGCTTGGCGCGGTGAGTGCCGCCCGGGACTAGAGCACGCCGGAGGAATATTTTCCGAGCAGCGCAAGTTTTTCCTCAGCGGTGCCCCTTTCAATTCCGATAAGCCGGCAGGTACGCCGCGTGCTCTAGCAAGGCGGCGCTGGCGTCAGTAGACGCGGCGCACCAGTTTCGCCTGATGCACGATCGTGGTCGCCAGCTCTTCGACGGATTTGCTGGTCGCGTCGAGGTACGGAATTCCTTCCTGGCGCATCAACGACTCGGCTTCGCGAACTTCGAACTCGCAATTCGCCAGCGTGGCGTACTTGCTGCCCGGCCTGCGCTCGGTGCGGATCTGCTGCAGCCGCTCCGGCTTGATCGTGAGCCCGTAGATGCGGCCGCGGAGTGAGCGTAATTGAGCCGGGAGCTGCATGGAGCTGAAGTCCTCAGGGACCAGCGGATAGTTTGCGGCCCGTATACCGAACTGCATCGCGAGGTAGAGGCAAGTCGGAGTCTTGCCGCAGCGCGATACGCCGACGAGGATGATGTCCGCTTCCGAAAGATCGCGGCTGGACACGCCATCGTCGTGCGACAGCGCGTAGTTCACGGAGTCGATGCGGTGATAGTAGTTGACGATGTCATTTACGCTGTGGCTGCGGCCTATCGCATGCGATGCCGTGATGCCCAGCTCTTTTTCGAGCGGGGCGATGAAAATCTCGAAACAGTCGAGAAACAGGCAGTTCGCAGAGCCCACCATCGTCGCGATTTCCGCATTGACGAGCGTGCTGATGACGATGGGCCGCGCGCCTTCGGCGGCCGCCGCCTGGTTGATGAGGGTGACGACCTCGAGCGCTTTATCGACCGTGTCGACGAAAGGAAGCGTCACCTCCTGAAACCGCACGCTCTCGAATTGGGTGAGCAGGCTGTGCCCGAGCATTTCGGCGGTGATGCCGGTGCGGTCGGAGACGAAGAAAGCAGTGCGTTTCTCGGCCATAGCGCGTTGTACTCGCCGCGAGGAACGCAAGGCGCGCGAAGCAAGCGGAACCGACGGCGCATCGCTGCTGCGACCCGTTACGTGCGGGGCGGCGAAGAGTGGTTGGAAAACTGAGTTTCTAACATAACGTCTTTTTATGGATAGCACAACGAACGGCGTTTCGATAACGAGCGGCAATATGCTGGTGATGGACCTCGCCAGCGTGCGCATGAGCGACGTGGACCAAGTGGGCGGCAAGAATGCCTCGCTGGGCGAGATGATCGGCGAGCTGGGCAAAGCCGGCGTGCGCGTGCCGGGCGGCTTTGCCACGACGGCCCATGCCTACCGCGAATTTCTCGCGCGCGAGGGCTTGGCGGAACGCATCTCCGCTCGGTTGCGATCGCTCGACACCGATGACGTGCAGGCGCTGGCCGCAGCGGGTAGCGACATCCGCAGCTGGATCCTGGCGCAGCCTTTCCCCGAGCATCTCGAGCACGCCATCGCTCGCGCTTACCAAACGCTGGTCGCCGCAGAGAGCGGAGAGCTGACCTTTGCTGTCCGCTCCTCCGCTACGGCGGAAGACCTGCCGGACGCGTCCTTCGCCGGACAGCAGGAAACCTATCTCAACGTTCACGGCCTGTCGAATGTGCTCGACGCGGTCAAGCGGGTGTTCGCGTCGCTCTACAACGATCGCGCCATTTCTTATCGCGCGCATAAAGGGTTTGCGCACGACGAAGTGGCGTTATCGGTCGCGGTGCAGCGCATGGTGCGCAGCGATCGTGCTGCGAGCGGCGTCATGTTCACGTTGGACACCGAGTCGGGCTTCGACCAGGTGGTCTTCATCACGTCGGCATACGGTCTGGGAGAGACGGTCGTGCAGGGTCAGGTGAATCCCGATGAGTTCTACGTGTACAAGCGGGCACTACGGGAAAGGCGCAAGGCGATACTGCGCCGTGAGCTCGGATCGAAGGCGGTGAAAATGATCTATGCCGACAGCCGGCAAGCGGGGCGTTCGGTGCAGACCGTTGCCGTCCCCGAAGCCGACCGGCGCCGCTTCTCGATCACGGACGCGGAGGCGGAAGAGCTCGCGCATTACGCCCTCATCATCGAGCAGCATTACCAGCGGCCGATGGACATCGAGTGGGGCAAGGATGGTGTGGACGGCCGGCTCTACGTGCTGCAGGCGCGGCCGGAAACGGTCAAGGCGGGCGAGAAGATCGATACGCTGCGCCGCTATCGAGTCAAGCAGCGATCGGAAGTGCTTGTAACGGGGCGATCCATAGGCCAGCGCATCGGCAGCGGGCCGGTTCGTCTTATCGCGAGCGCGTCCGAAATGGAACGCGTGCGCCAGGGCGACGTGCTGGTCACCGACATGACCGATCCGGATTGGGAGCCGGTGATGAAGCGCGCAGCGGCGATCGTCACCAATCGCGGCGGCCGCACCTGTCACGCCGCGATCATCGCTCGCGAGCTCGGCATTCCGGCAGTCGTAGGGTGTGGCGATGCGACGCAGGTGCTGAAGGAAGGCGAGGAGGTCACCGTGTCCTGTGCGGAGGGCGATACGGGATTCGTGTATCGCGGCATCCTCGAAACGGAGGTCACCGACCTCCTGCTCGCCAACATGCCGAAGCCGCCCGTAAAAATCACGATGAACGTCGGCAATCCGCAGCTTGCTTTCGAGTTCCAGCGCCTCCCGAACGAAGGCGTCGGGCTTGCGCGACTCGAATTCATCATCGCCCGGACGATAGGCGTCCATCCGCGGGCGGTGCTTGCGTATCCGGAGCTGCCGGCCGATCTCAAGGCCGCAGTAGAGCAGCGCAGCGCCGGCTATGCCGACCCCGTGAGCTTTTACGTCGAGAAGCTCGCGGAGGGCATTGTGACGCTGGGCGCCGCATTCTGGCCCAAACCGGTGATCGTGCGCCTGTCCGACTTCAAGTCGAACGAGTACTCGAGCTTGATCGGCGGTGCGCGGTACGAGCCGCGAGAGGAAAATCCGATGCTGGGCTTCCGTGGGGCCGGCCGCTATATCGCGGAGAGCTTCCGCAGCTGCTTCCAGCTCGAGTGCCGGGCGCTCAAGAAAGTGCGCGACGAAATGGGGCTCACAAACGTCGAAATCATGGTGCCTTTCGTGCGCACGGTGAAGGAGGGCAGGCGCGTGCTGGACATGCTCGCCGAGAACGGCCTCGGGCGGGGCGACAGCGGCCTGCGGGTGATCATGATGTGCGAAATCCCGTCCAACGCGATACTCGCAGATGAGTTCCTCGAGCATTTCGACGGATTCTCGATCGGTTCGAACGATCTTACACAGCTCACCCTGGCGCTCGACCGGGATTCCGGAATCGTCGCCGAGGCGTTCGACGAGTGCGATCCCGCGGTGAGGCACATGCTGCACCTCGCGATTCACGCGTGCCGCAAAGCGGGCAAGTACGTGGGGATCTGCGGGCAGGGTCCGTCGGACCATCCGGAGTTCGCGAAATGGCTCATGGACGAAGGCATCGAGAGCCTGTCCCTCAATCCGGACACCGTCGTCGAGACGTGGCTTTATCTCGCGCGCGGCGGGGATGCCGCTGCTTCGCCGCGGTGACGATGCAGAGGACCGGCACCCGGGGCGCGTACGCTGCACGGCCCGGAGCTTTTGAGTTAAAATAAGAAAACGGCCAACTGCTTATGCAATGACTAAATTTATCTTTGTCACTGGTGGTGTAGTCTCCTCCCTTGGCAAAGGTATCGCCGCCGCCTCCCTCGCCGCGATTCTCGAGTCCCGCGGCATCAAAGTCTCGATGGTGAAGCTGGATCCGTATCTCAACGTGGATCCGGGGACGATGAGCCCGTTCCAGCACGGTGAGGTCTTCGTTACCGAAGACGGCGCCGAGACCGACCTGGATCTGGGCCATTACGAGCGCTTTCTCACGGCCAAGATGAGCAAGCGCAACAACTTCACCACGGGCCAGATTTACGAAAGCGTATTGCGCAAGGAGCGGCGCGGCGATTACCTGGGCGGGACGGTGCAGGTCATTCCGCACATCACCGACGAAATCAAGCTGTTCATTCGGCGCGGTGCCGGCGACGCGGAAGTGTGTCTCGTCGAAGTCGGCGGCACGGTGGGCGACATCGAGTCGCTGCCGTTCCTTGAGGCGATACGCCAGATGGGGATAGAGACCGGGCGCGAGAACGCCTGTTTCATCCACCTCACGCTCGTTCCGTATATCGCGTCCGCAGGCGAGATCAAGACCAAGCCGACCCAGCACTCGGTCAAGGAGCTGCGTGAAATCGGTATACAGCCCGACGTGCTGCTGTGCCGGGCCGACCGTCCGCTGCCTGCCGACGAGCGCCGCAAGATCGCGCTGTTCACGAACGTGCCGGTCGAGGCGGTGATCTCCGCGGTGGACGTCGACAGCATCTACAAGATACCGGCGATGCTGCACGCGCAGAACCTCGACGAGATCGTGTGCCGCAAGCTGATGCTCACCCCGCCGCCAGCCAATCTCACCGCGTGGGACCGGCTCGTGTACGCGCTGGAGCATCCGCAGCGAACGGTCAATATCGCTCTCGTCGGCAAGTACGTCGACCTCACCGAATCGTACAAATCGCTGTCCGAGGCGCTGATCCATGCCGGCATACATACCGGCGCAAAGATCAAGATCCATTACATCGATTCGGAGAACATCGAGGCAAAAGGCATCGGCTGCCTCGACGGCATGGACGCGATCCTGGTGCCCGGCGGGTTCGGCAAGCGCGGCGTCGAGGGCAAGATCGCCGCGATACGCCACGCTCGCGAAAACGCCGTGCCTTACCTCGGCATCTGCCTCGGCATGCAGCTTGCCGTCATCGAATTTTCGCGGCATGTCGTCGGACTCGATGGTGCGCATAGCACCGAGTTCGATCCCGAGACACCGCATCCGGTGATCGCGCTGATCACCGAATGGCAGGATCGCGACGGCCGTGTCGAGCATCGCGACGCGAAATCGGATCTCGGCGGAACGATGCGTCTCGGCGGCCAGGAATGCGTGCTGGAGCGCGACTCGCTGGCGTATCGGATCTACGGCGCCGAGCGCATCGTCGAGCGCCACCGTCACCGCTACGAGGTCAACAACCATTACCTGCCGCGCATCAAGCAACATGGGTTGCGCGTCTCCGGCACGTCGGTCAAGGAAGGCCTGTGCGAGATGGTCGAGCTGCCAGGCCATCCCTGGTTCGTCGGCTGCCAGTTCCATCCGGAATTCACTTCGACGCCGCGAAACGGCCACGTGCTGTTCAAGGCATTCGTGCAGGCGGCGCTTGCCAATGCGCGTCCCGAGCAGGACCTGCTGCAGCCGGAACTGAAGAACATCGCCTAGCAGCCGCGGGCGTGACGATGGAGACAACGGCAGATATGCGATGGGTCAGCTTTGAACTCGGGTGCGTAGAATGAAGCTCTGCGGCTTCGAAGTCGGGCTCGATAAGCCCCTGTTCGTCATAGCGGGCCCGTGCGTGGTCGAATCGCGGCAGTTGGCGTACGACACGGCCGGCGCGCTGAAGGAAATCTGTGCGGCGCTCGCCGTCCCGTTCATCTACAAATCGTCGTACGACAAAGCAAACCGCAGCTCGAACAAGTCTTTCCGCGGCCTCGGGATGGACAAGGGGCTCGAGATATTGGCCGCCGTGCGCAAGGATGTCGGCGTGCCGGTGTTGACCGACGTGCACGAAATCGACGAGATCGAGGCCGCTGCGGCGGCCGTGGACGTGCTGCAGACGCCGGCGTTTCTGTGCCGGCAGACGGATTTCATTTCGGCTGTCGCGGCAAGCGGCAGGCCGGTGAATATCAAGAAAGGGCAGTTCCTGGCGCCTGGCGACATGAAGAATGTCGTCGACAAAGCGCGCGATGCGGCGCGCGCTGCGCATCCCGGTGACCCGGACGCGGATCGGCGGATCATGGTGTGCGAGCGGGGCGTGTCTTTCGGCTACAACAACCTCGTGTCCGATATGCGCTCGCTCATGATCATGCGCGAGACCGGCTGTCCGGTGGTGTACGATGCGACGCATTCAGTGCAGCTGCCCGGCGGCCAGGGAACTTCGAGCGGCGGACAGCGTGAGTTCGTACCAGTGCTGGCCCGTGCGGCGGTAGCGAGCGGCGTGGCCGGCGTATTCATGGAAACGCACCCCGATCCCGCCAAGGCGCTGTCCGACGGCCCGAACGCCTGGCCGCTGCAGCATATGAGAGCACTGCTGGAGATGTTGAAAGCGCTGGACACGCTGGTGAAGCGCCAGCAGTTCGCCGAGAATCTCGTCTCCCAGCGCGTATGAACATCAACCTGAAAGAACAAGCATGAGCGCTATCGTAGATGTGATCGCCAGGGAGATCCTGGACTCGCGCGGCAACCCGACCGTCGAAGCGGACGTGTTGCTCGAATCCGGCGTGCTGGGCCGCGCGGCGGTGCCGTCGGGCGCATCCACCGGCAGCCGCGAAGCGATAGAGCTGAGGGACGGCGACAAGGGACGCTACGGCGGCAAGGGCGTCACGCAGGCCGTCGAGAACGTCAACACCGAGATATGCGAAGCCATCATAGGGGTCGATGCGACGGAACAAACGTTCGTCGACAGCACGCTCATCGATCTCGACGGCACCGAGAACAAGTCGCGACTGGGGGCGAACGCGATCCTCGCGGTATCCATGGCCGTCGCCAAGGCTGCGGCCGAAGAATCGGGCTTGCCGTTGCATCGATATCTCGGCGGCGCGGGCCCGATGTCCATGCCGGTCCCGATGATGAACGTGATCAACGGCGGTGCGCATGCGGATAACGGTCTCGATCTCCAGGAGTTCATGATCCTGCCCGTCAGCATGTCGTCGTTCCGGGATGCGTTGCGCTGCGGCGCCGAAGTCTTCCAGGTGCTGAAGAAGCTGCTTCACGACCGTGGTCTCGCGACGGCCGTGGGCGACGAAGGCGGCTTCGCGCCGCGTCTCGAAAGCCACGAAGCGGCGATTCGCGTCATCATCGAAGCGATCGAGAAAGCGGGCTACCGTCCCGGCGAAGATGTCATGCTGGGCCTCGATTGTGCGAGCTCGGAGTTCTACAAGGACGGCAGCTACCGACTCAGCTCGGAGGGGGCGACGCTAACGGCAACGGAATTCGCCGACTATCTTGCTGCCTGGGTCGAGAAATACCCGATCATCACCATCGAAGACGGCATGGCCGAAGACGACTGGGCCGGGTGGAAGATGCTCACCGAACGGCTGGGCCGCAAGGTACAGCTCGTGGGTGACGATCTGTTCGTCACGAACACGCGTTACCTGCAGCAAGGAATACAGCAGGGCATCGCGAACTCCATCCTCATCAAGGTGAACCAGATCGGAACGCTCACCGAAACCCTCGCCGCCATCGAAATGGCGAAGCGCGCGCGCTACACGGCGGTGATCTCACACCGCTCCGGCGAAACGGAGGACACGACGATTGCCGACATCGCGGTCGCGACGAACGCGCTGCAGATCAAGACCGGCTCGCTGTCGCGCTCCGACCGGCTCGCAAAGTACAACCAGCTGCTGCGCATCGAGGAAGACCTCGGCGATGCCGTGAGCTATCCCGGACGCTCGGCGTTCTATCAACTCGGCTAGCGGAAAAGAGCGATGAGAGCCGTTTCCCGCGCGCTGCAGGCCTGCCGGCGCGGCGCGCTGTGAGACTGCTCACCGTCACGCTGGCCGTGCTCATTGCGCTGATCCAGTATCCGCTTTGGTTCGGGAAAGGGAGCTGGTTTCGCGTCTGGGAGATCGACCAGCAGATCCGTGCCCAGAAAGAAGTGAACGGAAAACTGCAGGCGCGCAACGCTGCGCTGGACGCCGAAGTGCGGGACTTGAAGCAGGGCTACGAAGCAATCGAAGAACGCGCCCGCGCAGAACTGGGCATGGTGAGGCAGGACGAAGTTTTTTTTCAGATACTCGACAGCAGCAGCGCTGGGCACGCGGCGCCTGCCGCGCGTTGAGACGATACAGCAACAATGACAGCCCAGATCCTAGATGGCGCCGCCATCGCGAAAAGCCTGCTCGCGAGCCTGCGCGCCGAAGTACAGGCGCTCCAGCAATCCGGTCTCGATCCCGGGCTTGCCGCCGTGCAGGTCGGAGACTCGCCTGCGTCGCGCGTCTATGTGCGCAACAAGATGCGTGCATGCCAGGAAGTCGGCCTCAGATCCGAAACCCACGAGCTGCCAGCCGACAGTTCCGAGCAGGACATACTTCGGGTGGTCGCGCGCCTCAATGCGGACCGCAAGGTGCACGGCATCATCGTGCAGCTCCCGCTGCCCCGGGGCGTCGACACCATGCGCGTCGTCCAGTCCATCGCGCTCGAGAAAGACGTCGATGGCTTCAACTGGCGCAATCTCGGCGCTATCGTGGATGCGCATCCCCACCTCGTGCCCTGCACGCCGCTCGGCGTGATGACCATGCTCAAAGAAACGGGCATCGCGCTCGAAGGACGTCACGCCGTCGTGATCGGTCGCAGCAGCATCGTCGGCAAACCGATGGCCTTGCTGCTGGTTGCAGCGGGCGCAACCGTCACCATCTGTAATTCCAAGACGCCGGACCTTGCAAGGCACACGCAGCACGCGGACATCGTGGTTGCGGCTGCCGGCAGGCCGCGGCTCGTCACGGGCGACATGATCAAGGCCGGGGCGGTGATCGTGGACGTGGGTATCAACCGGCTGCCGGACGGAAAACTGGCGGGCGACGTCGATTTTGAGAGCGCTCGTGCCGTGGCAGGCTGGATTTCTCCGGTACCTGGCGGCGTAGGGCCGATGACCGTCGCTACGCTGATACAAAACACCGTCACGGCGGCCAAGCGAAGCGCCGGGCGTTAAGGCAGGCTCAGCACGCCACGGAATTGGCGAAGTCCAGCAGCAGCTCCGGCCTGAGATAGCCGCGGAAGCTCATGTAGGCCAGCAGGCAGGCGAGTGCTGCCAGCGTGAACCACGCGAGTGCTTTGTGGGTCTGTGTCATACGGTGCGCCGAAACACAGGCCGATTGTAGCCCATGTAAGCGACACGGGATTGCGGCGCGCCTCTTATAACCATAATGCACGTTGATCTAAGATTACACCCCACCTCCGGGTATAATCGACGCTTTTTGCACGCGGTCCTATCTTGTCTGCCGCCTCTATACTCCATCCCGAATCCGGGCTCACCTTTGCGGACCTCTACGACCGCGAGGGCCTGCTGCGCCTAGACCGTTTGTTCCTTGAGCGGCTCGCACGAACTGACGCGAATCTGCACGCATCGCTGCTCGCCGCACGCGCGGCGCCGCCGGCTACCGCGGACAAATCCGAGTCCGAGCTTCTCATCGCGCTTGCGCCGCATCTCGACCGCTTCATCGGGTGGCTGTTCGGCATAGAGTCCGAAGTCCAGACATACTCGGACAAGCACGTGGATCTCACGCCGCTCTATCTCATCAAGCGGCAGTTCGTGCAGCGCAAGGCGATGCACAAGATCAAGGCCGAGGAAGCGGAGCGCCTCGATGGGCCTGCCCTTGCAGCGCAGCTCGAGCGATTCATGGGCTCGCCGCTCACGGAACTCAACTACGCGCGGCACGTCGCACGCTGGCTCGAGAACGAAGCCGAGTACGCACCGGCGCTCGATTGCGCGCTGAAGTATGCCGCGTGGGCCGCGCTGAGCACGGCAGGGCGCCGCAGGCATGAAGACGGCGTGCTGTTCAAGGCGCCGCACAAGCTGGATCCGCAGCATCTGGTTGCCGCGACGACCGATGTCACCAAGGGCTATCCCAGTCACAGCTTCGACGCCGAGCGCATACGGCGGCGCGAAGGCTTCAAGCTCACGGATCCGGGCACGGACCTCGTCGGCGCACTCGACCAGGCGCACTACTGCATCTGGTGTCACGAGCAGGGCAAAGATTCGTGCTCGAAAGGGTTGAGAGAGAAGGGCGCGACAGGACGCGGCGCGGAATCGTTCAAGAAGAGCCCGTTCGGCGTCACGCTGGCCGGGTGCCCGCTCGAGGAGAAGATCTCCGAGTTCCACAAGGCGAAGACGCAGGGCCATTTCATCGGTGCGCTGGCGATCATCGCCGTCGACAATCCGCTGTGCGCAGCGACCGGTCACCGCATCTGCAACGACTGCATGAAGTCGTGCATCTATCAGAAGCAGGACCCGGTCGACATACCGCAGGCGGAGACGCGAACGCTGAAGGACGTGCTCGAACTGCCCTGGGGCTTCGAGATCTATAGTCTCCTCACGCGCTGGAATCCGCTGAATATCCGCAAGCCGTATCCTGCTGCTCCGACCGGCAAGCGTGTGCTGGTGGCCGGCATGGGACCGGCGGGATTCTCGCTCGCGCATTTCCTGATGAACGACGGTCATACGGTGGTCGGCATAGATGGCCTCAAGATAGAGCCGTTGCCACCGGAGATCTCGGGCGTCGATGCGAACGGAGCGCGCGTTCCGTTCCGGCCGATACGCGACGTGAACGAGCTGCGCGAATCGCTCGATGAGCGCGTAATGGCGGGTTTCGGCGGCGTTGCCGAATACGGCATCACGGTCCGGTGGGACAAGAACTTTCTGAAGATCATCAGGCTGCTGATCGAACGGCGACGTCAGTTCGCGATGTTCGGCGGCGTGCGCTTCGGCGGCACGATGTCCGCCGAAGACGCGTATGCGCTCGGCTTCGACCATGTCGCGCTCGCGCTCGGGGCAGGGCGGCCCACGGTGCTCGACATGCCGAACGGTCTCGCACGCGGCGTGCGGACCGCGTCCGACTTCCTCATGGCGTTGCAGCTCACCGGCGCCGCCAAGACGGAATCCATCGCGAACATGCAGCTGCGCCTGCCGGTAGTGGTCATCGGTGGGGGTCTGACGGCCATCGACACCGCCACGGAATCGCTCGCGTACTACCCGGTGCAGGTGGAGAAATTCCTTCAGCGGTATGAGACGCTCGCTGCGAGTGATGGCGAAGCGCAGACGCGCGCACGCTGGCGAGACGACGAACGGGAAGTAGCCGACGAATTCATTGCCCATGCTCGCGCAATACGCGAAGAGCGGCCGAAGGCGGCGGCGGAAGGCCGTGCGCCGCGGATACTCGAACTCCTGCAATCCTGGGGTGGTGCAACGATCGCTTATCGCCGGCGCCTCATCGACAGTCCGGCCTATACGCTCAATCACGAGGAAGTGCACCACGCGCTCGAAGAAGGCGTGCAGTTCGCGGAAGGTCTGACGCCCACGGGCGTCGAAGTCGATGCAGGCGGGCATGCATCCGGACTTCGTGTCGCGATACAGACGCGCGGCGAGGACGGCGTATGGCAAAAGACGGGCGAGACCGTGCTCCCCGCGCGCGCGATTCTCATCGCGGCGGGCACTTCGCCTAACACGGTGCTCGCCCGCGAGGACGCCGCGCATTTCCGACTCGACGGCCGCTATTTTCAGGCGGTCGACGAGGAAGGCAATCCCGTTCCCGCAGAAAAAGCGATCTCCAAGCCCAATGCCGTGCGCGTGTTGATCGGACGGCGCGCCGATGGCCGTTACATGAGCTATTTCGGCGACGTGCATCCGTCGTTCTTCGGCAACGTCGTGAAGGCCATAGGGAGCGCGAAGCAAGGCTATCCTCTGGTGAGCAAAATGCTCTCCCAGGTGAAGCCCGCAGCCGCAGTCACGGACGCGCAGTTTCTTGCGGGCCTCAACGATCTCCTCCGTGCGCGCGTCGAGCGCGTCGAGCGCCTCACGCCGACGATCGTCGAAGTCGTGGTGCGCGCCCCGCTCGCTGCACGCCGCTTCCACCCGGGACAGTTCTATCGGTTACAGAATTACGAGACGCGTGCGCGCGGCGTCGCCGGGACCCGACTGGCGATGGAAGGCCTTGCGCTGACGGGCGCATGGGTCAATGCGGAGAAGGGCCTCGTATCGACTATCGTGCTCGAAATGGGCGGATCGTCGGATCTTTGCGCGCTGCTTCAGCCCGGCGAACCGGTGGTGCTCATGGGGCCGACTGGAACGCCGACTGAAATTCCCGAAAACGAAACCGTCGTCCTCGCCGGCGGCGGACTGGGCAACGCGGTGCTGTTCTCCATCGGGCAGGCGATGCGCGCCGCCGGCAGCCGCGTGCTCTACTTCGCCGGCTACAAGCAGATGAGGGACCGCTACAAAGTCGCAGAGATCGAAGCGGCGGCGGACGTCGTCGTATGGTGCTCGGACGAAGGGCCGGGCTTCAAGCCGGATCGTCCGCAGGATCGCAGCTTCGTCGGCAATATCGTGCAGGCGATGCATGCGTACGGCACCGGCGCACTCGGCAGGCCGGCGATACCGCTCGAACAAGCGGACCGCATCATTGCGATCGGCTCGGACAAGATGATGGCAGCCGTGGGCCGCGCGCGTCATGAGATCCTGAAGCCGCTGCTCAAGCCGCATCACTTCGCGATCGGATCGATCAACTCGCCGATGCAGTGCATGATGAAAGAGATCTGCGCGCAGTGCCTGCAACCGCAGATCGACCCGCAGACGGGCAAGACGCGTTACGTCTTCTCGTGCTTCAACCAGGATCAGCCGCTCGATTGCGTAGACTTCAAGGCGCTCGACCAGCGGTTGCGGCAGAACGCCGTTCAGGAGAAGCTGACGGCTGCCTGGATCGAGCACTCCGTGCAGCAGGCGGCACAGCAGTGAGCGTTATGCCGCGGGCATGCGTCTTGCGTCCGCGGCGGTCTCCCTGTTTACCCGGTGACGCGGCGTGACGAACGCCGTGCCCCCGCCATCGTGCTTGCTTGCAGGCGTCGAGCTCCTTTCGCTACCGCTTTCGTGGCGTTCCTCGCCTGGGTTGTTTGCGGAACGACTGTGGCACACCCGCTCGATCTTCTGGACGGGTCCCTCGACGTGCGCAGCACGGCAGCGCGAGCGCTCCTCGCACGCGAGCTCGCCCAGGAGATTGCCGGCGCGTTAAAGCGTCTCGCGCCGCCGCCACCGGGCGAGAGCGCCGGTGTCATCGAGGAGCTCGCCGCGATAGAGCGCCTGCAGGATTCCCGGGCGGTAAATGCGAGAATGCAGCGGCTGTTCGGCAGCTCGCCATTCCAGCAGCTTCGACTCATGAACAGGTTGACCATCGTGCACGACTCGCTCGATTGCGCCGCGTCGGCGTACGGACCGGTCCGGCGTGAAATGGCGTGCTGGGCGATCGCCGCTGCCTATCTCACCGACCGGCTGGTGTACGAGGAAGCACTCGACGTGCTGATACGTAGCGGGCGGGTGGCGTACGGTGGCGGCATGCCCCGCGCGCGCTGGCTCGGTCTGCCGGCGCTGTGGGCGCGCTACGCCGCCGCCATACAGGACTACATCACTATCCCTTATTTGAGCGGCAGGCTCGATTGATGGAGCGGGCGCCGCAGCGCCGCTTCAGCGTGCGGTCTCACGCAATACATCGGCCAGCGTGCCGACGAGCTCGTCGATCTGCGCCTTGCTGATGACGAGCGGCGGCGAGAGGGCAATGATGTCGCCGGTGGTGCGGATCAGCACGCCCTTCTCGAAGCAGCGCTGGAACACTTCGAAGGCGCGCGCTGTCGGCTTGCCCGGTATCGCCTCCAGCTCTATGCCCGCAACGAGGCCGAGGTTGCGCACATCGGCGACGTGCGGCAGCTCAGCGAGCGAGTGAACGGCATCTTCGAAGTACGGCGCAAGCTCCGCAGCGCGTTCGAACAGCCGTTCCTCTGCGAACACATCCAGGCTCGCCAGTGCTGCAGCTGCGGCCAGAGGATGGCCCGAATACGTGTAGCCGTGGAATAGCTCGATGGCATTTTCCGGCGCCGCATTCATGAGCGCCTCGTATATCGGCTTGCGCACGACCACTGCACCCATCGGCACCGTGCCGTTCGTGAGGCCTTTTGCAAGACATATGATGTCGGGAACGACGCCGAAGAGCTCGGTGGCGAACGATGCCCCGAGGCGGCCGAATCCGGTGATCACCTCGTCGAAGATCAGCAATATGCCGTGCTTGTCGCAGATAGCGCGCAATCGCTCGAGATAGCCTTTCGGCGGCACGAGAACCCCGGTGGATCCGGCGAGCGGCTCTACGATCACCGCGGCGATGTTCGAAGCATCGTGCAGAGCGATGATGCGGTTTTCCAGATCGTCGGCGAGATGCGCGCCCCATTCGGGCTGGCCGCGCGAAAATGAGTTCTGCTCGAGATTGTGCGTGTGTGGCAGGTGGTCGACGGTAGACAGCAGATTGCCGAATGCCTTGCGATTGGCCGGTATGCCGCCGACGGACACGCCACCGAAGTTCGCGCCGTGATAGCCGCGCTCGCGACCGACGAGATAGCGGCGCTGGCCTTCGCCGCGCGCGCGGTGGTACGCGAGCGCGATCTTGAGCGCCGTATCGACGGATTCGGATCCGGAATTCGTGAAGAAGCTGTAATCGAGATCGCCCGGCAGGAGCTCCTTCAAGCGTTCGGCGACCTGGAAAGGCCCCGGGTGGCCCATCTGGAATATCGGCCCATAATCCAGCTCCCCGGCCTGCTTCTGGATGGCAGCCGTGATCTTCGGACGGCAATGTCCTGCGTTCACGCACCACAAGCCGGCCGTGCCGTCGAGGACCTGGCGGCCGTCCTCGGCGATGAAGTGCATGTCCTTGGCCGATACCAGGATGCGCGGTGCGCCTTTGAACTGGCGATTGGCGGTAAAAGGCATCCAGAACGCATCAAGGTCGTAATCGCGGGGTTTCATCGCAGGCTCGCAGTCAGAATTGTACCGGTCGCCCATTTTGCCACAGCGGACGCCGCCGTAGCGCCGTTCGCTTGGTGTTATAGTCGCCGCTCGTGCGGACCGTTCCGTAGCGGACGAGACCGAGCTCACCCGGCAGTCGGACAAACACAGCACGCCGAAGACGACACGACCGTAAATCGCCATGGGCAGACACATCGCCTGTCTTACCTTCGACTTCGATGCAATGTCGGGCTTTATCGCTCGTGGCATGACCTCGCCCACACCGGTGTCGCGGGGCGAATTCGGAGCGAATGTCGGAACGCCGCGCATACTCGAGCTTCTCGCGCGGCATCGCATACCGGCGACATGGTTCATTCCGGGGCACACGCTCGAAACGTATCCCGATATTTGCGGCCGCGTGGCGGAGCACGGACACGAGATCGGGCATCATGGCTGGCAGCACATTTCGCCGGCGCTGCTCACTCGGGAGCAGGAGGAAGCAGAGCTCGTGCGGGCCAACGAGCGCATCAGGGCGCTCACCGGCGCAGGCGCGCGGGGCTACCGGTCGCCATCGTGGGACTTGAGTGCGCATTCGGTCGAGCTGCTGGTCAAGCACGGTTTCGCCTACGACAGCAGCATGATGGGCGACGATTACACGCCGTACCGCGTGCGTAATGGCGACGTCATTACGGCGAGCGAGCCGGCGCGGTTCGGCACGCCGACGCGACTCATCGAAATGCCGGTCAGCTGGACGCTCGACGATTATCCGCATTTCGAATTCATACGGACCTCGAACTGGATTCTGCCGGGACTGATGAACGGCAGCCAGGTCCTGGAGAACTGGATCGACGATTTCCTCTACATGCGCAACCATCTGGCGTGGGGCGTCATCACCTACACCTTCCATCCCTTCGTCATCGGGCGCGGTCATCGCATGATGGTGCTGGAAAGGCTCGTCGAGGGCCTGCAGCGTCACGGCGCGGTATTCATGAAGCTCGAAGATGCAGCGGCCGAATATGCACAGCATGCGGCGTTCTCTGGATGAGATGCGCACGGCAAGGGCCGGCATGAGAACGAGAGCGCTGCTTTGCCTTTGCTTCGCACTGTTCGTTGCCGAAGGTGTCGCGCGCGCTGCCGATGAGCCGACGCTGCATATCGGTTCTAAGCGTTTTACCGAGTCTTACATCGTCGCGGAGATCGTCACGCAAGCGCTCGACGGCGTGCCGGGCATACGCGCCGAGCATCGTCCCGGGCTCGGCAACACGGCGGTCGTCTTCGCGGCGCTCCGCAGCGGGGCGATCGTCGCGTATCCGGACTACACCGGCACCGTGGCGATCGAATTGCTGCGCCTGAACCGCGTCCCGCCCCTCGACGAGATGAATCGTTATCTCGCGCAGTACGGGGTCGCGGCGGCAATTCCGTTCGGCTTCAGCAACAACTATGCGCTTGCGATGCAGGAGCAACGCGCTGCGGCACTCCACCTCACGCGGCTCACGCAGCTCAAAGATCATCCCGAACTGCGCTATGCGCTGTCTCAGGAGTTCTTGAATCGAGCGGATGGATGGCCGGGCCTCGCGGGCACTTACGCGCTGCCCGGGAAACACGTCGTGGGCTTGGACCATGGACTCGCATACGAAGCCGTGGCCCTCGGACAGGCCGATGTCATCGACGTCTATACCACCGATCCCAAGGTTGCCACGTCCGGGCTGCGCATTCTCGAAGACGACAGACATTACTTTCCGTCGTACGAAGCGGTACTGCTGTACCGCAGCGATCTGCCTCAACGCTATCCGGACGCCTGGTCCGCGCTTCGCAAGCTCGAGGGGAAATTGAGCTCCGAGCGCATGCGTGCGCTCAATGCCGAAGTCGAGCTGCAGGGAAGCACGTTTCGCGCGGCAGCGGAGAGTTTTCTGAAAGGCGGCGCACCGATCGCCAAGCCGCCTTCGGACTCATGGAAGCGGGCGATCGCCGCGATATTCGCGCCCGACTTTGCACGGCTCACGCGCGAGCATCTCACGCTCGTCGTGCTGTCCCTTGCGTTGAGCACGATCATCGGCATACCGCTCGGATGGGCGGCGCACCGCTTCGCGGCGGCGCGCTATTGGATCGTGGGGGCCGTCGGCCTGCTGCAGACGATACCGGCGCTCGCCCTGCTCGCGATGCTGATCGTTGCCATGAGCCGGATCGGCATGGGTCCGGCGCTCGTCGCTCTGGTGCTCTACGCCTTGCTTCCCATAGTGCGAAACACGCAGACCGGGCTGGACGGCGTGCCGCGCGGACTTCGCCAGGCCAGCACGTCGCTGGGCTTGGACCGATGGTCGCGCTTGCGGCTCATAGAATTACCGCTCGCGGCGCCTTCCATACTGGCCGGCATACGCACCGCCGCCGTCATCAACGTCGGCACGGCGACGATAGCCGCGTTCGTCGGCGCGGGCGGTTATGGCGAGCGCATCGTCGCGGGGCTCGCCGTGCATGATTCCATGCTGCTGCTCGCCGGCGCAGCGCCGGCCGCCGTCCTTGCCATAGTGCTGGAAGCTGCATTCCATATTGCGGAGCGGCACTGGTTTCCAGGCGGCACGGCGTATCGTACATAGCGTACGATCTCATCCTGCGTGAACTTAATTCGAGGCCTCATTGTCAGTGCAGTTAACGATCGCCCGCGCGTTCCAAGGCGGTGTCGCGCCCGGTTATACTCCACTTTTTTGGGTCCGGCCGCACTCGCTGCTCGACTCGGACAAAAATCCGCAGGTCAGGGACGGAATAGATGAGCGATCGCGAGATCGATCAGCAGCTGGTCGAACGGGCGCAACGCGGAGACAAGCATGCCTTCGAGCTGCTGGTCAGCAAGTACCAGCGCAAGCTCGGCCGTCTGCTGTCCCGGTTCATCCGCGACGCGACGGAAGTGGAAGACGTAACGCAGGAAGCGTTCATCAAGGCGTACAGGGCGCTGCCTACGTTCAGGGGCGACAGCGCGTTCTACACATGGCTTTATCGCATCGGTATCAACACTGCGAAGAACTATCTGGTAGCCATGGGCCGGCGAGCGCCCACGACGACAGACATCGATACGGAAGAAGCCGAGGGCTTCGAAGACGGCGAGCAGCTGCGGGATCTCAACACCCCGGAAAACGAGCTGATGAGCCGGCAGGTGGCCGAAACGGTGAACCAAACTCTGGCCGAACTGCCAGAAGAGTTACGAACCGCGATCACTCTGAGAGAAATCGAAGGCCTGAGCTACGAGGACATCGCGAACATCATGAATTGTCCGATAGGCACGGTCAGGTCTCGCATCTTCCGGGCGCGTGAGGCCATCGCCGAGCGGTTGAGGCCGCTGCTCGGGACCCGGAAGGACAGGAGGTGGTAATGGAACAGATATCCGCGTTGATAGATGGCGAGCTCGAGTCCGAAGAGAGCGGGCGGCAGCTCAACCGAGTGAAGCAGGACCTGCAGCTGCGGGAGACCTGGGACACTTACCACATGATCGGCGATGTCCTGAGAGGCAGCGCCGTGCTGTCTCCCAGTTTCGACCGCCGCGTCGCGCAGCGTCTGGCGGAGGAACCGACGATCCTCGCTCCGCAACGCACCATGCCCCGCCGCATGTCCCCGAAAGTGAGCTACGCGCTTTCCGCAGCCGCCTCGCTGTCGGCGGTGGCCGCCGTCGCATGGGTCGCTTTGTCAGGCAATGTCGTGAGCACAGGCGAGCAGCAGGGGCAGCTCGCGCAAGCGCCGGCAACCGCGGGCGTGGCCCCGGTCGTCGCGACCGTTTCCATTCCGGAAACCGTTCGCCCGCATGACTATCTGCTCGCGCATCAAGGCGTGTCGCCGAGCACGGCGCTCCAGGGCGTCGCCCCGTACGTCCGCACCGTGACGATGACGCCACAGATCGACGGACGCTGACGGTAATGAGAATCTGGCTGGTCGTTCTGCTCGGACTTGCGGGCGCCGCGCATGCGGACACCTCGGCACCGCAACCGCGGGATGCGCTGGGGTGGCTCAAGAAGATGGCGGCTGCCTCGCGCCAGCTCAATTACAGCGGGACGTTCGTCTACCAGTACAGCAACCAGACCGAGACTTCGAAGGTCGTGCATTTCGTGAACTCTGCCGGCGGCGAGTTCGAGCGGCTCGAAACGTTGGACGGCCCACCGCGCGAAGTGATCCGCAGCAACGACCAGATCGTGTGCTACCTGCCCAGTTCGAAGTCGGTACTGGTCGAGCAGCGCGGCGGGCGGCATTTCCCCAGTCTTCTGCCGGACAGCCTCGCCGGAATACCGGACAACTATCAGGTCCGCAAAGAGGAGCGGGACCGGATCGCGGGCCACGACTGCGTCTGGATCGCCGTGCTGCCGCGCGACAACCTGCGTTACGGCCGCCGCTTCTGCGCCGAGATCAACTCAGGCCTGCCGCTGCGCGCCCGCACGGTAAACGAAAAGAACGAGACCGTGGAGTCGTTCGCGTTCACCCAGCTCAAGCTGGGCGGCGCCTTCAATCGCGATGCGGTCCGCTCCCGCTATGCCGACAAGGCGCGGGCGCAAAACTGGCGCGTCGACCGTTCGGCGCTCAACGCGGCGGGCGAGACGCCGGCGGATACGGGCTGGGTCGTGAACAACCAGCCCGTCGGCTTCAAGAAAATGATGGAGGTCAAGCGCCTGATTGCGGGGCGCAGCGCTCCCGTTTCCCACATCGTCTTCTCGGACGGGCTCACCGCCGTGTCCGTCTTCATCGAGCCGGCCGGCAAGCCCGCGACGCAGTCGCTCAGCCATCAAGGTGCTGTTAACATCTTCACCCGCCCGTACGGCGGTCATCTCGTGACCGTGCTGGGCGAAGCGCCGGCAGCCACGGTCATGCAGATTGCAAACTCCCTGGAGCTGCGCTCCGCCGCGGTCACCAGGTAGTCCAGTACGTATACCAAGAACCGACAACAGTCCCGCAGTCTAAAGGTCGCTCATGCTCAAACGCCTCTTCCTTGCAGCGTGCATGCTGATGCCGCTGTACGTCTACGCGCAGCTTCCGGATTTCACCGAGATCGTGGAAAAGCAGGGCGCCGCCGTCGTCAACATCAGCACCACGCAATCGGTGCGCAATCCGATCGCGCAGCAAATGCCCAACATCCCGGAAGACGATCCGTTCTATGAGTTTTTCCGGCGGTTCGTGCCGAATCCGGGGCCGCGCGAGTTCCAGTCGCAGTCGCTCGGCTCGGGCTTCATCATCAGCGCCGACGGCTATCTGCTGACGAATGCGCACGTGGTCGAAGCGGCGGACGAGATCACGGTCAAGCTCACCGACAAGCGCGAGCTCAAAGCGAAGGTCATAGGCGCCGACAAGCGGACCGACATTGCGCTTCTCAAGATCGATGCGGCGGGATTGCCGGTCGTGCGCCTGGGCGATCCGAACAAGCTCAAGGTCGGCGAATGGGTGATCGCGATCGGCTCGCCGTTCGGCTTCGAGAACAGCGTGACGGCCGGCATCGTGAGCGCGAAAGGGCGTTCGCTGCCGCAGGAAAACTTCGTGCCTTTCATACAGACCGACGTGGCCGTGAATCCCGGTAATTCGGGCGGGCCGCTGTTCAATCTGCGCGGCGAAGTCGTCGGCATCAACTCCCAGATCTACAGCCGCACCGGCGGCTTCATGGGACTTTCGTTCGCCATCCCGATCGACGTCGCGCAGGACATCGCGAACCAGCTGAAGACGACCGGCAAAGTGACGCGCGGGCGCATAGGCGTGGTCATACAGCCGCTCACGCGCGAGCTGGCCGACGGCTTCGGCCTCAAGAATCCGCAAGGCGCGCTCGTGAACTCGGTGGAGAAGGGCGGCCCTGCCGAAAAGGCCGGCATCGAGGCCGGCGACGTGATCCTGCGCTTCGACGGCAAGCAAGTGAATTCGTCCGAAGATCTGCCGCGCATGGTGGGCGCTACGAAACCCGGCAGCCGTGTCACGGTGCAGGTGTGGCGCAACAAGGCCACCCGCGACGTGCAGGTGACCGTCGCCGAGCTCACGGACGACAAGACGGCACGGCAGTCGCGCCGCGGAGGCAAGCCGCCCGCGCAGGGGCCGAGCGTCTACGGCATGGCCCTCACGGACCTTACCGAGACGCAGCGCAAGGAACTGAAAGTCGACGGCGGCGTGCTGGTCGAGAACGCGCAAGGCGCGGCGGCCCGCGCCGGCATACGCCGCGGCGACGTCATCCTCGCGGTCAACAATCAGGACGTGAAGTCCGTGGAGCAGTTCAAGGAGCTGATGGGCCAGGTCGAAAAAGGCCGCATCGTCGCACTGCTGGTGCGCCGCGGAAACAATTCGCTGTACGTACCGTTCCGCGCCGATGGCAGCTGACGGCGGCGCGCCGTGTCTCACGGTGTACTCCCGCATCTACTGCCATCTCTGTGACGACATGATCGCAGGCCTGCGTGCCCTGCAGGCCTGTCACCGGTTCGAGATGGAGGTCGTGGACGTCGACAGCGACCCGCAGCTGGAGGCCCGGTACGGCGAGCTCGTGCCAGTGCTGATGCACGGCCAGCGCGAGCTCTGCCATTACCATCTCGATGCCTCCGGCGTTACTGCGTATTTGGCGCAAATAAGCTAAAATTCACCTACTTAACGGCAGGCAAGGGCACCGCGGGTGCCCTTTTCTATGCAGCATATCCGCAACTTCTCCATCATCGCCCACATCGACCACGGGAAATCGACGCTCGCCGACCGGTTCATTCAGGCCTGCGGCGGATTGTCGGATCGTGAAATGGAAGCGCAGGTGCTCGACTCCATGGATCTCGAGCGCGAGCGCGGCATCACGATCAAGGCGCAAACGGCTGCGCTCACCTACCGGGCACGCGACGGCCAGACGTACCTGCTCAATCTGATCGACACGCCGGGGCACGTCGACTTTTCCTACGAGGTGTCCCGCTCGCTCGCCGCCTGCGAGGGCGCGCTGCTGGTCGTCGACGCCTCCCAGGGCGTGGAGGCCCAAACGGTCGCGAACTGCTACACGGCGATCGAACAGGGCGTGGAAGTGGTGCCGGTCCTCAACAAAATGGATCTGCCGCAGGCAGATCCCGCCCGCGTGATACACGAGATCGAGGACATCATCGGCATCCCGGCGCAGGACGCGCTGAAAGTGAGCGCGAAGTCCGGCGAGGGGGTCCTCGACATACTGGAGGCGGTCATCGCCCGCATTCCGCCGCCCAAGGGTGACCCGGCTGCGCCGCTCAAAGCGCTGATCATCGACTCGTGGTTCGACAACTACGTGGGGGTGGTGATGCTCGTGCGCGTGGTCGACGGCGAGCTGCGCCCCAAGGATCGCATCCTGCTCATGTCGACGCAGTCCCAGCATCTGTGCGAGCAGGTCGGCGTGTTCACGCCGAAGGGCAAGACCAAGGACAAGCTCTCGGCCGGCGAGGTCGGCTTCGTCATCGCCGGCATCAAGGAACTCAAGGCCGCGCAGGTGGGCGATACGGTCACGCGCGTGGACGGGCCGGCCACCGAGGCTCTGCCCGGGTTCAAGGAAATCAAGCCGCAGGTCTTCGCCGGGCTCTATCCGGTCGAATCGAACGAATACGATGCGCTGCGCGAGGCGCTCGAAAAGCTGCATCTCAACGATGCGTCCCTGCGCTACGAGCCCGAATCGTCGCAAGCGCTGGGTTTTGGATTCCGCTGCGGCTTTCTCGGCCTGCTGCACATGGACATCGTGCAGGAACGTCTCGAGCGCGAATACGACATGGCTCTCATCACCACCGCGCCGACGGTGGTGTATCAGGTCGCCATGCGTGACGGCACGGTGACGGAAATCGAAAACCCGTCGAAGCTGCCCGACATCTCGCGCATCGAGGAGATCAGAGAGCCGATCATCAAGGCCTCGATACTGGTGCCGCAGGATTACGTCGGCCCGGTGATCACGCTGTGCAACGAGAAGCGCGGCATCCAGCGCAACATGCAGTACCTCGGCAGGCAGGTGATGCTCACGTACGAGCTGCCGCTCAACGAGGTCGTCATGGACTTCTTCGACAAGCTGAAATCCGTGTCGCGCGGCTATGCCTCGCTCGATTACGACTTCCTGGAATATCGCGCCGGCGATCTCGTAAAGCTCGATATCCTCATCAACGGCGACCGGGTCGACGCGCTGTCCCTCATCGTGCATCGGGCGAACTCGGTCTATCGCGGGCGCGATCTCGTCACGCGCATGCGCGGCCTCATACCGAGGCAGATGTTCGACATCGCCGTGCAGGCGGCGATCGGCTCGCATATCATTGCGCGCGAAACGGTGAAGGCGCTCCGTAAGAACGTGCTCGCGAAATGCTACGGCGGCGACATCACGCGCAAGAAGAAGCTGCTGGAGAAGCAGAAGGCTGGCAAGAAGCGGATGAAACAGGTGGGCAACGTCGAAATACCGCAGGAGGCGTTCCTCGCCATTCTGCAGGTCGAAAAATAAGCCGGGCGCGAGCGCCGGGGGCCCGTTCAGGAGAATAACGCCAATATGAACTTCGCACTCATCATGTTTCTCCTGCTGGTGTTCACGGGCGCGATCTGGCTGCTGGACAGCTACGTTCTGCGTCGATGGCGCGCTGCGGACCAGCCGGAGCCGTGGTGGGTCGAATACCCGAAGAGCTTCTTTCCGGTCATCCTCGTGGTTTTCCTGCTGCGCTCGTTTCTCGTCGAGCCGTTCAAGATACCGTCCGGCTCGATGCTGCCGACGCTGCTCGTCGGCGATTTCATCCTGGTGAACAAATTCACGTACGGCATACGCCTTCCCGTC
Source organism: Rhodospirillaceae bacterium (assembly GCA_050260255.1). GTDB lineage: Bacteria > Pseudomonadota > Gammaproteobacteria > Burkholderiales > SG8-41 > JAQGMV01. The sequence goes on along the minus strand of JBLNBW010000301.1, from coordinate 14,819 downwards.
ATCAACAAGAAGATTATCGACGTGAACCAGCCGCAGCGCGGCGAGGTGATGGTGTTCCGCTATCCGGAGAATCCTTCGCTGGATTACATCAAGCGCGTCATCGGCACGCCGGGCGACAAAGTCGTCTACCAGGACAAGCGGCTTACCGTGAACGGCGTCACGGTTCCCATGAAGCGAGACGGCGAATACAACTATGTCGAAGGCAGCCTCAACTTCGTCGCCACGCAGCGCTACAGCGAAAATCTCAACGGGCACGTGCATCCGGTGCTGGTGCAGGTCGACACGCCGACCGTGCAGCTGGGCGGCGTTCAACAATTTCCGTTCCGGAATAATTGTGAATACAATGACAACGGCTTTACGTGCACGGTCCCTCCCGGGCACTACTTCATGATGGGCGACAACCGGGACAGCAGCAGCGACAGTCGTTACTGGGGCTTCGTGCCGGAAGCAAACATCGTCGGCAAAGCATTCCTTATCTGGTGGAACTTCGACGACCTGAAACGCATAGGCATGAGGATCAACTGAAGCGGGGAGATACGCATCATGAAAAAACAACAAGGCGTGACGTTGTCGGGCTTCCTCATGTGGGCCATTCTGGGAATCGTCGTGCTGCTGCTCGGATTCAAAGTGGGTCCGGCGTACGTCGAGTACTACAACATCCAGAAGCAGTTCCGGGCGATAGCCGAAGACCCCGGCATGCGCAGCGGCGAGCGGCATCTCATCGAAGGCGCATTCGCACGACGTGCCGCGGTAGAGAATATCACTTCGGTCGAGCCGCGCGACATCGAAATCACGAAGCAGGGCGACGGCATCGTCGTGAGCGCGCAGTACACGACCCGCGTGCCGCTTTTCGGCAACGCGAGCGCCTGCCTGGACTTCTATCCCACATCGGCGAAGTAATGCCCCGCTACGACCGCCACTGATGGATCTTGCCGACTTCGCTGTCAGCATCGGTCATGAATTCCGCGATCAGAGTCTGCTGCGGCGCGCGCTGACGCACCGCAGCTACGCCGCCGAGCACAACGAACGGCTGGAGTTCCTCGGCGACAGCGTGCTCAACTGCGCCATTGCGCTCGAGCTTTACCATAAGTTTCCTGGCCTTTCCGAAGGCGATCTCTCGCGTCTGCGCGCAGGCCTGGTGTCGCAACCGGCTCTTGCCAAGGTGGCGGGCAAAATCCGGCTCGGGCAGCAGCTGCTGCTGGGCGAGGGGGAACTGAAGAGCGGGGGCGTGCGACGCCCCTCGATACTCGCCGATGCAGTCGAGGCCATCATAGGCGCCACTTTCCTGGATGCTGGATTCGACGCAGCGCGCCGCGTGGTGCGCACATTGTTTGCCTCGGCACTGGAGGAAGCGAATCCGCAGATCACCAAGGACCCCAAGACGCTGCTGCAGGAACTGCTGCAGGGACGTCGGCTCGCGCTGCCGCAATACAGCGTCGTCGCCACTCATGGAGAGGCGCATGACCAGCGGTTCGATGTGGAGTGCGTCGTCCTCGCACTCAACATACGCACACGCGGATCGGGAACCAGCCGACGCGCTGCCGAACAAGCGGCCGCGCAGGAGGCCTACCAGCAGGTGCTGGCGAAATGAGCGAGAAACCGGATCACGGCGCCGATGACGTAAACGCGGAGAAGCACCGCGCAGCGGAAAACGCCGGCGCAGGGAAGCACCGCGCGGCGGAAAACGCTGGCGCGGAGAAACACCGCGCGGGATACGTCGCCATCGTGGGTCGCCCGAACGTGGGCAAGTCGACGCTGATGAACCGCCTCGTCGGAGAGAAGATCAGCATCACGTCGCGCAAGGCGCAGACCACCCGGCATCGCATCACGGGGATACTTACCCGCCCCGAAGCGCAGCTCGTATTCGTCGACACGCCCGGGTACCAGACGCAGCATCGATCCGCAATGAACCGGCTTATGAACCGCGCAGTCCAGCAGGCGTTGCACGACGTCCACTCTATCGTCTGGGTGATCGAAGGCACGCGCTATTCCCCGGCCGACGATGCGGTGCGCAAGCTGCTGCCGCCCGATGTGCCGGTGATTCTCGCCATCAACAAGGTGGACCGCGTCGCGGACAAGAACCAGCTGTTGCCCTTCATACAGGAAATGAGCGGGCGTCACGCGTTCGCGGCTATCGTGCCGGTATCCGCGGCGAAGGGCACGCAGGTAGGCGAGCTCGTTCGGGCAATCGCCGAAGCACTGCCCGAGAACGAGCCGCTGTACGGGCCGGACGAGCTTACGACGGTCAGCGAGCGTTTTCTGGCCGGCGAAATCGTGCGCGAAAAGCTCTTTCGCCAGCTCGGTGAGGAACTGCCGTACGCCGCCGCCGTCGAAGTCGAACAGTTTGAGGAAAAGCCCAACCTTCGCCGTATCGGCATACGCATACTGGTGGACAAAGCGAACCAGAAAGCGATCGTCATCGGCAAGGATGGGGAGAAGCTCAAGACGATAGGCAGCGACGCCCGCCGCGACATGGAGCGTTTGTTCGGAAGCAAGGTGTTTCTGCAGATCTGGGTCACGGTGCGCAGTGGGTGGGCGGATGACGAAGCAGCCTTGAAGCGCATGGGACTTGGCGAATGACCATCGCAATGCCCGCCCGCTCTTGCAATGGCAGCGTCGAGTAGCGATCTCGCGCGTCAGGACCAGCAACCGGCGTTCGTCCTGCACACGTACCCATTTCGAGAGACGAGTCTCGTCGTCGAGACCTATACGCGATCGGCGGGGCGGGTTGCCGTCGTGGCGCGTGGCGCGCGGCGCCCCAGGTCGGCGCTGAGGGGCGTCCTGCTCGCCTTCCAGCCGCTGCTTCTCTCATGGTCCGGCAAATCCGAGCTCCATACGCTCATACGGGCCGAATGGCAGGGCGGTTATCTGCCGCTCAAGGGGCGCGCACTCATGTGCGGCTTCTATCTGAACGAGCTCCTGCTCAAGCTGCTCGCCCGCCATGACCCCCACGAAGCCCTGTACGACGCTTACGCGGCGACGCTGCGAGCCTTGGCGGCCGATGCCGACCATGCCCGGATACTGCGCGTTTTCGAAAAAACCCTGCTGGGTGAGCTGGGCTACGCGCTCACGCTGAATCAGGACGTAGATACCGGACACCCCGTCGCGGCGGAGCAGACCTATACCTACGTGATCGAGCGAGGGCCCGTAGCGGTCGCCGCGGGCCGGACGGCAATCGGGTTAGAATTGGCCGGGCAGACGCTGCTCGACATGCAGCGCGGAGACTTTACGAACCCCGTGACGCAGCAGCAAAGCAAGGCTCTCATGCGCATGCTCATCAATCATCTCCTGGGCGACCAGGTCCTGCACACGCGCCAGCTGCTGCGCGATCTTCAGCAACTCTGACCTCTTGCTCATGACCCATCTCAGTGTGAATCTCAACAAGATCGCTCTGCTGCGCAATTCGCGCACGCTCGGCATACCGAGCGTGACGCGTGCGGCAAGCATAGCTCTCGAGGCGGGGGCACGCGGCATCACCGTGCATCCGCGTCCCGATGGTCGGCACATCCGTACGCACGATGTTCACGATCTCATCGAAGTGCTGAAGCGTTACCCGGATGCCGAGTTCAACATCGAAGGCAACCCTTATCACTCGGTCCTCGATCTCGTGATGAGCGTGCGGCCCCATCAGTTCACGCTCGTGCCGGACGATCCATCGGCCTTCACGTCGGATCACGGTTGGGATCTCGAGCGCGACGGCGCACGACTCGCTCCCATCATTGCCCAGTTGAAGCACATCGGTGTGCGCGTCAGCCTGTTCATGGATCCCGAACCGGCTGCAATGGGGCGCGCCGCTGCGCTGGGCGCCGATCGCGTCGAGCTGTATACCGAGCCGTATGCCGCCAGCTATGGTGGCGACAACGAAGCCGCCACGCTGGAGCGCTACACCGCAGCTGCCGATGCGGCACGGCGCGCCGGGCTGGCCATCAATGCGGGCCACGATCTTAATCAGCAGAACCTCGGCAAGCTCGTCGCGGCAATCCCCGACATCGCCGAGGTCTCTATCGGTCACGCACTCACCGCCGAAGCATTGGAGGATGGTCTCGCGATCACGGTTAAGAACTACGTGCGCATACTGGAAGAAGCGTCACGCAGCGGAAAGCGGACAACGTGATCTACGGAATCGGCATAGACGTGATCGAGCCGCCGCGTGTGGCGCGGCTGCTCGAGCTCTACGGCGAGAGATTCGCCCGGCGCGTGCTCACGCCGCGCGAGTGGCCCGGGTATGAGCGTACCGTGCGGCCGGTGCTTTTTCTCGCAAACCGTTTTGCCGCAAAAGAGGCGTTCTCCAAAGCGATGGGCACCGGCTTTCGCTATCCCGTCACTTTGCAATGCATCAGCGTGGTACAGAACAGTCTTGGAAAGCCGGGTTTCGAATTCAACGACGCGCTTGCCGCCATGGTGAAAAGCCGCGGCATCGTAGGCCATCATCTGACCATCAGCGATGAGCGCAGCGTCGCCTGCGCCTGCGTGGTCCTGGAAGCAGCCGCCTGAAGGAGCGATCCATGACCGAACCACGCGTTATGCCGCTGGGACCCGTGATGATGGATGTCGTCGGCACCGAGCTCACGTCGGACGATATACGCCGGCTCATGCATCCGCTTACCGGCGGCGTGATCCTCTTCACGCGAAACTGGACGTCATCGGAACAGCTTGCGGCGCTCACGGCTCGCATACATGCGCTGCGCAGCCCGGCGCTCATCGTCGCGGTGGATCACGAAGGCGGCCGGGTGCAGCGCTTTCGGGAAGGCTTCACGCGGTTGCCTCCCATGCGCGAGCTCGGTCGAGCGTGGGATCGCAGCGCGCAGCATGCGAAACGACTGGCACAGGATATCGGGTTCGTGCTCGCGTCCGAGCTGCGCGCACACGGCGTCGATTTGAGCTTCACGCCGGTGCTGGACCTCGATTACGGCAACAGCAGCGTGATCGGCGATCGCGCTTTCCATGCCGATCCCTACGCGGTTGCAGAGCTCGCGCGCGGCCTGATTGTCGGATTGAAGGAGGGCGGCATGAGCGCCGTGGGGAAACATTTCCCCGGGCATGGCCACGTGCAGGCGGATTCGCATCTCGCGGTTCCCGTCGACGAGCGCAGCTTCGACGAGCTCGAGCAGCTCGACCTCATCCCTTTCGCGCGCCTCGCGCAGGCGGGCTTGGGTGGCATCATGCCGGCGCACGTCATTTATCCCCGGATAGACGCGCGGCCCGCCGGATTCTCGCCAGTCTGGCTCAAGACCGTATTGCGCGAGCGGCTGCACTTCGAAGGCGTCATTTTCAGCGACGATCTCAGTATGGAAGGCGCGAGCGTCGCGGGAGGCGTTGTCCAGCGGGCGCAAGCCGCTGTGGATGCCGGATGCGACATGGCGCTCGTATGTAACGACCCCGACGCCGTGGATCGGCTCTATAAGGACTTTGAGTGCACCCTCTCTGCTGTCAGCCTCGCGCGCCTTGCACGTATGCACGGACGGGCCGATGCGCCGACCATGGTGTCGCTGCGCGAGAACGCGCGCTACGCGACGGCTCTGCGCACCATCGCCGGGCTCGGCGAGGACAGCGGAAACCTGCCTCTCGCATGACCGTGCATCGCCATCATCATCCGCACGCGAAGCATTCGACACAGCGCGCTTACGCCATCGCCCTCGCGGTCACGCTGATGTACGCGTGCGTGGAAGCCGCCGGCGGAGTGTGGTCCGGGTCGCTCGCGCTCGTCAGCGATTCGGGGCATATGTTTTCGGATGCGCTGTCCATCGGTCTCGCGGGCATAGCGGCGCAGCTTGCATTGCGACCGGCCGGATCGCGACACAGTTATGGCTGGGCGCGCGCAGAAGTGATAGGTGCGCTGCTAAACGGTCTGCTGATGCTCGGCATCGTCGTGTGGGTCGTCGTGGAAGCGGTGCAGCGGCTTCTCATCCCGCACTCCGTGAACTCCGTCGCGGTGCTGTGGATCGCGCTCATCGGACTTTTCGTGAACGCGTCGGTCGCCTACGTGCTGGGCCACAGCGAAAACAGTCTCAACCGCCGGGCGGCGCTGCTGCACGTGGTGGGCGACCTGGTGAGCTCACTTGCTGCCCTGATCGCCGGAGCGGTCATCTACTGGACGGGCTGGGAGAAGATCGATCCGATACTGTCGCTCGTCATTGGCGGTCTGATTCTGTTCAGCACGCTCAACCTGCTGCGCGAAACTCTGCACGTGCTCATGGAGGGCGTGCCGCACGCCGTCGACTTCGCGCGCATAGGATCGGCGCTCGCAACCGTACCCGGGGTCCAGCGCGTCCACGATCTCCATATCTGGGCCATTGCATCCAACCGCATCGCGCTCTCCGCGCACCTCGAGATCGTTCCGCTCGATCAGTGGCCGCGGATACTGCGCGACGCTAGGGACCTGCTGCACGAACAGTTCGGCATAGAGCACGTCACGCTGCAGCCCGAAGAGCACCACGCGCCGCATCAGGCCACCGTGAAAATCTGGCCGACCGGTCGTCCCCGCTCTTGAACAAGATGAAGCGCGAGAAGATATCGCCAGCTCGACCGGCTTTCAGCACCTCATGCACGCTGTGTCCGCGTCTTGCGGAAAACCTTGCAGCGGTCCGCAAGGCATGCCCCAAGTACCACGCGCGGCCGGTGCCTCCATTCGGCGCGCCGGCCCCGCGCCTGCTCATCGTCGGCCTCGCGCCGGGGATGCACGGTGCCAACCGCACGGGGCGGCCATTCACGGGCGACTATGCGGGGGTCCTCTTGTACGAAACGCTCCACCGGTATGGTTATTCCAATCAGCCCGAAGGGGCCGATCCGAACGATGGGCTCGTGCTCGAGAATTGCCGCATCACGAACGCGGTGAAGTGTCTGCCGCCGGAGAACAAGCCGACGCCGGCCGAAGTGAAGACCTGCAACGCCTATCTCGCACAGGAAATCGCCGCATTGCCTCCGATGGCCGCCATACTTGCCCTCGGTCGTATCGCGCATGAGGCGGTGTTGCGGGCCGTCGGCTCCAAGCCATCGGAATATGCTTTTGCCCACGGCGCGCGGCACACGTTGCCGGGTGGGCTGCTACTTTTCGATAGCTATCATTGCAGCCGCTATAATACGCAGACCCGCCGTCTCACGCCTGCCATGTTCCGCGAGGTATTCGAGGCGATACGGCAGTCCCACGGATAAACGACGAACGCGGTACGAGATTGCGCCGGCGCCCGGCGCGACTACGCCATGCCAGATCCGGCTGAAGTCATCGCACAGCTTCCCCACCTGCCCGGTGTGTACCGCATGCTCAATGCTGCGGGGGAGGTGCTGTACGTCGGCAAGGCCCTCGACCTTCGCAAGCGCGTCAGCTCCTACTTCCAGAAGACCACCGGCGTTTCGCCGCGCATACAGCTGATGGTGTCCCAGGTCGCGACCGTCGAGACGACGGTGACGCGATCGGAAGCCGAAGCGCTCTTGCTCGAGAACAATCTCATCAAGGCGCTCAACCCGCGCTACAACATTCTTTTCCGCGACGACAAGTCGTATCCGTATCTCGTGCTGAGCGGACATCCCTATCCGCGGTTGGGATTTCATCGCGGCGGCCTCGATCGCGAAAACCGTTACTTCGGGCCGTTTCCCAGTGCCGGTGCGGTGCGCGAAAGCATACAGCTCATGCAGAAGGTCTTCCGGTTGAGGACCTGCGAAGACACGGTATTCGCGAACCGCTCGCGTCCCTGCCTGCTGCACCAGATAAGGCGCTGCACGGCTCCGTGCGTGAGACTGATCGACGAAAAGGCCTATGCCGAGGATGTCCGCAGCGCAGAGCTTTTTCTATCCGGCAAGGAAGACGAGGTGGTAGAGCGGCTTGCCGGAAAAATGGAGGCGGCCGCGGACCGCATGGCGTACGAGGAGGCCGCCGTGTACCGCGATCAGATCGCCACGCTGCGCAAAGTGCGCGAGAAGCAGTTCGTGAGCGACGAGGGCGGACGGGATGCGGACGTCATCGCCTGCGCGCGTGCGTCCGGCATCGCATGCGTGAACCTTGTCATGATCCGGGGCGGGCATCACCTCGGCGACAAGAACTTCTTTCCGCGCAATGCCGAGGATGCGACCGATGAAGCGCTGCTGGAGGCGTTCGTCGCCCAGCATTATCTGCAGCACACCGTCCCATCCGAGGTGATCATCGGAGCGAAGCTCGAGACGGCAGCCCTGGAAATCGTTCTCTCGGAGCAGGGCGGACGACGTGTGCACATCAACGTAAACCCGTACGGCACGCGGCGCACGTGGCTCGACATGGCGCTCAAGAATGCGCAGCTCGGCGCCGAGCAGACGGCGGGGCTGCAGGCTACCCAGGAAGCCCGCATGACGGCGCTTCAGCAGGTTGTAGGCAGCGCCGAGCCCCTCAATCGCATAGAATGCTTCGACGTGAGCCATACGATGGGCGAAGCGACGGTCGCTTCGTGCGTCGTATATGACAAGTCTGCCATGCAGAAGAGCGAATACCGCCGTTACAACATCGAAGGCGTCGCACCGGGAGACGATTACGGCGCCATGCGGGAAGTCCTCTCGCGGCGCTACCGCAAGATCGTCTCGGGCGAGGGGCGACTTCCGGATCTCGTGATGATCGACGGGGGAAAGGGGCAGCTCGCCATCGCGCGCGAAGTGTTCTCCGAGCTGGGGCTAAGCGAATCGCTGCTGATGGGGGTGTCGAAGGGCGAAGAGCGCAAGCCCGGGCTGGAGCAGCTCCATTTTCCAGACCGTGACGCACCGGTTCAGTTGAGTCCGGATCATCCGGCGCTGCATCTCATCCAACAGATACGCGACGAAGCCCATCGTTTCGCGATCACAGGCCATCGGGCCCGGCGGGCGAAAGCGCGCTCCACCTCACCCCTCGAAAGCATCAGCGGCATCGGCGCCAAGCGTCGGCAGCGGCTGCTGACGCGCTTCGGCGGCCTGCGCGGGCTTCTCTCGGCCAGCGTGGACGATCTCGCCCAAGTCGACGGCATCAGCCGCACCCTTGCCGAGAAGATCTATCGGGAGCTGCACTAGTGCCGTTCAACATCCCGAACCTATTGACGTGGCTGCGCATACTGCTGATCCCGCTATTCGTCGGTATCTTCTACTTCGAGAAAAGCTGGGTATCGGGGCCCAACCAGAACCTCGTCGCGACGGTCATATTCGCGACCGCTGCGGCGACCGACTGGCTGGACGGATGGCTTGCACGCAAGCTCGACCAGACATCGGCCTTCGGTGCATTCCTCGATCCGGTGGCAGACAAGCTCATGGTGGCCGCGGCGCTGATCATCCTCGTACAGCTTGCGCGTGTAGATGCGATCATCGCGTTGGTGATCATAGGTCGCGAGATCACGATCTCGGCACTGCGTGAGTGGATGGCGCGCATCGGAGAGGCGAAGAGCGTAGCGGTATCCGTGGTCGGCAAGGTGAAGACCGGGTTTCAGATGGTCGCAATCCCGATGCTGCTTTATTACGACACGATAGGGTCGTTCGACCCCCAGTACTGGGGCACGTGGCTCATCTATATCGCGGCCGTGCTGACGCTGGTTTCCATGGGGTGGTACTTGAAAGTCGCGTTGCCGCTCGCGTGGAAACGATAGTTGCCTAGCCTCATGCGCTTACGTATAATTCCTCCCCTCCAAGCGGGAATAGCTCAGTTGGTAGAGCGCAACCTTGCCAAGGTTGAGGTCGCGAGTTCGAGACTCGTTTCCCGCTCCAGATTTGAGACGGCTAGTCGTAGTTCGCCGAACTAGACTAGCCGTTTGTGTTTCCGTAGGGCGCGATGGCAGAGTGGTTATGCAGCGGACTGCAAATCCGTGTACCCCGGTTCGATTCCGAGTCGCGCCTCCAATCCCTTCCTCGCCCGGATGGTGAAATTGGTAGACACAAGGGACTTAAAATCCCTCGGGCCTAAAAAGCCCATGCCGGTTCGAGTCCGGCTCCGGGCACCACGGCACATTTCCATTCGGGCGCTCCGATTCCGTTCATCGCTGCCTCACATCGCCGCCTGCGACTTTTCATGCGGTTGATGCGTTTCCTGTGTTTTGCCGTGCGCTACGATATGCCTACATCATCTGACCGGGTCGCTCGCAACGCCAACCGAAAAAAAACGGCCGGTTCATCCGGCCGTTTTTTGTGCCGCGTAAACGCCGCCTCAGTTCATCACTGACATGCCTGCAGCCCGGCGTCATTTCCGCTGCGTACTATCCAGAGCGAGACCGCAGACGGACCGAGCGTGCGGGCGGGAAGGGCAAGCGATCCGCTGTCCACGGTAGCCGAGCATCGTTCCACGAGCGTCAGCATAGACCCGTTGTAATCCGGCGCGCCTCCCGCATCGAGATATTTCGCGATGTTGCTCGTGTTCTGGTCGATGAGATACCGCTCGACACTCACGGTGCCATTGAAGCCGAGATTCACGAAGCCGGGGGCCACTGTTTCCTGCACCGTGAGATCGGTGTAGTCCGACGGCCAGTTGAAACGATAGTTGTAATTGAACGCGATGAGCCCGGCGGACCCCGCATCCGCGGCAGCGAAGCCGCGCACGTTCGGTTGCTGCGCCGGAGCCCTTACCGATTTGCGTGTGCCGGGCAGCATCGTGAACATCCGGAAGGTGTTCAGCGCGGGCTTCGGGTAATCGACGCCATCGCGGATGTGCCCAAGGCTGGCCACCGTCGGAACGCCGGTGGTGTTCGGTCCGAAGTTGTCGCGCACGATGAGGTAAGAGCCGGCCGTCGCGGTGCCGGACAACGCTTCCTGGACGAACATGGCCGCCCACGCGGCGCTTTCGTGCGAATAGTTGATATGCCCGAATACCGCGTCGCTGCCTTCGCTCGGTCCGTACTCGGTAATCACGATCGGAACGGCCCCCATCCCATTCGCGACCAGCGATTGTCGGATGCGCTGCAATTGCGCACGCAGACTGCTGCCGGGAACGTTGGCCCAGCCGTTCAGCAGATCGCCGTAGAAGTGGTGCGTCACGACATCGAGCCGCAGCCCGGCGGCTGCAACAGCGGAGATGAATCGTTCGTGCCAGAAGGTGTTGCTCAGAAACAGCGATTGACCGCCAAGAGCCGGCCCGGCGATACGTATGATGCGACCGGGATTTTCAGCGGCGACGCGGGCCACGGCACGCGACCACACGGGAAACACTGCCATGTAATGCTGCCAGCGCTCCTCCGCGCCCTGCGGCACGGCCGGTTGCGCGACAGCCCACAAGTCGCGCACGTCCTGCGTGATGTCGATTTCGTTGCCGACTTCGAACAGTGCTTCCGCGAAGCCCGTGTTGTCGTACTGCACGGCGACGTAGCGCACGAACTTGATGGCGTAGTCCTCATACAGCGCCCACTGTTCGGCGCTCCACTGGCTCGCCGGCGTAGCGATGAATGCCGGTTGCCGTTGGCCCACGATCACGTGCGCGTTATAGCCGTAGCGCTTGATCCACTCCAGGTTCCATTGAATCCGGTTTGCGGGGAAAAAGTTGCCGGCGCCGTCGAGATAGGAGCTGTCTTCCGCGTTGATTGTTCGCGAGTACGTCGTCCCTATTGAATTGAGCAGCCCGGCGCTGGATTCCAGACCGCCGTTCGACTCGGGATAGGAGGCGCTGCGGAAAAGCGCGCGCGCCGCGACGAGGTCGCTGCCTCCGGTATCGCTGACGTCCTGCGCAGCGTCCACGAGGAGCGTGGCGGAGGTAATGGCAACGGCTTTCGATGCCACTCCGGTGCCGGTACCGGTCGATCCACTCGTCGTGCCCGTACCGCCACCGCCGCCGCATCCGGATAGAAAGCAGCACGCAAGCGTGAATGCACGCACGCGTGTCTTGTATGTGTGCATGAGACCCCCCTAATAGGTCCAATTCTTCATTCCGCCGCGTCCGCCGTTTGGAAACGCCGTGCGACGGGCTTCTTATTCGACTGGCGCGCTAATGGCGTCTTCAGTTCATGAGATGCGCATTAGTCGCGACGCGTTCGAGATGCACGTTGGAAGCCCGGGGCGCAAGCGTCGGTATCGTTCCGCGCCTGGGTATGTGCAGTTCTTTCGACGCTGCCGCGCGTGATACGCGGCGAGAGTGCGACGAACTATATCGACAGTCGGCGCAATATCTGCGGCAGTTCGTCACACGGCCGATGAAATCGCGCACACCGTGTCGAGGAAGCGCGCCACACCGCAAGACACGTGGAGCATGCGTTTCGATGGGGTGGTCGATGGGATAAAACGTAGGGTCCGAGCGGTGATAACGACGCATACGGCGATGCAGGACGCGATTCACAATATCGTGAGAAACGCGGACGGCGTCAGCGGATCACGAGGTCGCCGTCCATCAGTGAAAATCGCGAGATTTGAGGGTCAATTCGCCGAGTAGCCGCGTGTGATCCACCAGTCGATGCGCGACGAGATGCACCACTTCGCCGTCCTTCTGCAGCACGCCTTCGACGCCGAGCAGACGTGCGCCTAAGAGCTCGCGCCGTTGGCGTTCCACCAGGCTCTTCCATACCACGACGTTGATATAGCCTGTTTCGTCTTCGAGCGTGACGAACACGATGCCGGAAGCCGTGCCCGGACGCTGCCGGCACGTGACGATGCCGGCGACGCGTGCCGGCCGGCCGTTCGCAAGCTGCTTCAGCTCGGCGGCCGTGGACAAGCGCATGCCGGCCAGGTGCCGTCGCAGGAGCGCGAGCGGATGGCGGCCGAGCGTCAGGCCGACGGCGGCGTAATCTGCGACGACGTCGTCGCTTTCGCGCGGCGGCGCAAGTCCCGGGAGATTCTCCTGCACGGGAGCGTCCTCGAGGAGCGCCGTGGTGCGTCCCGCGCCTGCCGCGAGCCAATGCGCGTTGCGTCTATGCCCGGCAAGCGGGGCGAGCGCGCCTGCGGCCGCGAGGCGGGAGAGCTCGCCCCGATTCAATGCGGCGCGTCGTGCGAGATCAGTGACATTGTCGAACGGCCGAGCCCGGCGCGCAGCTTCTATCCGCAGTCCCGCGGCCTGCGAGAGACCCTTGATCATTCTCAAGCCCAGACGAACGGCGGGCGCTGCATCCAGCCTCGCATCGCTGCGCTCGAGCGTGCATTCCCAGTCGCTCACTGTTGCGTCGACGGCGCGTACGGTAACACCATGGCGCTGCGCATCCTGCACGAGCACCGAAGGCGAATAAAAACCCATCGGCTGGCTATTGAGGAGCCCTGCGAGAAAAGCGGCGGGCTCGTAGTACTTGAGCCACGACGAGACGTAGGAAAGGAGCGCGAAGCTCGCCGAATGCGACTCCGGAAAGCCGTATTCGCCAAAGCCGCTGATCTGGTCATAGATCTGTTTCGCGAACTGCTTGCTATATCCGCGGTGCTCCATGCCGGCGAATAGGCGCGAGCGAAACTGCTCCAGGCTCCCGCTGCGCTGCCAGGAGGCCATCGAGCGGCGAAGCTGATCCGCTTCGCCAGGGGTGAAGCCTGCGGCGACGATCGCAAGCTGCATGACCTGCTCCTGGAATATGGGCACGCCGAGCGTGCGCTTGAGCACGGCTTTCACTTCCGAGGACGGGTAGGTCTCCTCCTCCAGGCCTTGTCTGCGCCGCAGATAGGGATGGATCATGCCGCCCTGGATCGGACCGGGACGCACGATCGCCACTTCGATCACGAGGTCGTAGAACTCTTTCGGCTTCAACCGCGGCAGCATCGACATCTGCGCGCGGGACTCGATCTGGAACACGCCTATCGTGTCGGCGTGCTGGATCATTTCGAAGACTTTGAGATCGTTGCCGCGATCGATGATGTGCTTCATCGTGAGCGCGGTGCCGCGATACGCATTGACGAGCTGCAACGCGCGGCGGATCGCCGACAGCATGCCGAGCGCCAGCACGTCGACCTTGATGAGCTCGAGCGATTCGATGTCGTTCTTGTCCCACTGGATGACGGTGCGCGCGGGCATCGCCGCATTCTCTATCGGCACGAGCCGCGACAGCGGACCGCGCGAAATGACGAAGCCGCCGACGTGCTGGGAGAGGTGCCGCGGAAAACCGATGATAGCCTGCACCACTTCGACGAGAAGCCGGATCACGCGGCTGTCGGGATCGAAGCCGGCCTCCCGTAGCCGCCGCGCCACTTCCTTGCGGCTGTCCCACCAGGCGAGCGACTTCGCAAGACGATCGACCTGCGCAAGATCGAGACCGAGCGCCTTGCCGACATCGCGCAGCGCGCTGCGCGGCTGGTAGGTGATGAGGGTTGCAGCGAGCGCAGCGCGGTCGCGTCCGTACTTGTCGTAGATGTACTGGATCACTTCCTCGCGCCGCTGGTGCTCGAAGTCGACGTCGATGTCCGGCGGCTCCTTGCGCTCGCGGGAGATGAAGCGCTCGAACAGAACTTCGAGCTTTTCCGGATTGACTTCCGTGATTTCCAGGCAATAGCACACGACGGAATTCGCCGCCGACCCGCGACCCTGACAAAGAATGTCCTTGCTGCGTGCGAACTTCACGACATCGTACACGGTGAGAAAGAACGGCTCGTACTCGAGCTCGGCGATGAGCGCGAGCTCCTTCTCGACCTGGTCACGGACTTTCGTCTCCGGACCGTTCGGAAATCGCCGCCGCAGTCCTTGCTCGGTCAGCTCGCGCAAATAGCTTGTCGGCGTATGTCCTTCCGGCACGATCTCGTGCGGGTATTCGTAGCGCAGCGTTCCGAGATCGAAGCTGCATTGCTCGGCGATGCGCAGCGTTTCCGCGAGCAGCTCGGGCGGATAGATCTGCGCGAGCTTCATGGGATGCCGCAAATGACGCTCGGCGTTCGGGAACAGCGCATTCCCCGCAGCGTGAACCGGTGTGCCGATGCGGATCGCAGTCAGTACGTCCTGCAGCGCGCGGCGCGAGCGG
>JBLNBW010000300.1:0-4093 GCA_050260255.1 Rhodospirillaceae bacterium | reverse complement strand
GATCGGCATGGTCGAGCGTGCTGCCGGCGCCGCGCGGCAGTGTGCCGATCATCGCACCCGGCATGCCGGACTTAACGGCGTCCTTCAGCACAGCCGCCGCGCGCGTGCCGTCCTGCAAGGGTACGGTCGCAAGTGGCACGAATTGCGGCGTCGACTTTGCAGCGGCCAGCAACACGTCATTGGCGAGGCGGCTCCACGCTTCGCCTTCCTCGCCCGGCAACTCGTAACCGAACATATCGACCCAGCCGCCGACGACTTGCTTGTCGATGCCCTGTGTTTTCATCCAGGCGAGCCGCACCGCAATATCGGACAGTCCTTTCGAGATCGGCCGCGTCGGTTTGCCGCCGGCGAATGCGAGCGCGAGACTGCCGTCACTCTCGATCTGCCGAACGGACGGAAATCGCGCCCCTTCCTTTCGGATCGCAGCAAGTAATTCGGCAGGAACCAGGTGTGCGTGGGAATCGACAATCATCGTCTAGTCCTTCTAACAGTTGTCTCCGAGCTCCTCGCTTTCGCTCGCGTCCCGGAGTGACATGAAAGTGATTTCACCGTCAGCTCACGCTGCAGCGATCAGGTCGCCCAGCTTCGATGCCTTCAGCGGCAGTGTATTGAGCGAAATGCCGAGCGGGCGCAGCGCGTCGTTGACGGCATTGGCGATTGCCGCCGGTGCGCCGAGGTAGCCGGATTCGCCCGAGCCTTTTTGTCCAAGGACAGTGTGCGGTGACGGCGTCTCGTGATCGACGATCTCGACGGCAGGCACTTCGTGCGATGAGGGCAGCACGTAATCCATGAAGGTTTGCGCGATGAGCTGCCCGTCATCGTTATAGGCGAACTCCTCGTAGAGCGCGGCGCCGATGCCGTGCGCGACCCCGCCCATGGTCATGCCGCGCACGATCTTTGGGTTGATCTGCGTGCCGCAATCGTGCCCGAGCCGGTAGCGCACAATTTCCGGCACCCCGAGATCGGGATCGATCTTGAGCAGCAGCAGATGAAACTCGAACGAAAAGCACGGATACATTTGCACGCGACCGTCGGGCGTTGGCAGCTTGCCGCCGGTCGGCACCTGCATCACGTGGCTGACCGAAAGGCCGGGTTCCATGTTCTCCGGCATGCGGTGATAGTTGCGGTCGGCGATGGTCGCGATTTCTTTGATCGTGCGCCGTTTTGCCCGCGCATCGCGGTCGGACACAGTGCCTTGTTCGTAAACCGCGCGCTCGAGCGGAATGCCGAGATCGTGTGCCGCGATCCGGATGAGCTTGTCTTTCAACTTGTTCGCTGCATGGAAGGCAGCGCCGCCGAGCATGATCGCCATGCGGCTGCCGACGGGTGTCCCGCTTGGCAATGAAGCGAGCGAGTCCGGGCGCGTCACGCGAATGGTGTCGGGATCGATTTGCAACACTTCGCCGATGACAGTCGCAACCAGTGTCTCATGCCCTTGGCCCGACGACGTCGTGTGCATGGTCGCAGTGATCGCCCCGCTCCCGTCCACATTGATGCGACAGGAGTCCATGAAGGTCGAGGTCGTCACTTTCGGATTGATCAACGCCTCGAACGTGGCGTTGCCGCCGCTCGGCTCGAGACAGGCGGCGATGCCGATGCCGGCGAGCATGCCCTCACGCCGCAGCCGGTCGCGCTCCTGCTTGAGCTCGTCATATCTGCCGCCGGCGATGACTTTGGCGATAACCGTCTCGTAATTGCCGCTGTCATATTCGGTGCCGCTCGGAATCCGATAAGGAAATTCGTCATGCCGGATCAGGTTGCGCCGGCGCACCTCCAGTGGATCGAGATGAAGTGCATTGGCGACCTCGTCCATCATGCGCTCGAGCGCGAGGTTGGTCGGCCCCTGACCGAAGCCGCGTACCGCTTCCTGCGTGGTCTTGTTGGTGACGACCGCCATCGCGCGGTACTGCACGCTCTTGATTTTGTAAGGCCCGACGATGGACCCGATCGGCTTGCCAAGCTGAAACGGGGAGCGTCCGGCATACGCGCCCACGTTTTCCAGCGCGCGCATCTTCATCGAGCGCACGACGCCGTTGTCGTCGAACGCGACCTCAACGTCGAACAGGCGCTCCGGCCCGTGAGCGTCCCCGCCGCGCATGTTTTCGAGTCGATCCTCGATCAATCGCACCGGAAGACCGAGGCGCCGTGTGAGGTAGCCGGTTAACACCGCATGCTTGATGCCGCGCTTGATGCCGTAGCTGCCGCCCACATCGACATCGTGATGCAGGCGCACGGATGACATCGGAATTTTCAAGGCGCCGGCGATCTGCTCGGTGTAACGCGGCATTTGGATCGACGCCCACACGTCGAGAATCTCGCGCCACGGATCCCAGCTCGAAAGCACACCGAAAGTTTCGACCGGCACGGTGGACGAGCGCGCCCACTTGACGCGCAGCGACAATTTGCGCGGACTCTCGGCAAAATCCTTTTCGACTTCGCCCCAGGTGAATGTCCGGTCGAGCAGCACGTTCGTGCCGTGCGCCTCGTGCACGAGCGGCGCATCCTTTCCGAGCGCCTTCTCGGCGTCGAGCACGAACGGCAGCGGTTCGTACTCGATTTCGACAGCTTCGGCGGCGTCCTCGGCGAGCGCTCGCGTGTCGGCAACGACCGCCACAACCCATTCGCCGGAATAGCGCGCAACATCGACCGCCAGCGGCCTGCGCGGCACGTTCGGCGTATCAAGCCCGGTAGCAAGCGGGTTGGTTGCTTCGGCGAGCTCGCGCCCGTCGAGCACGTAATGCACGCCGGGCATCGCCAGCGCCGCTTTCTTGTCGATGCTCCTGATGCGCGCCGCGGCATACGGACATGTCACCAATGCCACATGCTTGGTGTTCGCGACATCGACGTCGGCGACGAAGCGCCCCTTGCCGGCGACAAAGCGGCGATCCTCGCGCACGCGCCGGTCGGTCGAGACGAAACGGAAGTGCGACGGCACGCTCATGTCGCCTCCGCCGGGCGGTTGGCGCCGCGCATGCGCTCGGCAGCGAGCGCGATCGCTTCCACGATCTGAGCATAGCCGGTGCAGCGGCAGATGTTGCCGGAGATCGCGTTGACGATCTCCTCCCGTGTGGGCGATGGATTGTTCGCCAGCAGAGCATGCGCGGTCAGGATCATCGCCGGCGTGCAATAGCCGCACTGCATTCCATGTGTCTCGCAGAAAGCGTCCTGGATCAGCGACAGCTCGCCCGGCCCCGGTGCGATGCCTTCGATGGTGGTGATTGGCACCCCGTCAGCCTGCACGGCAAATATCAGGCATGAGCGGACGGCGACGCCGTCAAACAGCACGGTGCACGCTCCGCATACCCCGTGCTCGCAGCCCGCATGCGCGCCTGTGAGCCGGAGGTTGTCACGCAAACAGTCGAGCAGCGTGGTGCGCGGTTCGACCTCGACGACGTGCGTTGCGCCGTTGACGGTGAGCTCAGTGCGCATGGGACTTTGCCTTGCATTCGGCGCCGGCATCGAGGATCGCGCGCATGGCCAACTTTGCCGCAACGCGGCGGCGATAGTCGGCGGTCGCATGCAGATCTGACATAGTTTCGATGTCGGCGAGCGCGCCGCGTACGACATCGCGTACTTTCGAGTCTTCAAGCCGCGTTCCGGTCAATTGTCGTTCGACCTCCAAGAGGCGCAATGGCGATTCCGTCACGGCGCCGACGCCGACGGCGATACGTCTGCAAGTCCCGTCCTCGTCAACCGCGACTTGCGCGGCTGCCGACGCGAAGGCGAAATCGCTGCGCCGCGCGCTCACTTCGTGGAAGCCGGTGCCGATACGGTGTTCGGGCCAAGCCGGAAAGCGCACCGCCGCAAGGCACGCGCCTGCGGGTAATGCCGTGGTCATCGCGCCGAGAAAGAATTCGGAAGCGGGCGTATCGACCGACTTGCCGGCAAGCCGATAGGTCAATGTCGCGTCGAGTGTGATAGCGGCAAGCTCGAGCTCAGCTGCGGGATCGGCATTGGCGAGAGAGCCGCCGACCGTGCCGCGCGCACGTGTCGCCGTGTGGCCGATCCATGGCATCATTTTCGCAAGCAGCGGCAGGCGCTCCGCGATTAGCCCGCTGCGCTCCACCGATTGTTGCCGGGTGGTTGCGCCGAT
>JBLNBW010000299.1:0-8907 GCA_050260255.1 Rhodospirillaceae bacterium | reverse complement strand
TGTAGGGAGCGATGCCCTGCGTAATGAGATCGTACGCAGGCTTGACGCGTTCCCATCGCTTGTCGCGGTCCATGGCGTAATAGCGCCCGCAGATGGAGGCAATGCGTCCCGCTTTGAGGCTGGCGAGCTTTTGCTCCATCGCTGCAAGCGACGGCTCGGCGCTGCGCGGGGGGGTGTCGCGGCCGTCGAGGAAAGCATGCACGTAGATGTTCTTCACACCGGCTTTGGCCGCCATGTCCACCATGGCATGGATCTGCGACTCGTGGCTGTGGACGCCGCCGGGCGAGACGAGTCCCAGGATGTGCAGCGCACTTTTCTTGCCGGTTTCCACGGCCTGCACGAGGACCGGATTCTTCTGGAATTCCCCGGTTTCGATCGCGTGCTCGATCTTCGTGTAGTCCTGATAGACGACACGCCCCGCGCCGATGTTCATGTGGCCGACTTCCGAATTCCCCATCTGGTCCTTGGGCAGCCCGACCCACTTTTCGGACGCGTCTATCGTCGTGTGCGGATACTTGCTCCACAGGAAATTCCAGTGCGGCTTGCGCGCCTGGCAGATTGCGTTGTGGTCGCACTCTTCGCGGTGGCCGAAGCCATCGAGAATGATGAGCAGAACAGGGGTGATCTTCGTCATGAGTGAAAGAGTTCGGGGGGCGTGTCGGCGTAAGATCGGATTTTAAACCAATAACCTCGAGCGGCCGCCCGCATGTTTCGTCTCATCGCGCGGAGGAAGCGACGCTGGAGCGCCTGCCCCTCCGCAATCGCGCCTCTGTTAGAATTGGCGTCCGCCAAAATACCCCGCCATGCCGCGCTCGCCGGGCACGGATGAAAGTGTGAGATGGAAGCTTTCCTGGTCTTTCTGCAAAAAAGCCCGATGAACATGATCCTCTTCGCCACCACGGTGGTATCGGGAGGCATGCTCGTGTGGCCGTTCATCAACCGCCTTTCCAATCCGGGCAAGGAAGTCGGGCCGCTGCAGGCGGTGCAGCTCATCAACCGGCGCGACGCGGTGGTGATCGACGTGCGCGACGCGGCAGAATTCAAAAGCGGGCACATACCCGGCGCACGGCACATTCCGCAGGCGCAGCTCGAAAGCCGCCTGAAGGAACTGGAAAAAGCCAAATCCAAGCCCATCATCGTGGCGTGTGCAACCGGCAATCGGTCGCGCACGGCAAGCGCATTGCTCCGAAAACACGGTTACGAGGAAGTCTATAACCTGCAGGGCGGCCTTGCGGCGTGGCGCCAGGCCGGCATTCCGTTGGAGAAATAATGGCCAAAGTGATGATGTACAGCACAGGCGTATGCCCGTATTGCCAGATGGCGGAGCGGCTGCTGACGTCCAAAGGCGTCGCCGCCATCGAAAAAGTGCGCATAGACCTCCAGCCGGAACGCCGCGCCGAGATGATGGAAAAGACCGGACGCCGTACCGTGCCGCAAATCTACGTCGGAGAAACGCATGTCGGCGGCTACGATGATCTTGCCGCCCTCGACCGCGCCGGGAAGCTCGACGAGCTGTTAAAGCGCCCCGACTAACACCCCCGATCACCAGGATTTCCCATGAGCGAACAGCAGACGCAGCAGCCGTTATTCGGCATCGAAAAAATCTATCTCAAGGACATGTCCCTCGAGATCCCCAACGCGCCCGAAATCTTTCTCGAGCGCGAGGCGCCGCAAGTGGAGGTCAATGTCCACAATCAGGCGAAGCCGATGTCGCAGGAAGGGCTGTACGAAGTCGTGCTCACCGTCACCGTCACCGCGAAGATCAAGGAAAAGACGCTGTTCCTCGTCGAGGTCGCGCAGGCCGGCATATTCCAGATCCGCAATATCGCGCAGCCGGACCTCGACGCCGTGCTGGGCACGATATGTCCGAATACGTTGCTCCCCTATGCGCGGGAGGCCGTGGCCGGCGCGGTGTGGCGCGCGGGACTGCCGCCGGTGACCCTGCAGCACATGAGCTTCGACGTGATCTATCAGCAGCGCCTGCAGGAGCTGCAACAACAGCAACAGCAGCAACAGCAAGCGCAAGGCACGCCGCCGGCGACGCACTGACATGGTCCGCGCACGGGCGCTTGCGCTTGCATGGGTGGCGACCGCCGGCGTAGCCGCCGGTGCGGCTGCGGCCGAGTTCAAGTCCGTCGCGAACAATGCGGCGATCCTGTTCGATGCGCCGTCGAGCAAGGCGAAGAGGCTGTACATCGTAAGCCGCGGCTATCCGCTCGAAGTGACCGTGCAGCTCGAGGGCTGGACCAAGGTGCGCGACGCCAACGGGACGTTCTCATGGGTCGAAACGCGCGACCTCGCCGACCGCCGCACGGTGATCGTGAAGACCCCCGTCGCTCCAGTGCGGCAAGCGGCCGATGACCAGGCATCCGTCGTGTTCGAAGCGCAGCAGAACGTCGTCCTCGAAGTGATCGGCAACGAGCCGGCCGGCTGGCTTCAGATAAAGCACGAGGACGGCAGTACCGGTTACATCAAGGCTGCGCAAGTCTGGGGCTCGTAGTGGCTCGCTGCATAAGGCGGGGGAGCGGCGCATGCGTGCCGCATCGTTTCCCGGCCGCATCGATCAAGGGTGGCGCATGAACATCGCGGTGCTCGGTGCCGGCGCATGGGGGACGGCGATGGCGATACATCTTGCGCGCTGCCATGCGGTGACCCTCTGGGCGCGCGATGCCGTGCAGTGCGAGACGATGCGCGTCTCGCGCGTCAACGAGCGCTATCTTCCGCAGCACGCTGTGCCGCCCGAGGTTCGCATTACGTCCGAGCTTTCCGAGGCGTTGTCCTGCGACCTCGTGCTCGTCGCCGTACCCACGGGCGCCATGCGTGAAACATTGCGTCGCATCGAAGCGTTGCGCTGGCATGGCGGGGTCATCTGGCTGTGCAAGGGCTTCGAGCCGCACACGGGCAAGCTGCCGCACCAAGTGTGTGAAGAGGTGCGCGGCCGCGCGCTGCCTCACGGCGTGCTATCCGGGCCCAGCTTTGCAGACGAAGTCGCGCGCGGCCTGCCGACCGCTGTGACGATCGCCGCGTCCGATGTCGCTTTCGCAAGCGAAACGGCGCGCGCGCTCCACGGCGGCTCATTGCGCGTCTATTGCGGCGAGGACGTCGTCGGCATGGAAGTGGCCGGTGCGCTGAAGAACGTGATGGCGATTGCAGCCGGTATTTGCGATGGGCTGGCGCTGGGGCATAACGCGCGCGCGGCGCTGATCACGCGAGGCCTCGCGGAGATCATGCGGCTCGGCACGCGCATGGGCGGGCGCGCGGAGACGTTCATGGGCCTCGCAGGACTCGGCGATCTGATACTCACTTGCACCGGCGATTTATCGCGCAATCGGCGGGTCGGCTTGCGGCTGGGTCGTGGCGAAGCGCTGTCGGCCATACTTGGCGAGCTCGGCCATGTGGCGGAGGGCGTCAATACCGCGCGCGAAGTGGATCGGCTCGCCGGCACATTGGGCGTCGATATGCCGATCACGCGCGCCGTGTGCCGGGTGCTCGACGACCCGACGGCAGGCCGCGCGGTAGTGCAGGAGCTCCTGCAGCGCGAGCCCAAGTTCGAACACGGGCGATAACGCGTCTCGAACGAGGGCGGAGGGCGCGCTTCGCCCTTTTCCCTTACTCCTCGTTGCGTAGCGTTGCGAAGCCGAGTTGTCGCCACGCTTCGTACACCACGACAGTCACTGCATTCGCGAGATTGAGACTGCGGCTGCCAGCGATCATCGGTATGCGCAGACGATGCTCGGGCGGGAAGCTTTCCAGGACCTCGTGCGGCAGGCCGCGTGTCTCCGGTCCGAAAACCAGCACGTCGTGCGCCTGGTATCGCACATCGTCATATCGGCGCGCGCCGCGTGTCGTGACGGCATAAAAAGGAAAAGCGCCAAGGCTTGCCCGGCATTCGGCCCAGCTGTCGTGCAGCCGTATCGCGGCACGTTCGCGATAATCCATCCCGGCGCGCTCGAGCGCCTTGTCGCGCAGGGTGAACCCCAAAGGCTTGACGAGATGCAGCATCGCCCCGGTGTTCGCGGCAAGACGCATCACATTGCCCGTGTTCGGCGGGATCTCGGGCTCGTAGAGGACGATATGCAGCATGGTGGAATGAGTTCGCGAAAGCGTGAGGCGGAGCGGTATAGCGCGGATCGCTGATACCTGCCGGCCTCGCCGTCGACAGATAGTTTAAAGGGTGTCACGACGCGCTACGGGCAGCCGGTGCAGGGGACGCCAGAACCGCAGGCGTTCGTGGCGCCGCGCTTGCGGCTGCGGAGCCGCCCAATCAGTCGAAACCGTCGTCGCTGCTGCGCCGATACGCGCGCTGCACTGCTCGCGCCGCCACCCACCCGTGCACTTCCACTGCGCCCGCCCGCTTCAGATTGCGCGCGAGCTCGTTCAGCGTTGCGCCGGTGGTGAGCACGTCGTCCAGCACCGCGACCCGCATGCCGGCCACGTCGGCATCGCATACGAAGGCCCCTCGCACGTTTCGCGGCCGCTCGCGCCACGGCAGCAGCGCCTGTGCCGGTGTATCGACGACCCGGCGGCACGCTTCACGCAGCACCGGTATGCCACGCAGCCGTCCGAGGCGCCGTGCGAGCTCCAAGGCCTGGTTGTAGCCGCGCTCGCGCAGGCGTGGCTCGGAGAGCGGCATGGGGATGAGCGCGTCGACAGGCGGGAGCCTGCGCTCGGCCAGCGTATCGGCAAAAAGGCGGGCAAGCCGCAACTCGCCGCCATATTTGTAAGCGTGGATGAGCGCATCGATCGGGAAGTCATAAACGTAAACTGCCGTGACGCTGTCGTAATGCGGCGGGTGGGCCACGCATGCGCCGCAACGGTCGCCGGCGGCAAGCGGTGCTGCGCATTGGGTGCATGCTGCTCGCGGGAGAGCCGGCAAATCGAGGACGCATCCTTCGCACAAGACGTGTGGGCCGGCGGTCGTGCCGCAAAGAATGCATGGCTGCGGCACGCTCTGCTGCGCGATCCGTAACCACCTGTTTAAAGCGCTGGCCGCGCAATTTGACAAGTATTCCCCCGATCGGGATCATTCGACGCTTACTTGAAAAACGCCTGGAGCTTAAGCATGGACACACTCGCCACTAACGATCCGCGACGCGCTGCCGCTGACGCGGGCACCCGGGCGGCCCGTTGGACGGTCGACGCAGTGGTTGCGCTGCTCGATCTGCCGTTCAACGATCTTCTGTATCGGGCACAACAGGTTCACCGCCAGCACTTCGATGCCAACGCGGTGCAGATGTCGACGCTGCTGTCGATCAAGACCGGCGGCTGTCCCGAGGACTGCGGATACTGCCCGCAGGCGGCGCGTTACCACACCGGCGTGGAAAACGAGAAGCTCATGCCGGTGGAAGAAGTCGTTGCCGCCGCGAAGCTTGCCCGCGAAAAAGGCGCGACCCGGTTTTGCATGGGCGCAGCCTGGCGCAGCCCCAAGCAGCGCGACCTGGATACGGTGCTCGCCATGATCAAGGGCATACGCAGTCTCGGCATGGAAACATGCGCGACCCTCGGCATGCTCAAGACCGGCCAAGCGCAGCAGCTGAAAGAGGCGGGTCTCGATTACTACAACCACAACATCGACACCGCGCCGGAGTTCTATGGCGAAATCATCACGACGCGCACGCAGGACGACCGGCTCGATACGCTCGCGCAGGTGCGCGAAGCGGGGCTGCACGTGTGCTGCGGCGGCATCGTCGGCATGGGCGAATCGCGCCGCAGCCGGGCCGGGCTCATCGCGCAGCTAGCCAACATGGATCCATACCCCGAGTCGGTGCCCATCAACAACCTCGTGCAAGTCGAGGGCACGCCGCTGCACGGCACCGAGAAGCTCGACGAACTCGAGTTCGTCCGCACCATTGCGGCTGCGCGTATCACCATGCCGAAAGCCATGGTGCGCTTGTCCGCGGGACGGCAGGAGATGTCCGAGAGCACGCAGGCGCTGTGTTTCCTCGCCGGCGCCAATTCGATTTTCTATGGCGACAAGCTGCTGACGACCGGCAACCCGGAAGTCGAGCGCGACCAGAAGCTGTTCGCGAAACTCGGTCTTCATCCCATGCCCGTCGAAGGCGGTGAAGCGTGAACCGTGAATGGTGAGGCAGTTACGGATTACGCGCCGCAGCGCTTCAGCGGCCTTGCTGAGCTTGCAGGCGAGCTGAGGGAGCTCGACGCGGGCGGCCTGCGTCGCTTTCGCCGAACGCTCGAGACGGCGCAGGGGCCGCGTGTCACGGTCGACGGTCGGGAGTACGTCGCCTTCTGCAGCAACGATTATCTGGGGCTCGCTGCGGATCCCAGGCTCATCGCCGCGGCGCAAGACGGTGCCGCCCGGTATGGCGTCGGCTCGGGCGCGTCGCATCTGGTCGTAGGTCACTCCAGCGCGCATGAAGCGCTCGAGGCAGCGCTCGCAGGGTTCGTCGGGCAACCGCGCGCGCTGCTCTTTTCTACCGGCTATATGGCGAACATCGGCATCGTTACGGCGCTCGCAGGGCGGGACGATGCCGTGTTCGCCGATCGGTTGAATCATGCATCGCTCAACGATGCGGTGCTGCTGTCGCGTGCCCAGTTCAAACGCTACGCGCACTGCGACGTCGCAGCGCTCGCGCGATTGCTGGCGCAATCGCGGGCGCGCCGCAAGGTCGTGCTCACTGACGCCGTCTTCAGCATGGACGGCGACATCGCGCCGCTCGCCGAGCTGCTTGCCCTCTGCGAGCGCTACGATGCGTGGCTCGTCGTCGACGATGCGCATGGCTTCGGCGTTCTCGGCGCACAAGGACGAGGCACCCTCGCGCATCTGGGCGTGGGTTCCGAGCGCATCGTGTACATGGCGACGTTGGGCAAGGCGGCCGGCGTGTACGGCGCTTTCGTCGCCGCGCAGCCCGAGATCGTGGACACCGTGCTCCAACGTGCCCGGACGTACATCTACACGACCGCGACGCCGCCGATGCTCGCACACGCCTTGCTCGCTGCGCTCGACATCATCCGAACCGAAGAATCGCGGCGTGAGCATCTGCGGCGGCTCGTCGCCTTGCTGCGCACCGGCTTAAATGCCGCGCCGTGGACCGTGCTCCCGTCCGACACGGCAATCCAGCCGTTGATCGTCGGCGATAACACGCGGGCGCTCGCGCTGGCCGGGCGGCTTGCCGAGCGCGGCGTGCTGGTGCCGGCCATCAGACCGCCCACCGTGCCGGCCGGTACCGCGCGATTGCGCATCTCGCTCTCGGCGACGCACACCGCCGGTGACGTGGAGCGGCTTGCGCGCACCATCTGTGAGCTTGCATGACCGCCGACATCGTGTTTCTCAACGGCTGGGCCATGTCGGAGTCGGCGTGGCACCCGCTGCTTGCGGCAGCGCCGAGGCATTGGTCGACCGAAATCATCAATCTGCACGCGCTGCAGGGCCGATCGGTGGAGGAGCTCGCAGCCGCTGCGGCGAGATACGCGCCCGAGCGTTGCGATGTCATCGGATGGTCACTCGGCGCGGAGGTCGCACTGCAGTGGGCTCATGACCGGCCGCAGCAGGTCGCGCGCCTGATACTGATTGCGGCCACGCCCTGCTTCGTCGCGCGGCCCGACTGGCCCGCCGGCATGGCGGCTTCGGTGTTCGAGGAATTCGTGGCCGACATGCATCGCGATCCCGCGGACGCGCTACGGCGATTTACGCTGCTGCAGGCACGCGGCGATGCGAACGTGCATGGCGTCGCCCGCGTGCTGCGCGATGCGCTCGCGCCGCACGATGAGGTCGCGCTCGACCACGGCCTGGAATGCCTCAAGAACGGCGATTTGCGCGCGCTGGCGCCGCACGTCACGCAGCAAACGCGGTTGATTCACGGCGGGCGCGACGGTCTCGTGCCGCTGGATGCGGCCGAGCGGCTGCGCGCGCTGCTGCCGCACAGTAAGCTCGAGGTCGTGTCGAACGCGGCGCACGCACCGCACATTTCAGACCCGGCCGCAGTGGCCGCGTCGATTTCGGAATTTCTGTATGAGCAGTGAGACGATAGACAAGCGCGAAGTGCGCCGCGCCTTCAGCAATGCAGCAGACACGTACGATGCGGCGGCGGTGCTGCAGCACGAAGTGTGTCGCCGCATGGCCGAGCGCCTCGATTACATCAAACACCGGCCGCAGATGCTGCTCGACGCCGGCAGCGGCACGGGAAACGCGCTGCCCCTGTTGCGCGAGCGTTACGGCGACGCGCATATCGTCGCATTCGATATCTCGCTTGCCATGCTGGTGCGGGGACGGACTCGCATGCCGTGGTGGCGGGCGCTCCCCGGTCTGCGTTCGCCGCTGTCGCAAGTATGTGGCGATATCGAGCGCCTGCCATTCGCGACGGCAAGCGTCGACATGGTGTGGTCCAACCTCGCGCTGCAATGGGTGAACGATCTGGCGGGGACCTTCAAGGAGATGCATCGCGTGCTGAAGCCCGGCGGCCTGCTCATGTTCAGCACGTTCGGTCCGGACACGCTGAAGGAGCTGCGCGCAGCGTACAGCGGCAGCGGCTACACGCACGTCAATCGCTTCATCGACATGCACGACATCGGCGACATGCTCACCGGCGCGCGGTACGCCGATCCGGTGATCGACATGGAACCCTTCACGCTGACCTACGACACGGTGCGCCACCTCATGCAGGACCTCAAGGCCATTGGCGCGCACAACGTTACCGGCGGCCGCCCCCGGGCGCTGACCGGAAAAGGACTGTTGCGCGCCGTGACGGCGAATTACGAGCCGCTGCGTCGCGAAGGCAAGCTGCCGGCGACGTTCGAGGTGGTGTACGGGCATGCCTGGAAGCCGATGCCTCGTGTAGGCCCTACCGGCCGCCCCGTGATCGACATCGCGGTAAAAGGAAGCTGAGTTGTCCGCTCACCGCGGTGCGCCGCCTTCCGCGTTCCGCCTCCCGCCTCACGGTTTGTTCGTGA
>JBLNBW010000298.1:0-57190 GCA_050260255.1 Rhodospirillaceae bacterium | reverse complement strand
CCGGAGCGAACGCGTGGCAGACCGCCAAAGAAGAGATCGCATCATTCCCGACTGGCTGGGTTGGCTCGCCGTATCGGTGGCGCTCATCCTCGCCACCGTGCTGGCGTACTTCAAGTTCTCCTGACTTCGCGCGCACCGCACGCTTTTCCGGGTCCCGAACTTGCAGCCAGGGTGCATGGCCTCTGCTCATGCACCTGCCGTATCGGCGTCCCATCCGTCGGACACCGCTCGCCGCATACGCGCCATCGTCGCCGGCTCCTCCGGGAACCTCGTCGAGTGGTTCGACTTCTATGTCTACGCATTCACGGCGCTTTATTTCGCGTCGCAGTTCTTTCCGGCAGGCAACCAGACCACGCAGCTGCTGAACGCAGCCGGCGTGTTCGCGGCCGGTTTTCTGATGCGCCCGATCGGGAGCTGGCTGTTCGGCTATCTCGCCGACAAAAAGGGACGCCGCTTCTCGATGATGGTGGCCGTCATCATGATGTGCGCGGGATCGCTCATGGTGTCCGTGCTGCCGACGTACGAGAGCGTCGGGCTCGCCGCACCGGCGCTGCTGCTCGTGGCGCGTCTGGTGCAAGGCCTGTCTGTCGGCGGCGAGTACGGGACGAGCGCAACCTACATGAGCGAAGTGGCCACACACAGAAATCGCGGCTTCTTTTCATCTTTCCAGTACGTGACGCTCATCGGCGGCCAGCTGCTCGCCGTGCTGGTGATCGTCGTCCTGCAGCACGTGCTCTCCGACGCGGAGATTCATGCGTGGGGCTGGCGCATCCCGTTCTTCATCGGCGCGATTGCCGCAGTCATCGCTTTCTATCTGCGGCGCACGCTCGCCGAGACCACGTCGGCGAGCGCGCGGCAACATCACGAAGCGGGGACGATACGCGGCGTGTTCCGCTATCCGCGCTCCTTCTTCACCGTGCTTGGATTCACCGCAGGCGGGTCGCTTACGTTCTATACCTACACGACTTACATGCAGAAGTACCTGGTGAACACGGCGGGCATGAGCGCTTCCATGGCGAGCAACGTGATGACGGCGGCGCTGTGCTGCTTCATGCTGATGCAGCCCGCGTTCGGCGCGCTGTCCGATCGCATCGGGCGCCGCAATTCGATGCTGTGCTTCGGCAGCTTCATGACGCTCGCTACCGTGCCCATACTCAGCAATCTCGCCAACGTCAGGAGTCCGTATTCGGCCTTCGGGCTCATACTGCTCGCGCTCGCCGGGGCGAGCTTTTATACGTCGGTGAGCGGTGTGGTGAAGGCCGAGCTTTTTCCGATGCACGTGCGCGCGCTCGGAGTCGGGTTGTCGTACGCGCTCGCGAACGCCGCGTTCGGCGGAACGGCGGAGTACGTCGCGTTGTGGTTCAAGTCGATAGGCGAGGAGTCGAGCTTCTTCTGGTACGTGACCGTGTTTGCGTCCGTCTCGCTCGTTGCCGCGATCCTGATGCCCGATACGCGCCGAGCGGGGCACATGACCGCCGAAGAGGAAAGATACCTGCAGCCGTGAGCAGGCAGGCGCACAGGAGCGCCTGCCACGGCGGGACGATCAGGCGACGGGACGCACGCCTTTGACTTGCGTTCGCAGCATGTAGCGACGCTCGTTCGGATCGAATGCGGTGCGCTTGTGCATCGCGCAGCGGTTGTCCCACATCATCAAATCGCCGACGCTCCATTTCTGGAACCACGCGAACTCCTCGCGCGTTGCGTGCGCCCAGAGTCGATCGAGCAGCGCTTCGCTCTCCTCGAGCGGCATGCCCATGATGTAGGAGAGCGGCCGGCGCCCAAGAAACAGTGCGCGACGTTGTGTGACGGGGTGGCGCACGACGATCGGGTGCACCGCTCCGGGCGCTTCCCGCGGGTCGGTGACGTCCCTGTAGCCTTTCCGCAGCTCGCCGGCGCTGTTGCGGCTGGCGTCATGCTTGATCTGCCGGCCTTCGATGGCCGACTTGAGATCGTCGGGCAGCGTCTCGTACGCGTGGTACATGCTGAGGAAACCGGTTTCGCCGCCGGTTTTCGTCACTTCGAGGGCGTACAGCAGCGCGGCCGAGGGCGTGACGTCGTTGTACGACATGTCGGTGTGCCACACCGCTTCGCCGTAGCCAAGGCTGCCGAGCAGCTGGCCGTTTTCCACGATGTTGGACATCACGGCGAGATGGGGATAGCCGGCTATCCACGGCTCGCCCTTGACGTTGATCGGCGCTTTGTCGAACTCGCCGAAGCGGCGGCTGAACGCGAGCAGGTCTTCCTTGGTGAGATTCTGGCCGCGGAAACGCAGGACGAGATGGTCCATCCAGGCGTCGTAGATGATCTTGAACTGCGCGTCGGTGAGGTGCGCCAGATCGACGCCCGCGATCTCGGCGCCTATATGTGCCGAAAGCGGGACGACGCGGACGGTGCTGGCGGAACCGACTTGTTCTGCGGTGACTTGCATGCGAGCTCCTCCTCGGTGTGAACGGCGATTCTACAACAGAGCCGGCGGCCGCCGTTGCGCGTCGGCGCATGGGCGGCCGAGCACGGAGAATGTCAAGGATGCAGCGCGCCGTCGGGGACCGGGCGCTGCAGCGGGCGCGGCCTCGCTGTGCGCAGGAGCTGCTCCTGCTCGAGCGCAAAACGCTGCAATTGCAGCTGCCGCTCCTGGTCGAGCAGCCGCTGCTGCGTGTCCAGACCCAGCGCGTGCGGATCGCGCGCGCGTTGCTGCTGCAGCATGAGCTGCTCGTGGGCCAGCCGCTGCTGTTCGACACGTTGCCGGAGCTGCAGCTCATCGAGGCGACGCGCGTCCGAAGGCGACAACACGCCCCGTGGCACGCGGGCCTGCTGCGTTCCGAGACGCAACGCATCCTCGACCTGTTGCCGTTGCAGCCGGTGACGGGCGACCGACTCCGCCGGCATCTGGGCATGCGCGGTCATGGCGTACCACATCAGGCCCGCGAGCGATCCGGCAAGCCGTCGTTTCCAGCGTGCATCCATAGACGAGTTTGGACCCGGCCATCCGTTGGAGGTTGCGCACTTGCTGCCGCGACGGGCCGCCTCGCGTATGATTCGCGGCCAACACTTGCCGCAACGGAGTCCGAAGCATGAACTCACAGCCGCACGCGACGAGCGCAGCCGCGACGCCCGCGCTCACACCCGCGCCCTCCACCAGCCGCTACGTCGAGGCGAACGGCCTTAAGCTGCACTACCTCGACTACGGCACCGCGGGGCGCCCGGTGATGCTGTGCGTGCATGGTGGAGCTGCGCACGCCCACTGGTACGATTTCGTCGCGGGAGCTTACGTGCGCGACTTTCACGTACTGGCGATCGACTTGCGGGGCCACGGCGACAGCGAGTGGAAGACGCCGGCCTCGTACTTGTATCGCGATTACGCATCCGATCTGGACGCGGCGGTGCATGCGCTCGACCTCAAGGATTTCGTGCTGATGGGACATTCGATGGGCGGCATCGTGTCGCAGCTCTATGCGGCTACGTATCCCGGGCGCGTGAAGAAGCTGATCGTCGTCGACAGCACTTTCCATCTGACGCCGGAGCGCGTAGCGAGGCTGCGCGACGTGGGAAAGAAGCCGGGCAGCATTTATGCATCGCAGCAGGAGCTCGTCTCACGCTATCGCCTGCGCCCGGGGCATTCGGTGGCTGCGCCGCAAGTCGTGCATCACATCGCACGTCACAGCGGCCGCCAGCTGCCCGACGGCACGTGGAAGCTCAAGTTCGATCGCGCGGTGTATGCGACGCGTGAAGATCACGACGGCCGTCCTTACTGGAGCCGCATTAAGATCCCCGCGCTGCTCGTGCGCGGCAGCCACAGCGAGCGCATCACGCCCGAGGTCTATGCGGACGCGCGACGGCTTTGCCCGCAGCTCGAGCTCAGCGAAGCGGAGAACACGTATCACCATGTGATGCTCGACAATCCTTCCGGATTCGTCGAAGCGACCAGGCCTTTTCTGCTGCGCTAGCCCGACGCAAACCGCTCGGCAAATGCTGCGGCGTGCCGGGTACGGGCAGGCGGCAGCTTTCACACCATCCCGGCAGGCGCGTCGGGCGAACGTTCGCGCGGGGCGGTGCTACACTTTCCCGACCGTCGCAGGACGGGCCCGCGTCAACGCCGCAGGCAGGAGGTGGCGCGGCTTCACCACATCACCAGGGAGATCCACATGAGAGTCGCATACCTCGCGGCGGCCGCACTGGTCGCCGGGCTCGCCGCCGCGGTGCCGCTCGCCTCACAGGCGCAGGGCTTCCGCCAGCTTCCCGTCACCAACGAAGCGTACGTGAGGCCGTTCGAGCCGCTGCGCATCATCGGCAACCTGTACTACGTCGGCACCTACGACCTCGCGGTCTACCTCATCACCACGCGCGACGGCAACATCCTGATCAACACCGGCATCAATAACTCGGTGCCCGGGATACGCGCCAACATCGAAAAGCTGGGCTTCAAGTTCGGCGACATCAAGCTGCTGCTCGCGACTCATGGCCACTGGGACCATGTCGCCGGCATGACGGAGATCAAGCGACTCACCGGCGCGCGCATGCTGATGCACGAGGACGACGCGGACCTGCTCGAATCCGGCGGCAGCATGGACTACCGCTACCCGCAGGGACGCGGCGCGATCTACGAGCCGATCAAGGTGGATCAGCGGTTGAAGGACGGCGACAAGGTGCGGCTCGGCGAAGTCGAGCTCACGCTGCATCACCATCCGGGGCATACCAAGGGCGCGAGCAGCTTCAGCTATACCGTGCAGGAAGGCGGCAAGCCGTACAACGTGCTGATCGTCAACATGGGAACGATCAATCCCGGCGTTACGGTAAGCGGCATGCCGGGCTTCCCCGGAATCACGCAGGCCTACGAGAGCACGTTCGCGAAGCAGAAGCAGATGAAGCCTGATGTGTGGGTTTCGTCCCATGCGGGGCATTTCAACCTGCATCAGAAGTACAAGCCGGGCGACGCGTACGATCCGAAGCGTTTCGTGGACCCTGCCGGATATCTCGCGAAGGTGGAGCACTACGAGAAGCTCTATCAGGCGCAGTTGCAGAAGGAGAAGGCGGCGAAGAGCCAATGAGGTCTTGAGCGAGCGGCGCGGCGCGCATGCGCTCCGCGCTGCCGCTCCGCACCGCGGGCGCAGCCACCGCATGAGGCGCGCTTGTCACGCACATAAAGCGCTGATGCATGAGGCTAGGCGCGCGCGGTATCGATTCGCGTCGCCGCGCCGAATCCGGCGATCGCCAGGTTCTTCGCCTCGGCGCGCGTGAACGTCATGAATGCCTGCGCCGCGGCCGAAAGCTGCTTGCCGGCCGGATACACCAAGTGCCAGTGGCTTTCGAGCGGGAATCCCTCGACGTCGAGGCATATCAGATCGCTCGCTTCCGTGCCGAGCCCCAGGGTGTAGCGCGACATGATCGACACACCGAGGCCGGCGAGTATCGCCTCGCGTATGGCCTCGTTCGTGCTCAATTCCATTCTGGTGCGCGGCGTGAGACCGTGCTGCTCGAACTGTCTCAGTACCGCCATCCGGGTGCCGGATCCCGGCTCGCGCATGAGGAACGGCTCTTCGGCAAGCCGCGCGAACGGTATCGCTTTCCGCTGCGCCAAAGGATGATCGCGGCGCGCGAGCACGACGAGCGGATTGGGCAGCAACGCCTGCACGATGATGTCTTTCTCCATCGGCGGATAGGTGAAAAGGTAGAGATCGTCCGCGTTGTTCTCCAGCCGTGCGATCAACCCCTCGCGGTTGTGAATCTGCAGCGAGATCTCCACGCCCGCGTGCCGCTCGAGAAAGCCCCCCAGCAGGCGCGGCGCGAAATACTTCGCCGTCGATGTTGCGGCGAGCCGCAGGTGCCCCGCCCGCAGGCTGCGCAGGCTGTCGAGCGATTGCTCGAGCTCGGCGAACACGCGAAACACGTCGGTGCAGCTCTCGTACAGGCGCTGTCCGGCCTCGGTGAGGTACATGCGGCGGCCCACCTGCTCGAACAGCGGTACACCGAGCGTGTCCGTGAGCTTCTTGATCTGCACGGAAGCCGTCGGCGCCGCCATGTGCAGTTCCTCGGCGGCGCGTGCGAGGCTTCCCAATCGCGCACTTGCTTCGAACACCCGCAGTTGCGGCAGCGTACCGTGACGTAGATACCGGTGGATGTCGGTGTGGGACATGGCTTTCTCCGCGCAGTTGGCCATTCCCGCCGTGCAAAAGCACAGCGGCCTTCCCTCGTCAGGTGAAGGCCGCTGTTTTCGGGAGCAAACCTTCACCTGTCGGCAAAGGTCTCGCCCGCATCCTCGGATGCCGCTGCGGCCGGAGCTGTGAGCCCGTGTTGACGGCCGCCTCGCAACAGCCTTGCGGCTGCTGTAGCTACTCCCCTCTGGGGTCGTGCCGGCGATACGCCGAGCACGCAAACTTTTTAGCACCGCGGTGTGCCGCCCGTCAAGGCGCGATCGGTTACGAATCGTAAATGCAGGCTTGGCGATTCGTGCGCGAAGTTGCGCATTCGTAACGGCGAGCGTTGCATCTTTCGAATTTTCACGCGCGTCGCGCGTGACCATACTGCGCTTGTCGTCTTCACCGGGAGAGTCGCAATGCACGACACGCATGCGCATGGCGCGCCGGTCGCCGAAGTCGTCGCGAGCATGAGAACCGATCTCATGCACGGCCTTACCAGCGAGGAGGCCGAAGCCCGGCTGCGGACGTACGGCCCGAACGAGCTCACCGAGCGTGCCCGGCCCGGGTTTCTCGCGCTCTTGTGGGAGCAGTTCAACAATTATCTCGTCATCATTCTGGTCGTCGCCGCCGTCGTATCGCTGCTGCTCGGAGAGTACGTCGATTCCATAGCGATCATGGTGATTGTCATGCTCAACGCGGTCGTTGGCGTGGTGCAGGAGTCCAAGGCCGAGCAGGCGCTCGAAGCGCTGCAGAAGATGTCCGCGCCCAACGCGCAGGTGATACGGGACGGCCGCCAGCTCACGGTGCCGGGGCGGGCCATCGTCCCGGGAGATGTCGTGCTGCTCGAAGCGGGCAATTACGTGCCGGCCGACCTGCGGCTCACGGAAAGCGTGAACTTGAAGATCGACGAAGCGTCGCTCACCGGCGAGTCGGTCGTGGTCGAAAAGCAGGCGGGTGCCGTGCTGGCGAGCGACATACCGCTGGGCGACCGCAGTAACAGCGCGTTCATGGGGAGCCTCATCACTTACGGGCGCGGCAAAGGCATCGCAACGGCGACGGGGATGCACACGCAGATCGGTCTCATCGCGGAAATGATCCAGTCGTTCGAGGCGGAGCCGACGCCGCTGCAACGCAAGCTCGAGCATCTGGGCAAGGTGCTGGGCACGGCATGCCTCGCGATCTGCGCGCTGGTGTTCGTCTACGGGCTGCTGCGCGATACGCAGCTCGCGTCCGCGCTGCAGGGCGGGCTCGTGGAGTACCTCCGCGCCGAGAAAAAGGATATCGTCAATCTGTTCATGACCGCGGTGAGCCTTGCGATCGCGGCCGTGCCCGAGGGCCTGCCGGCGATCGTCACCATCTGTCTTGCGCTCGGCATGCAGCGCATGATCAGGCACCACGCGCTGATCCGTAAGCTCCCTGCGGTGGAGACGCTGGGCTGCGCCACGGTGGTGTGCTCGGACAAGACCGGCACGCTGACGCAGAACGAGATGACCGTCGTGCAGGGCTGGGCCGGGGGCAAGCG
This sequence comes from Rhodospirillaceae bacterium, assembly GCA_050260255.1. Classification (GTDB taxonomy): domain Bacteria; phylum Pseudomonadota; class Gammaproteobacteria; order Burkholderiales; family SG8-41; genus JAQGMV01. The sequence goes on along the minus strand of JBLNBW010000298.1, from coordinate 49,534 downwards.
GCTGCGCATCACCGGAGAGGGCTACAGCCCGCTGGGGCAGTTTTTCATCGGCGCCGAGCCGTTCGATCCGCGCAAGGATGCCGACGCGCAGCTGCTGCTGCACGGGGCACTCATCTGCAACGACGCAAAGCTGGAGGAAACGTGCGACGAAGCCGGCAAGCGGTCGTGGCGCATCGTTGGCGATCCGACGGAGGGCGCGCTGGTCGTGGCGGCGGCGAAAAGCGGCTGCGTGCGCGAGGAATTGGAAAAGCTGCTGCCCCGGGTCCAGGAGATACCTTTCGACTCGGACAGGAAGCGCATGACCACCATCCACACGTTCGAGCCAGGCGATGGGCACGCCTTCGCTTCAGGCGTAAGCTATCCGCCGGTGGTCGCGTTCGTGAAAGGCGCACCCGATGTGATCCTCGATCTTTGCGCTCGCCGCTCCGACAACGGCGAGTCCGTTCCGCTCACGGCGAAGATGCGCGCGGAAATCCTCGAGCATAACCACGACATGGCGAGCAATGCGCTGCGCGTGCTGGCCGTTGCTTATCGTCCGCTTGCTGCGCGGCCCGAAAAGGTGGCCCCGGACACGATAGAGAAGGACCTCGTGTTCGTCGGGCTGCTGGGCATGATCGATCCGCCGCGCGCGGAAGCGATCGAGGCGCTCAAGGTGGCGCGGGGAGCCGGACTGAAGAGCATCATGGTGACCGGCGACTACAAGGACACGGCCGAAGCCATCGCGCGCGACATCGGGCTGCGCACGCCCGAAGGTCTCGTCCTGACCGGACCGGAGATCGAGCAGATGAGCGACGAAGCGCTCGCGGCGCAGGCGCACAGGCTCGACGTGTGCTGCCGCGTGTCGCCCCAGCACAAGACACGCATCGTGGAAGCGCTCAAGTCGAGAGGGCACGTCGTCGCGATGACGGGGGATGGCGTGAACGATGCGCCGGCGCTCAAGCGCGCGGACATCGGTGTCGCGATGGGCATCACCGGCACGGATGTCGCCAAGCAGACCGCCGACATGGTTCTCACCGATGACAACTTCGCGAGCATCGTGGCGGCGATCGAGCAGGGACGCATCATCTACTCGAATATCCGCAAGTTCGTGTACTTCCTGCTCGCCTGCAACATCGGCGAAATCCTGATCGTGTTCGGTGCCATGCTGGCCGGTATGCCGATTCCGCTGCGGCCGGTGCAGCTCTTGTGGCTCAATCTCGTGAGCGACGGCGCGCCCGCGCTCGCCCTCGGGCTGGAGAAAGGCGATCCGGACATCATGAAGCGCCCGCCCAGACCGGCGTCGGAGCACGTCATCAATCGCGACATGGCGCTCGGCATAGCCATCGTCGGTCTGGTCGACGCCGTCGCCATACTGACCGTGTTCTTCCTCGCGCTGCAGCGCTATCCGGGCCACCTCGAAGCCGCGCAGACCATTGCGTTCGTGACGCTGTGCGGTTCGGAGCTGATACGCGCATTCACCGCGAGGTCCGAATACCGTAGCATCTTCGCCATAGGACTCACCTCCAACCGCTGGATGGTATGGGCCGTAGGCGTGTCGTTCCTGCTCGTGATGATGGTCGTCTACGTGCCTTTCTTCCAGCCGTTCTTCGATACGGTGCCGCTTGGCGCAGACGACTGGCTGCTCATGCTGCCGTTCTTTTTCGCCGCGCCGGCGGCGATGGAGCTCCTCAAGCTGTACTTCGCGCGCAGGGCGGCCGGGGGAGGGGCGCAGCAGGCGCGCAAGGCACAAAGGGCGACCGCGATGCACCGATTCGCGGCCGAGTTGGGCTTCATGACTTCTACAGGACGGAATGCCATGCAAAAAGTGCTGATTCCGGTCGACGGCTCGCCCAACTCCGAGTTGGCGGTGAGGCACGTCATCAAGCAGTTCATGAACGATACGACGATGCAGGTCCATCTGCTCAACGTCCAGACGCCGCTCACGAGCCGCATCGCACGCTTCGTGCCGCGCAGGAACCGCGCGGACTACTATCGTGCCGCCGCGGAGAAGGCGCTCGAGCCGGCGCGCCAGATGCTCGACAGGTTCGGCATACCGTACTCCGTGCACACGGAGATCGGCGATCGCGCCAAGTGCATCACGCACACTGCGCGGCGGCTGCGCTGCGACCAGATCGTGATGAGCACCGCCCGCAAGAACTCGCTCACGCGCCTTGTCGAGGATTCGGTGACTAACCGCGTGCTGGAACTCACGCCACTGCCGGTCGAGATCATCGTCGGTGATTCGGTGTCGAACTTCGAGCGCTACGGCATACCGGCGGCGCTGGCGGCGGCTGTGGCGCTGTTCCTCGCCGTCGATTGACCCTCGTTCGCCACGCCGGGCTCGCTCGCCGCGAGTCCGGCGCTTGCCTACGGCGGTTGCCAAGCTGCGGAGGAGCGGGGATCATGTCCCCCTTTTCAAACCGCCGGAGCGATGCAAGTGAAAACGAGTGTGTTGACCGTGATGCTGGCGCTGGGTGTGTCGGCTGCCTGGGCCCAATCAGACGTGGCGGCAACGGCCGCGAAGGAACCCGGCGCAGTAGTGACGAAGAGCGGTCTCGTGTACCGTTCGCTCAAGGAAGGCAGCGGCGAGAGTCCGTCGGCGAGCGACACCGTGCGCGTGCACTATCAGGGCACGTTTCCCGATGGGCGCGAGTTCGACAGCTCGTACAAACGCGGGCGCCCCGCCGAGTTTCCGCTGAACCGCGTTATCCCGTGCTGGACCGAGGGCGTGCAGCGCATGAAGACGGGCGGCAAGGCGAAGCTAACCTGTCCTTCTTCCATAGCATACGGCGAGCGCGGCGCCGGCGGCGTGATCCCGCCGAATGCGACGCTGGTGTTCCAGATCGAGCTGCTCGAGGTGATGCATTAAGAGGCCCTAACAAAATGAAACACGCGCTGCGCTGTCACGATTCCGGCTAGGAGAATTCGCTGACAGGGCGGCAGCGCGCGCCGCACGCGCGCCTCATTCTGTTACGCGCTCTAAAAAAGCGGTGTCGTTGCTGCCGTACCTCGTCACGCCTTCTCCAGCAGGCCTGCAACCTGCTCGGGTCACATCATGAGTACCGTCACGCTGGAAATCTTCTCGGACTACGTTTGACCGTTCTGTTGGCTGGCGGAGCCGGCCGTCACAGAGCTTGCGCGCAGCGATCCCGATCTGCACGTCATTTGGCGCGCATACGAGCTGCGTCCCGAGCCTGCGCCTACGCTCGATCCGGACGGCGAATATCTGCATCGCGTGTGGGACGCCTCGGTCTACCCCATGGCGGCGCAAATGGGCATCACCATGAAGCTGCCGCCCGTGCAGCCGCGCTCGCGCCTTGCGCACGAGGCGGCGCACTGGGCACGCGCGCAGGAACGGTTCGACGATTACAACGAGGCGGTGTTCCATGCCTTTTTCGAGCACGGCCGGAACATCGGGCAGGTCGAGGTCCTGACCGATCTGGCGCAATCGCTGGGACTCGAAGGTGACACGTTGCGCGAGGCGCTGAAGACGGGCGCATACACGCAGTCCGTTCTCGACGACGAACGGCTTGCGCACGAGATGGTACTCACCGGCGTGCCCGCCTTCGTCGCGAACCGGACCGTCGCGCTTCCCGGCGTGCGGCCGGTCGAGCATCTGCGGCAATTGGTCGCGCACGCGCGTAACGCGCGCTGACGCCGTTCTTACGTGGGGCGGAAGTCGTCCGGCGCGCCGGGCGGTATCGGCGGGTGTGCTTTGAGCGTTTCCGTGAACGCGTGGATCATGCGACGCATCGGCGTGCGCACCCAGCTTGCCTCCGTCGCGACGTCGGTCTCCTCCTTCGGATCGCGTGTGAGATTGAAGAGCCACGGCGTTTCGAGGTGATTCGGACCCTGGTTGGGCTCGGGCTCCCATACCATGTGCATCTTCCAGTCGCGCCACTTTGCCGCGCGCAGCTCCTGCTTGATGTAGTACACGAAGCCTTCGCGATTCGACTTTGGCTTTCTGCCGAGGAAGAAGTCAAGCTGGTCCACGCCGTCGATCGGCCGATCGCGCGGCACTTCGGCGCCCGCTACACGTGCGAGCGTCACATAGAGGTCGGTGATATGCACGATCTCGTTCGTCACACCGCCTGCGGGTATGCGGCCCGGCCAGCGCGCCATGAACGGAACGCGCAGCGCGCCTTCCATCGCGGTGTGATAAGTGCCGGTCCACGGGCCCGCAGTGCCGCGCCACGGCCTGCGAAATTCCGGTCCGTTGTCGCTGCCGAAGAGCACCAGCGTGTCGTTCGCAATGCCGAGTGATTCGACGGCGTCGAGCATCTGGCCCACCCGATGATCCATTTCGCTCATCGCGTCGGCGAAATCGCCCGCGCCCGTCCTTCCTGCGAAATCACGATGTGGCAGCGTCGGATAGTGCAGTTGGGTGAGCGGCACGTAGCAGAAGAACGGCTTGCCCGCTCCGGTTTGCCGCGTCATGAAATCGATGGCGTGCGCCGTGAGCTCGCCGTCGATGCGCCTGCGCGCGTCGAGGTCGTAGACGTGCAGCTCCTTCGCCGGCTCCCCGCGCTTGCCCGACATGACGTAGGGCAGCGGCGTCGCGTTGGCATCGTAGCCCGGCGAGCTCGTGAACATGCTTTCGTTCGTCGTGCGCGGTATGCCGTACCACTCGTCGAAGCCGCGCTCGTGCGGATATCGGCCGGGCCGGTCGCCGAGATGCCATTTGCCGAAGCACGCGGTCGCATAACCGCGGTGCTGCATGAGCTCACCGAGCGTGATTTCCCACGGGATCAGGCCTTGCGGCAGCCCGGCGGGGACGGACTGCAGCGCGCCGGTGCGTATCGGATGGCGTCCGGTCATCAGCGCGGAGCGCGTCGGCACGCAATCGCTTTCGACGTTGAAGTTGAGAAAGCGCACGCCTTCGCCGGCGAGCGCGTCGATGCGCGGCGTCGGTGCCCCGCGCAGCGCGCCGCCGCCGTAGCAACCGAGCTCGCCCCAGCCCAGGTTGTCCGCAAGTATCAAAAGAATGTTCGTCCCCACGCCGCGCCTCCTTTTCGTCACGCGGCATTATGCACCGTCGCCGCGATGGAATTACGATGGATGGCATTGCGAGGTCCGCCATACCGCGGACGGCGATGCTGCGAGGCCCAGCAAACGGGGTGATGTGATGGCTACGGCAGGTACGCGCCTGCGTAGCCCCGATACGGGTTGCCGTAGACGTTGCGGCCGCGCGTGCGATGCGCGTGCATGAAGCGCTCGATGTGTTCCGGGGCTGCGCCTTTGAGCATCTCCTTGAGCTCGCCATCGGGCAGCAGCTCGCGGTAGCGCACCGGCACGCCGGCGTAAGCGGCGCCTTCCGCGAGATCGGGCGGGATTTCGGTGGGATCGGTGAACACGCTTTCGCGGAATTCGGAATCGTAGTGCCGTCGCACGCGCTTAGCCGAATCCAGTATGCCGTCCATCACGTCGCCGAAGCTCCGGCCGGTGACGCGTGCGCGCCACGAGGCGCGCAGGAAGAGGAGCTCCTTGGGATCGATGCCCGGACACTGTCCCTGGTAAGCCGCTGTCAGGCAGTGGTCCGCGGCCGCAAGCAGCCGTTGCGTGCCGGTGGGCTCGCGTTCGAGCAGGTGCAGCGTCTGGCCGATCGATGCGCCTTCCATATACCGCTCGGGCGGCATGGCGAAACCCGGATCTCCAGGATTGTGATGGTCCACGCGCAGTTTAGGTGCATGGCCCGCGAGCGTGCATTCGACGAATACCGCGGGCGTTTGCGGAGGCAGGACCGCGGGCAACGGGCGCCCCGCGCGCGACAGGTGCACTACGGCGTCTGCCTCGTACGCGGTGCGCGGCGTGACGGCGCGATCGTCCTTCGCCGCATGAACGAAGCTCCGGTTGTCCGCTTTGAGCACCTCGGCGATTTCACGCATTTCCGGATCGCGTGCGCCGAGGACGAAGACGAATTCCTTGTCGACCATCCGATCAACGGTGCAAGCGGGATGCCGGAGCGTGGCGTACGCCGCGCAGCATCGCCTCAGCGCTTCGTGGCGAGCCACTGCGTCGCATCGCCAGATGCCGTAGCGGTGCCGTGTATCGTATTACCCGACACTCTCCCTTCATACTTCGTCGCCCCCGCGGTGAGCGCGATATGCGCGCCGCTCAACTTGCCTTTCGCCGCCACAGCGCCGTCGCGGCCGTGCAACGTGCCGGTCACGTACTGAAAGCGCTGCTCGAGCGTGAGCCTGCCGTGCGGCGTATCCCAGGTGCCTGCGACGGGCGCCGGTACGACCCAAAGGTATGCGGTGCAGTAGTCCGTGCAATCTTTCGTGGCGGTCGTCATCGCGTCCGGCTTCCAGTTTCCCATGCGAAAGGAATTGGAGACCACCCGCGTTCCCGGCTTGAGCTTGAGCAGGCTCGGGCGAAGCTTCACGTTGATTTCGGGCAGCAGGAACATCGTGATGACGGTTGCCTGCGACAGGTCAGTCTGAAACAGGTCGGCTTCACGGAACTGCGCTTTGTCCGCGACGCCGGCCTGCTCGGCGTTGCGCCTCGCGAGCGCGACCATGTCCGCGTTGTATTCGATGCCCAGCGCGCGTGTTCCGCGCTTCGCGGCCGAAATGACCGTACGTCCGTCGCCTGCACCGAGATCGATGAGGTAGTCGTCGCGCCGCAGCCGGGCAAGGTTCAGCATGCGATTCACCAGCGACTGCGGCGTGGGGACCCAGACGACGTCCTTGCCGTGCTGTCCCACGTACGGCTCGTATTCGGTTTTCGCTCGTACATCCTGTGCCGGTGTCGGCGCGCTGGACAAAACAAGCCAAGCGCTGCACAGGACGGCTGCCGCATAGCGCAAAGCGGTCATCGTTTGCTCCTCACGTGCGGTTGCTCGGGGCGGTTCACGGTAATGCGCTCACGGAACGTCAGGCAATAAAGAATCGACCCGGTACGGCATGAGACTCTGCCGTACTGCGCGCAGCAGGTCGAACCGCGTGATGGCGCCCACGATGCGCTGGCCCTCGACGACGGGGAAACGGCGAAACGCGACGTTCATGAAGAGCCCCGCGCAATAATAGATGTCCATGGTGGGCGGTATGGTCTGGACGTCCGTGTTCATGAAATCCCTCACTTTGCCTTTCGGTATTTCATGACGTGCGGCGTCGCCGAGCGTGAGCAGTTTGAGGCAGTCGAATTCCGAGAGTATGCCCACGAGCTCTTTTTCGGCGTTGGCGACCAGCGCGCCGGTGACGCGTTTCTCCAGCAGAAAGTCGACCGCTGCCATGATATCCATCCCGGGAGAGATCGTCTCGACATAGCGATCCATGAAGTCGCGGACGGTGGGTAGGCGGCGAGTGATCATGCTTGCCTCCTGTGCGAGACACGAACCGACTTATTTTCCGCCCTCGATGCGCTGCCGGCAAATGAACGCGGGAAGCCGGGATGACACGCGCCAGCGACGTGCTCGTCGCGCTCGCCTGCAGCGCATGTCATCGCGCCGACCGGGCGCCTGATACACTTCGCTCTCGTTCGCTTCGACCTTTTTGTGAGAGCGTGCAGACATGTCGAGCTTGAAACCGATACGGCGTCTCGTCGCGGGCAATGATGTCGACGGACTGTCGACCGTCCTCATCGACGGCCCCGCGCCGAATTCGCATCCGTCTCCGACGCTGCCCGGCTGCGGGCACACGGACCTTTGGGTATGGAACGACTCGCCTCTCGAACTCGGCGGGACGAGCGATGAGGGCAATCTGGAGTACGCTTTTCCCGGCGAACCGCGTGGCGGACATCTGCGCGTCGTGCAGCGAGCCGGGCGGCCGCCGGATTACGATCGCACGAAAGATCCCGAGGCGTCGCCGTTCCACCCGCCCAAGCTGCGCGCGGGAACGACCGGCACGTGGGAGCGCGGCGGGAGCGACGCGTACGCATCCACGATGCATAAAACGCAGACCGTCGATTACGGCATGATGCTCAACGGCGCGCGCGAGCTCATCCTCGACGAAGGCCGGGTGCTGATGCAGCCCGGCGACATCGTGATACAGGTCGGCGCATGGCACCAATGGGGCTACCCGCTCGACGGGCAGATGGCGTTCGACATGATCGGCGCGGAATTCCCGCAGGGGAACGGTACGGCGGTCGGCGACGATAAGCCGCTCGAGCCTGCTGCGCCGCCATCCGGGATCAAGCTCAACCGACGCATCGTGACGATCGACCGACCCGACGGCAAGAGCGTGATCGTGAGCGATGGCCCGAGTCCCGATGTGCTGTTGGACGCGGCGCGCCCCGGCTACGCGTCGCAGCGCATGTGGACGACCGACTCATGTCCTGCGCGCATCGTCTACGAGACGCTCCATCTCCCGCGCACGCTGCAGCCCCGGCATGGCGGCACGACCTTCCGCGTGGACATCCTTCCACCCGACCGCACCTGGCGGGACAAGGTGACGGAACACGACGTGCGGGACTACTTCAAGCGCATGGGATCGCCGGAAGCATGCGCGTGGAGCGCGGACGCCAGGCACCCCTACATGCAGAAGACGACGACGTTCGACTACTGCGTCGTGCTCGAAGGCGAGCTCGTGCTGGTGCTGGATAAAGACGAGAAGACTGTGAGACAGGGCGAAGTCGCGCTGCTGAAAGGCGTGCGCCATGCGTGGAGCAACCGCACGGCTGCTCGCGCCGTGCTCGCCGTCAGCACGCATGAGGGCGGAGCGTAGCTCGCCCCTGCGGCGCGTGAAGTGGAGGAAAGGTGATGACGACGATGAAGGCGTTGCTTTCGGCATCGGTCTGCACCGTTAAGATCGTATGCGGTGCCGCGATGGCGGTAGCGATACCGGCTCTTGCCCAAACATATCCACATAAACCGATTCGCGTGGTCATACCCTATCCGCCAGGCGGGCGCACCGGATCTCGGCGAAGGGGTTGGTGTTGGGGCGGAGACGGGGTGCGGCCGCCGGGGCTGATGGATCGGCTTGAAGCCATCTTCGCCAAGATCGTGTGTGCTTGTGCGATGGCGGTTTCGATACCGGCTCTTGCTCAAGGTTATCCGAATAAACCGATTCGCGTGGTCATACCCTATCCACCAGGCGGCGGCACCGACACCCTCGCACGTCCGCTCGCGCAGCGCCTCACCGACAACTTGCGTCAGCAAGTGATCATCGACAACCGCGGCGGCGCGAACGGCAACATCGGAATGGAAATCGTCGCGAAGTCACCGCCGGACGGCTATACGCTGGTGCTCGCGCTCACGGCGCAACTCGCGGTCAATCCCAGCCTCTACCGGAAATTGCCGTACGATCCTGTACGCGACTTCCAGCCCATCACCCTTCTCGGCGCCGGACCCTATACGCTGCTCGTGCATCCGTCGGTGCCCGCAAAGAACGTGAAGGAGCTGATTGCGCTCGCACGCCGTAAGCCGGGTCAGCTCGCTTACGGCTCAGCGGGCAACGGCAGCGGTGCACATCTCGCCAACGAGCTGCTCAACAGCATGGCCGGGGTGAAAATGGTCCATGTGCCCTACAAGGGCGCAGGGCCTGCGCTCGTGGACCTCATCGCAGGCAACCTGCAGGTGCTGTTCGCGACGTACCTTTCGTGCAGGCAGCACATCGACGCCGGACGCGTGCGCGCCCTGGCCGTGACGACGTCCAAGCGGCTCACTGGCGTCGACATTCCGACCATAGCCGAAGCTGCGTTGCCGGGATACGACGCCGGCGTGTGGTATGCGATCCTGGCGCCGGCTGGTACGCCGCGGGACATCGTCGCCAAGCTGCATGACGAAATCGTCCGCGCCGCAACGCATCCGGACATGACGAAGCTCTTCGCGAACGCAGGCATAGAGCCGATCAACAGCTCGCCGGAAGATCTCGCCGCTTATATCAGAAGCGAGCTCGCGAAGTGGGCGCGCGTCGCCAAGGAAGCGAGGGTCGAAGTCGATTGACCTTCGCTTCCCCGCTGGGAGCCGCGCTCAGAACGCCTGGATGTGTTCTTCCGGGGTCGTTGCGGCGTTCGTGTATTGCGCAGGGAAATACACGAAGCCCGGCGTCGGGGTATAAGCCGGCGTGCCGACGATCGTCGCCGCCGTCGCAGCGGCGTTGGTTGCGCCGGTCGAATGGCCGAAGAACCCGCTCATCGCGAGACCGCTAGCCGTCACGATGCCGGCGACAACAGCTACATAAAGAACCTTTTTCATTGCACCCTCCTCGAGGAGCGTCCGCCCCTCAGTCTCGATACCTCACATCCACGGTCGTTCGTAGCCATGGCGGCGATTTGCGGCATACGGATCGCCGCCTCCGAATGCCGTGGCGTCAGCGGCCGGCTGTGGCGGCCGCCGCGCTTGCGTACACCGATGGTGCAGAGCGCTTGTCGAACTGGTCCTGTCGGGCGACGAAAACCTCCCGCTGGTGTTCCGTCGCGGCGTGAGTCACCGCAACACGCGCGCGTTCGCTTTGCAGCCGCTCGCCAAGGTTTACCGGATCGGAGTCCGTGAGAAGTGCGGCGCCGGCGACAGTCGCCACGGCGCACAGACCGACGGCGCAGCCGACGAGCACGGCGCGCGGTGATGCGGGATCATCGACTGCATAGTGCTGGTGCAGTCGCTCGCGTTCGATTCGTGTTTGCATTTGCATGTTCCCTCCACCTGGAACGACGAGTAGAGATTCTTCCCGCGGCAGGCACCGGAAGCCATTAGACCTTGATCGTTCGACCAAGGTATGGGTGGTATGGGTTGCCGGCTACGACCCAGTCGGCAGGCATGCCGGATCGGTGCGGCGCATTGCTGTCCCGCCGGTGGGCACGGTAAAGTAGCCTCACGTCCGACCGGAGGAGGTGGCGATGACGATCCTTGCTGCGAGCATTACGCCGGAGCTGATTCGTTACATGGCCCATGCGTGCACCGCAGCGATACCGCCTGCGGTCCTCACCAAAGCGAAGCACCACGTCCTCGACACGCTGGCGGCGATGGTGTCCGGCACGACGCTCAAGCCCGGCGCGTTCGCGCTGCGCTACATCGAGCGGCTGGGCGGGACTCCCGAGGCGCAAGTCGTGGGCAGCCGCATCGTCACCTCTGCCATCAATGCAGCAATCGCGAACGGCATGCTGGCCCATTCCGACGAGACCGATGACTCGAACGGTTCGGCGAGCCTGCATCCCGGCTGCGCCATCGTTTCGGCGGCCATGGCGATGGCCGAGCGCGAGAACGCGACCGGCGAAGACTTCCTGCGTGCCGTCATTCTCGGCTACGACATCGGCTCGCGTACCAACAAGGCGCTGGGCCGCGACGCCATGCGCGCGAGGAACCATCTGCCCTTCAGCATTGGCGGCACGATGGGCGCGACGGCGGCAGCGGGCTATCTCGCCCGGCTCGGCGAGGAGCAGTACCGCTACCTGCTGTCATACGGCGCGCAGCAGGCGTCCGGCGTGATGACGTATCCGCGCGACACCGAGCACATCGAAAAGGCGTTCATCTTCGGCGGCATGCCGGCGCGCAACGGCGTCACGGCGGCGACGATGGTGCAGGACGGGTTCACCGGCGTGTACGACGTTTTCGATGGCACCGGGAATTTCCTCGTGGCATACGCCGACAAGCCGCAGGCGCACGAGCTCGTTGCCGAGCTCGGTACGCGCTACGAGATCATGCTCACCAACATCAAGAAATACTGTGTGGGCTTTCCGATACAGTCGGCGCTCCAGGCGCTGACCGATCTCATGGCCGAGCACCACCTGCGGCCCGAGCACATCGAGTCGATTACCGCGCGGCTGCCCGAAAGCGGCGCGCACACGGTCAACGACCGGGAGATGCCCGACATCAATCTGCAGTATGTCTTCGCCGTGACGCTGATCGACGGCCGACTCACGTTCGAAGCCGCGCACGACGTCGCGCGCATGACGCAGCCCGAGGTGCTGTCGCTCAAGAAGAAGATCACGCTGATCGGCGATCCCGATCTCACGCGGGCGCGGCCGGAAGGGCAGTCTATCGTTGCCGTTGTCACGCGCGATGCCAGGAAGATCGAAAAGCGTGCGACGACGTTCAAGGGCCGCAACGAGAATCCACTGACCACCGCCGAGGTCCAGGAGAAGGCAGAAGAACTCCTGGAGCCGGTGCTCGGCAACGCACGCGCCGGGCAGCTCATTGCAGCGATCGACCGCTTGGAGACGCTGCGGTCCGTGCGCGAGCTCCGTCCTTTGCTAAGCGCTTAGGCGCATAACTGCATCCCGAGCCCGTCGATCGCGCATCCGGCGAGGAGGTCGCGTCCCACTCACAGTCCAGCAAGCGTTCTGCCGAACATTCGGTAATCCGCAGGTTTACGGAATGGAGGAGATCGATGAATGCGTATCCGGTGTGTGCTGCATTGCTTGTGCTTGGCGGTGTGCCAACGTCAGGAAACGCGGCGGACAAGCCATCCTATCCCGAGCGGCCGGTCAGGGTGATCGTCGGCCTTGCGCCCGGCGGAGGGACCGACACGGTGACACGCGTCATGACGCAGAAACTTTCGGAGGTGCTCGGGCAGCCCTTCGTCGTCGACAACCGGCCGAGCGCCGGTGGCAATGTCGCGGGCGAGCTTGCGGCGCGCGCTGCACCCGACGGCTATACGCTCATTACCGTGACGCCGACCCATGTGGTGAACGCGAGCCTGTTCCGCAATCTGCGCTACGACGCCGTGCGGGACTTCGCACCCGTCGTGATGATGGTCTCGACCAACTACGTGCTTTCGGTGGGCGCCTCGACCCCGGTCACCTCGGTGAAGGAGCTCATCGCGTATGCGAAAAATCGCAAGCCGCCGCTCAACTATGCGTCGACCGGAATCGGCAGCGCGAATCACATGTCGGCCGAGCTGTTCAAGTCGATGACGGACATCGACATGGTTCATGTGCCCTACAAAGGCGGTGCGCCGGCATTGAGCGCGCTAATCTCGGGCGAAGTGCAGGTGTTGTTCAGCAGCAGCGGCGTGCTCTTTCCGCATGTCAACGCCGGCCGCATACGCGCCCTCGCGGTGACAGGGGCCAAGCGGTCGATATCGGCGCCCGATATTCCGACGATCGCGGAGGCGGGCGTGCCGGGGTACGAAGTAAGCGGCTGGTACGGCCTTGCGGCGACGGCAGGAACGCCGAGGGCCGTGATTGCGCGGTTGAACGAGACGGTAAACCGCGTGCTGCCCGAACTGCAGGAGCGCTATGCGAATCTGGGCACCGAGGTCGCGGGCGGCACGCCCGAAGAATTCGGCGCGTATCTCAAGAACGAAAAAGAAAAATGGGCGCGGGTGGTGAAAATCTCGGGTGCGAGGGCCGAATGAACGCGCGCGAGACCGTCAGGGCATGGAATGCCCGAGCAGTGAAGCTGCAGGGAGGAGAGCACATGGAAGGGAACCGTCTGCCCGCCGATACCGAAGAAGCGATTCTGCTCGCGGGCCGTCTTGCGCTAGGCATCATCTTCGTGAAAAGCGGCTTTCAGAAGCTCCTCGGCCTCGGCGCCTTCGCCGCAAGCCTGGCGAGCCGCGGCATTCCGTCGTCGGCCACCTGGGCGCTCATCGGCGCCACGGTGGAATTCGTCGGCGGATTGATGATAGTCACCGGCTTTCGCACGCGCGCCGCATCCCTGCTCATGCTGCTCTTCATCGTCGTGGCGACCGGCATTTCGCACCGCTTCTGGGAGTACGCCGATGCAGCGGCGCGGCGCAGCCAGGAGAGCCAGTTCTTCAAGAACCTCTCTATGTTCGGCGGTTATCTGCTGCTCTTTGCCGTCGGAGGCGGTCGGTACAGTCTAGACGCGTGGCTGCGGCGCCGGCGCGCGTAGGGTGATGGTGTCTGCACAACGCACGAGGCTTCGGCAACGCGGCGTCCGACTCGTTACCGTTATGCATGCGTGCGTCCGATCGCTGCTACGTCGGGCTCGCTTCGGTGTTGTCCTCTTCGAAATAATCGTGAAGCTTCGCCTCGGCGAGATAGTCTTCGACATCCGATACGCGGTCGCCCACTATATGCACGACGCGCTTCAATTCCTTCGGTCGTATGCCGAGATGCGCGCACCAGTAGCGGCAAGCCGCATCGTCGTGCACATCGATGCGCGCGTTACCCCGCGTGCCGATGGTTTCGGGCTCTGACATGGCAGGTTCTCCTTAGGCTTCCTCGCGCTCGCTCCGGCTGCACCTCAGGCGGCATCGAGCAGGGGTGTCGCAACCGACACGGCTGCGCGCTCCTCGAGCCATTCGGGCACGGGAAGATTTTTCGAGCGCAGGAATGCCGGATTGAACAGCCGGCTCGCATAGCGCTGTGCGCCGTCGGCGAGCACGGTAACGATGGTGTGACCGGGGCCAAGCTTGCGAGCGAGACGGATGGCGCCGGCCACATTGATGCCGGTCGACGTGCCCATCGGCAGACCTTCATGCCGCAGCAGGTCGAACAGGACGTTCAACGCTTCGTCGTCCGGAATCTGCCACGCTTCGTCCACCGGCGCGCCTTCCAGATTGCGCGTGATGCGGCTCTGCCCTATGCCTTCCGTGATCGAGCTGCCTTCCGCTTTCAGTTCGCCATGCTTGTACCAGCTGTAGAGCGCAGCTCCCATGGGATCGGCGAGGCCGATCACGACGCCCGGCTTGCGCTCCTTGAGAAACATGCCGACACCGGCGAGCGTGCCGCCCGTGCCTACGGCGCATATGAAGCCGTCGATTCTGCCCTCGGTCTGCTGCCAGATTTCGGGTCCCGTCGTCTCGTAATGGGCGCGGCGGTTCGCGACGTTGTCGAACTGGTTCGCCCACACCGCGCCGGCCGGCTCGACCTTCGCAAGCGCTTCCGCGAGGCGTCCCGATACCTTCACGTAGTTGTTGGCATTCGCGTACGGCACGGCCGGCACCTCGCGCAGGTCCGCGCCGTTCTGCCGCAGCGCATCCTTCTTCTCCTGGCTTTGTGTTTCCGGGATGACGATCACGGTACGATAGCCGCGCGCGTTGGCCACGAGTGCCAGGCCGATGCCGGTATTGCCCGCCGTGCCTTCCACGATCACGCCGCCGGGGCGCAACAGGCCGCGCTCTTCGGCGTCGCGGATGATGAAGAGCGCCGCGCGGTCTTTCACCGAGCCGCCGGGGTTGAGGAACTCCGCCTTGCCGTAAATCGCGCAGCCGGTCGCTTCCGATGCGCGGCGCAAGCGGATGAGCGGGGTGTTGCCAATGGCGTCAATGACGCTCGGGTGCACGTTCATCAGCCCATTATGAGCCGCCTTCCGCCGCAATCAACCGCGCTGTGGATGCGGATTTCGGGGCCGACGGCATGCGGGTTGACGGGGCACTTCGAAAGACGTGCAAACGCGATGCCTCGCCGGCATTTTTCTTCCCTCAGGCCGCAGCGACCGTTCATACGAAACCCGCGCAGCGGCCGGATAGCCCCGGTCAAGCCGGCATGCTGCGGAGACCCTCAAAGCAGCGAGCGGAAATCCTCGTTCGATACCGCAAGCCGCGACGCGAGCACGCGGATGACGTAGTGATGGAACTGAATTGCGACCGACGCGTCTTCCGTTTCCAGTCGTCGCACGTCTTCGAACGCGAGCTTGCGCACCGTCGTCGGTCGTTCCGCGACCACGTCGGCCGTGCGGGGAAGCTGCGCATACAGGCTCATCTCGCCGACCATGGTGCCCGGGCCGAACGCGCGCAACCGCAACAGTGCGCCGTCCGCCGTCGGGATCGACACCCTCACCTGGCCCGATTCAATGAAGTACAGACAGACGCCGGGATCGCCTCTGCGGAACAGATGATGTCCTGCCTCGAACGCTTCGGCTTCCATATGGCTCATCAGGACCTCGAGCGCACGCTCGTCGAAATGCACTGCGAGCTGGCTGCGCAGATCCGGCTTCGCCACCGTGCCGGCGCGCGCACTCGCGATGATCTCGTCCTCCACCCATTCGAGCGCCTCGTCGACATCGGCGTGCACGCGTATGTCGCCTGCGATGGCGTGAGATCGCGTGAGCAGCGTGTGCATGTCGCGCGACAGACCAGACAGCACGATGCGCGTGTCGTTCTTGGAGCAGAGCTGCGCGAGCTTGATGAAGGCGACGGAAGCGGACGCGTCCAGGCCCTGCACCATTTTCAGGTCGAGCACGAGATAGCGCAGCGGCGTGAGCAGCCGCTCGCTCACGCGGTTGAGGATGTAATTCGCCGTGCCGAAGAACAGAAATCCCTGCAGCGTGAGGCCGAAGACGAGCGAGCCGCGCTCTCTCAAGATCTGCCCTTCCTCTATCGTCCGCTCGACCTTGGAAGCGCGTACCTCGCCCGAAAACTCGGCCTTGATGCACGTGATGCGGCCGTAGTTGATGACGAAGAGCACGCACGCGGCGATGACACCGATGAGTACCGCACTCACGAAGCCGTAGGCGACGATCAGCGCGGCGATGCTGAGAAGCAGAAGGTATTCGAACCGCGGCAGGCGCCGCAATGATTTTCCCGCCCATTCGACGACCAGCATGATGCCTATGAACAGCAGCAGCCCGAACAGTACGGGGACCGGGAAGTAGGAAATCGCATCCGGCAGAGCGAGCAGTGTAACGAGTATGAACAGCGCGGCGGCGATGCCGCTCGTGCGTCCCGTGGCCCCGGCGCCAAAATTGAGCAGGGTCCGGCCGGTCGACATGTAGCCCGGAATGCCACACACCGCGCTTGCGGCGACGTTCGCTAGCCCGGCCGCACGCAGTTCCGCGTTGAAATCGACCTCCATGTTGGCCGCCAGACCGACGCCGGTCGCATTGAGGAGGATCGACAGTGTCGCGACGACTGCCACGGCCAGCATGTCGGGCAGGTAATCCAGGATGATGTCCCAGCGCGCGGCGCTCGATGCGGTGCCCAGCCACGGCAAGTGGGTCGAATGAAGCGGCGCAAGGAGCAGGCCGCGCTCGCGTGCTTCGGCGAGCGAGATGCCGCTCGACGCGAGAAGCGCGTAGAACGAAGCGCAGCCCAGAAAAAGCGCGACCGGAAAGACCCAGTGCTTCTTCAGCCGCCGACCGAGGACGAACATGGCGAGCAGCGTGATTGCTGCCGCCAGCAGCCCGGCGGCCGGCAGGTCGACGAGGGCTTTTGCTCCGGCGAGCGCCGCTTGTTCTCCGGTCGCGAGGCGCAGCGCGCCGATGATCACCATGCATCCCGTCCCGGTTAGGAAGCCTGCCATCACCGGATATGGAATGAACTGAACGATACGCCCGCGGCGCGCGCGGCCCAGGAGGTAAAGGAACGCGCCGACCACGAATGATGTCGCCGCAATCGCGGCAAGCACCGTGTCGGCGACTACGGCATCGGGCAGCGCTCTGGCGTGCAGATCCGTCGCAGCCGAGGCGGCCATGACACAGACGACGGCGGCGACGTTGGCTTCCGGGCCCGCGATGGCGATCGGGATGGTGCTGCGCCAGGCGATGATGAGGCCCAGCAACACGGCGCTCAGCAGCGCCGCCGCAATGCCCTGCGCAGCGAACGGGCCCAGCGCGCCGCTGAAAATCAGCGCGCCGTAAGTGAGAGAGTAGTTGAGGCTGACGAAACCGAGGAGCAGTCCCGAGAAAATATCGACAGTGGTTTGCCGCACGGCATCGCCGCGCAGCATCGTGGCGGTGAACTGCACTTTCCCCCCTGAATTGGACGCCGGCCGTTATGCTCGCATCATAGCAAAGTCGTTGCCGTGCAGCGGAGAAGGCAGCCGCCAGCGCAAGGCGGGCGCCGCGGCAGGATACGGGCTGCGAGCGATGCAATCGTTGCGCAGGGCCACGCGCCGGCGCAATATGCTCGCCAGTGCTACGAGGAGGAGGATAAGCGTGGGAAAAATAGCGAAGCTATGCGCCGTCTCGGTGGCGCTCGCCGTATCAGCCGGCGCGTCGCGTGCTCAAGAGGCCGCGGGTTACCCCACCAAGCCCATTCGTATCGTCATTGCGCTCGCCCCCGGCGGCGGTGTCGATACGTCCGGGCGGCTGCTGGGGCAGCGATTCACCGAGGCATGGGGACAGCAGGTCGTCGCGGAAAATCGGGCGGGAGCCGGCGGCACCATCGCATCGGAGCTGGTCGCGCGTGCCGCCCCCGACGGTTATACGCTGCTCATGCAGTCCATGAGCCATGCGATCACGCCCGCGCTCTACAAGCTGCCGTACGACTCCATTCGGGACTTCGCGCCGATCTCGCTGTTCGTGCAGTCGCCGAGCGTGCTGGCGGTCCATCCTTCACTGCCCGTGAAGAGCGTGAAGGAGCTTGTTACCTTCACCAAGGCGAGACCCAATCAGATTCTGTTCTCGTCGTCCGGCAGCGGCAGCGGTCAGCATCTTGCCATGGAGCTGCTCAACCGGATGGCCGGCTTGCAGCTCGTTCACGTGCCCTACAAGGGCACCGCACCGAGCATCCTCGATCTCGTCGCCGGCCGCGTATCCGTCACATCGGCGAGCGCGATCTCCACGATGCCCCACGTACGCGCCGGCAAGCTGCGCGCGTTGGCCGTGTCGAGCGCCAGGCGATCGCCTTCGGTGCCCGAGCTGCCCACCGTATCGGAGGCGGGCGTGCCGGGA
Organism: Rhodospirillaceae bacterium; assembly: GCA_050260255.1. Classification (GTDB taxonomy): domain Bacteria; phylum Pseudomonadota; class Gammaproteobacteria; order Burkholderiales; family SG8-41; genus JAQGMV01. The sequence continues at coordinate 31,095 of JBLNBW010000298.1, read as the reverse complement.
TTCGCCGTGGATCAGTGGTACGCGCTGTTCGCGCCGGCGGGCACGCCCAAAGAGGTCGTTGCGAAGCTGTACGGCGAGGTGGCGAAGACCGTCGCAAACCCGCAGATCAGAGAACGGCTGCTTTCCATGGGACTGGACCCGGTCGGCATGCCGCCCGACGAGTTCGCGCCTTACCTCAAGGCCGAGACCGACAAGTGGGGCAAGCTCGTGCGCGAGGCGGGAATAAGGGCCAATTGAACCGCAACGCAGCCGCGGTCAGCTCGGCGGCACAGGCACCCAAGGTTCGGAGCATTCCGTGACGTCCGGATAGTACGCACCGAGCGGCGGACAGTAATACCAGTAACCGCTGTCGCGCTCGATGTACACGGGCGGGGGAACGACGTAGGCGGGCGGCCTGTAGCCGTAATACGCGGGCGGCGGCGGAACGTAGCCGTAGTAAGCCGGTGGCGGCACGATGACAGGTACGGGTGCGAAAAATGGCCGGTGATGATGAAACGGTCTGTCATGTGCGAAGGGGTGCGGTCCCGGCGGATGATGCGCGAACGGCCTGCCGGGCGGCACTGACGCCGACCCATGCGGGTGCTGGGGCGCAGGCGCAGCACGCGGCGCAGCCGGCGCTTGCGGTGGAGGCTTGGGCACGAGCATGGTGGTCGGGACGAAATGCCCGAGCGAACTATCGGCGCGTGCGGCGCCCGTCGCTGCCAGGACCACTGCAGCGACGACGGATGCCGCAGCGATGACTGGTTTCATGCGTCGCTCCTCGTGGCCAGCGCGTAAATCGATATATCTACAATGTTAGAGCGCTGCCTCAGTCCAAATATCCACCGAAGAAGTAACTCTTTGTTACGCCGTGCTTCCGTGCTTCGCACGGTGCTTGCAATGTCGACCGGGCTCGTGGCGTAGTCGCACGGCACTTCTTCGATGGCATCGCATCGCACGACGCCGGCCAGCATTCCGGCCGAGCCGTGCAATTCGTATCGCCCCGACAACGGCTTCATTTCCCGCGCACGTTCCACTCAATGACCGCACAGTCGGGGTTCTGCTTGCGTACGATGCATCGGCGGCCGGGCTGTCCAACGATTTCATTCCCAAGATAGAACCGATCATGCGCGGGTAGGCCGTGAGCCGCGCCGCCGCGTGTCGTGGTCTGTTCGCACGCGCTGCGCGGCATGTGGGTTGCAACGCGATTGCCTCGTCAACCGGGAACAAGACGTCAACAACGACGGGAGAAAAAACCATGACGTTCGTAGAAGTCGTGCGCAGCGAGGATTGCGTTCCGCTGTGTTGTTGTCACGGCTGCGGCGCCCGCCCCGAATTCCTCAGCAAGCTGACACTTGCCATGGCGGGAACGATAGTGTGCCTCTGTTTCTCGTGTGTGGATCACCTGCTACGCCGCGCGATGTACGGCGCAGACGATACCTGACCCAGGCAAGCGAAGCGCGATAGCAAGCGCACGCGCCTGCCCGCTTCATTGTGTCCGGCGGCGATGCCCCTGGCATGGCGTGCCAGCCGTCGGTGTCGGCGTCGTTTACATTTTCTGCGCTGCGCCAACGTAAGGCGTTGATATTCGGCGTTGGCCCCGATGATGCTTCACGGGCGATTGCGCTTGCCCGCTGCCGCATCATGCGGTCTCATCAGGGAGGCTTACATGCGACGTCACCATGGACCGTACCGTGCGGCAGCGTTGTTGGGCGTAGCCCTGCACATCACGGCCACCGGCCCGGTCGGCAACCTGTCGGCCGCCCGGCAGGACTAGTCGGCGACCCCGCGCGGCGGCTTGCGCATGCGCCGCGCGGGTGGGGCAATTCGTGCCTCGCCGCTCACTGTGCGATTTCCCGTCGGTCGCCATGCGTGCCCGCTGTACCGCGCCAAGCTCTGTATGCCTCGCGTGCGCTGCCTCGTGCATCCGTTGTCCTGGATTGAAGCGGTGGAGCCGCCGTTGTGCTTGTCGCGCGGCACGATCAGGTGTAGAAAAACAATTGTCCCGCCATTGCCCGACAGGGCGCGGAGGGGGCATGCGCCTCTGCAGCAACCCGCTAAGTCCCGTTCCGGCCGACGCCGGACGGGCGACCGATTCCGCGTCGCCGCGGATCATCGACACACGCATGGTCGCCGACATGCGCGCGGGTGAGATCGTGCCTCCGCGTTATCCCTCGACGCCGGCGCAATCCCGCGGCCGGCACACGAAGCCGCTTTCCAGCGCGCGCGGCGTCCGTCGGCGCCCACATCCCGCACGACGGGCCACAGCGCTTCCGCCATCACCTCGCTTGCAATCGTCCGCTGAAGGAGAGATTCCTATGGACCTTCCACTCACTACGCTTCATTGGGAACGTCGTGCGCCGAACTGGCTCGTCGCGGCGGTCTCGGGGTTCGCCGCCGGGGCGGTATTGATGGTGCTCGATCTCATCTGGTCGAGCATCGTCGATCCCGGAGGTCCATGGCGGACGTCGCACATGATCGCGCCCATTATTCTCGGCACCGATGCGGCGCGGACGACGTTCAATTTCGAGCATCATGTCGTCGCGATCGCGCTCGCCGTGCACTACGTGCTGGGCATCGCATTCGGGCTGATTCTCGCTTCGATCATGGCGCCGCTGCATCTCGATGCGAGAGTGGGCCGGGCGCTGGCCACCGGCGCGGTGTTCGGAGCGCTGCTGTACTTCTTCAATTTTTTCGGCATGGTGCGGTGGTTTCCCTGGCTCGCGGACCTGCGCGGCTGGCCCACGCTCGGTGCCCACCTGGTTTTCGGCATGGTTGCCGCCTGGCTTTACTGGAGGCTCGAAGGAGGGGGCGTCAGGTAACGCGAACCGCGCTGTTGCGGACTTGTCGCGCGCTTTCCACGAGCCGCGCGTCATCGCGTCCATTGAACCGGGGCTACCGCCATGTATGTCGCCATCGTCTTGATCGTCCTGATCGCCGGCTCGCTGCTGTTTCACTTCCTGAGTCCATGGTATTTCACGCCGATCGCGTCGAACTGGGGGACGATCGACGACACGGTGGCAATTACTTTCTGGGTCACGGGCATAGTCTTCGTAGCCGTGAACCTGTTTATGGCTCTCGCCATCATCCGGTTTCGTTACCGGCGGGACGCGCGCGCGGCGTACGAGCCGGAAAACAAGAAGCTGGAATGGTGGCTGCTCGGAGTGACGGCGGTCGGCGTGGCGGCGATGCTGGCTCCGGGTTTGTTCGTATGGGCGAAGTTCGTCGACGTGCCGGCGGAGGCTTCGGAAGTCGAAGCGCTGGGTCAGCAATGGCACTGGATGTATCGCTTTCCCGGGAAGGACGGCAGGCTCGGTACCGTCGACGCCAAGCACTTCAGCGACACCAATCCGTTCGGTCTCAATCCAAACGACCCTCACGGGCACGACGACGTCGTGATCGCGAATCCCGAATTGCATCTGCCGCTCGGCAAGCCGATCAAGCTGCTGCTTCGCTCCAAGGACGTGCTGCATAACTTCTCGATCGCACAGCTGCGGGTCAAGATGGACCTCGTCCCCGGCCTCGTGACCCACGCGTGGTTCACACCGACGCGCGCCGGGACTTTCGATCTGCTGTGCGAAGAGCTCTGCGGCGTCGCTCACTTTGCGATGCGCGGCCGTATGGTGGTCGAAGATGACCGCGAGTTTCAGACGTGGCTCGGTCGCCAGCCGACCTTTGCGCAGTCCGCGGCGCGTCCCACCGGGGACCCCGCCGCCGGTCAGGCGCTGTACGCCGCCTGTGCCGCATGCCACGGTGCGCAGGGCGAGGGCAATCCCGCAATGAACGCGCCCAAGCTCGCGGGACAGGGCGGCTGGTACCTCAAGCGGCAATTGGCGCATTTCAAGGAAGGCGCCCGCGGGAAGCACGAAAAGGATACCTACGGCAAGGTGATGGCGCCGATGGCAGCGACGCTCCCGGATGAGACCGCTATCGACAACGTCGTAGCCTATATCGGGACGCTGCCCGACAAGCCGGCCGCGAGCACGGTGAAAGGCAATGCCAGAAACGGCGAGCAGCGCTTCGCAACGTGCAGTGCGTGTCATGGCGCCGATGGGCGCGGCATCGCGGCAACCAATGCGCCGAGGTTGAAGGGCATGAGCGACTGGTACATGGTGACCCAGCTGAAGCACTTCCGCGATCGCATTCGCGGCGCGCATCCGCAGGACCTGTACGGGGCGCAGATGTCCCTGATGGCCGCGATGCTCACCGACGACCAGACCATCAGCGACCTCGTCGCCCACATCAACACGCTTGGCGCGGAAAAGGGCGATGGCAGCAGGCAGGCGGCCAACCAAACGGCGCACTGATGAGACTCGAGATCTCATGAAGCATCACGGAGGAGGAAAGGTCGATGTCGACTTACGTTGCGCATGACGAAACGGATTACGCTCCGCCCGCCGAAGTTGCGGAGGTCGAGCTCTACCATCCGAAAACGTTCATCGGCAAATACATCTGGAGCCAGGACGCGAAAGTGATCGCCGTGCAGTACGCGCTCACCGCGATCGGCATCGGGGTGGTGGCGCTGGTGCTGTCGTGGGTGATGCGGCTGCAGCTCGGATTTCCGAACCGCTTCGCGTTCATCGATCCGTCCAATTACCTGCAGGCCGTCAGCATGCACGGCATGATCATGGTGATCTACCTCCTCACGGCGTTGTTCCTCGGCGGCTTTGGCAATTATCTGATCCCGCTGATGGTCGGCGCGCGCGACATGGTGTTCCCGTACGTCAACATGTTGAGCTATTGGGTCTATCTGTTCGCGGTGCTGCTGCTCGCCGCGAGCTTCTTCGTGCCGGGCGGGCCGACGGGCGCCGGGTGGACGCTCTACCCCCCGCAGGTGATCCTCGACGGCACGCCGGGGGCGAACGGGGGCATTATCCTGATGCTCGTTTCGCTCGCGTTCTTCATCATCGGCTTCACGATGGGCGGCTTGAACTACGTCGTCACCGTGCTGCAGGCGCGCACACGCGGCATGACGATGATGCGTCTGCCGCTCACCGTCTGGGGCATCTTCATGGCGACGATACTCGCGCTGCTTGCGTTTCCGGCGCTGTTCGTGAGCGCCATCATGATGCTGCTCGATTTGACGCTCGGCACGAGCTTTTTCATGCCGGCGCTCGTCTCCAAGGGCCAGGCCACGGGCTACAGCGGCGGCAGCCCGATCCTGTTCCAGCATCTGTTCTGGTTTTTCGGACACCCCGAGGTGTACATCGTCGCGCTGCCCGCGTTCGGCATCGTCTCGGACTTGATCAGCACGCATGCGAGAAAGAACATCTTCGGCTATCGCATGATGGTGTGGGCGATTCTCGTGATCGGCGGCTTGAGCTTCATCGTCTGGGCGCACCACATGTACGTGAGCGGCATGAACCCGTATTTCGGGTTCTTCTTCGCGACGACGACGCTGATCATCGCCATTCCGACGGCGATCAAGGTCTACAACTGGATCCTCACGCTGTGGCGGGGCAACATCCACCTCACGGTGCCGATGCTGTTCGCGATCGGATTCATTTTCACGTTCGTCAACGGAGGGCTGACGGGCCTCTTCCTCGGCAACGTCGTCGTGGATTTGCCGCTGTCCGATACGATGTTCGTCGTCGCGCATTTCCACATGGTCATGGCGATCGCCCCCATCCTCGTCGTGTTCGGCGCGATTTATCACTGGTACCCGAAAATCACCGGGCGCATGCTGAACGACACGCTCGGCAAGTTCCACTTCTGGGTCACGTTCGTGGGCAGCTACGCCATCTATTACCCGATGCACTATCTCGGGTTCATGGGCGTTCCGCGCCGCTATTACGCCATCGGCGGCACCAACTTCATCCCCGATTCGGCGCATTCGCTCAATGTCGCGATCACGCTCGCGGCGCTCATCGTGGGCTTCGCCCAGATCGTGTTCTTCTACAACCTCGTGTCGAGCTATTTCCGGGGCAGGCCCGCAGGCGGCAACCCCTGGCACGCCACGACGCTGGAATGGCAGACGCCGGATACGCCGCCCAAGCATGGCAATTTCGGCAAGACGCTTCCGGCGGTCTATCGCTGGGCGTACGACTACGGCGTCCCGGGCGTGAAGCACGATTTCATCCCGCAGAATGTGCCGCCCGGCGAGGTCGCGGCCGGCGCGTGGGTCAAGTCATAGGGCATTCGAGGTGGCGACATGACGATCACCCTGGTTTTCCTCGCCTGCCTCATGGCAGCCATCCTGTGGTGGCTGTTCCGGCAGAGCGTCAACGTGCAGCCCTGGGTGGCACAGGCGTCGTCGCGGGACGTGCACGGCGCCGTGCTGTCACGGCCGCCGGCGAAAACCGCCTTGTGGGTCTTTCTTGCCGTCGTGACGTCGGTTTTCGCGCTGTTCATCAGCGCATACGCGATGCGTATGCACTTCGGCGATTGGACCCCGCTGCGTAAGCCCACCCTGCTCACGTGGAATACAGGCCTGCTGATCGTAACCAGCGGGGTGATGCAGTGGACGGTCGTCGCCGCACGTCGCGCGGACGTCGAGGGGGTGAGGCGCGCCCTGGTGGCCGGAGGAGTCCTCACCGTGGCTTTCCTCGCCGGTCAGCTTCTGGTCTGGAAGCAGTTGAACGATGCCGGGGCGTTCCTCAACTCGAATCCGGCCAACGCGTTCTTTTATCTGCTGACCGCGGTCCATGGCGTGCATCTGCTGGGCGGGCTGGTGGCCTGGGCGCGAACCACGGCGAAGGTGTCGCGCGGCGTGGAACTCGCGACGGTACGCCTCGGCATCGAGCTGTGCGCGATCTACGGGCACTTCCTGCTGCTCGTCTGGCTGGTTCTGTTCGCTCTGCTGATGTCAACGTAAAGAGGTTCCCGCATCCATGGCGCCACATGACATGACCGGTACAGCAGGTTCGCCGCCGCGGGCGGAAGGCCTGCAGAGCATCATCGCCGACGCCTCCTCGGATCAACGGTTGTTCAAGGACGTGCCGTGGGGCAAGCCGATGATGTGGATCTTCCTCGTGAGCGACACGTTCATCTTCGGCAGCTTCCTGATCTCGTACATGACCGTGCGAGGATCCACCACCGTGCCCTGGCCCAATCCCAGCGAGGTCTTCTCGCTGACTCTGTTCGGGCAGAGCGTTCCCCTGCTGCTGATCGCCATCATGACCTTCGTGCTGATCAGCAGCAGCGGCACCATGGCGCTTGCGGTGAATTACGGCTACCGCAAAGACCGCAGGAGGACGTGCGTTCTGCTGCTCGCTACCGCGGCGCTCGGCGCCACGTTCGTCGGCATGCAGGCGTTCGAATGGACCAAGCTCATCCTCGAAGGCGTCCGGCCGTGGGCGAATCCCTGGGGAGCCGCGCAGTTCGGCTCGTCCTTCTTCATGATTACGGGTTTTCACGGCACGCACGTGACGATAGGCGTGATCTTTCTGATCATCGTGGCGATGAAGGTCTGGCGCGGGGACCTGGACCACGAGCGGCCCGGTTTCCTCACGGGGCGGCGAGGCAACTACGAGATCGTCGAAATCATGGGTCTGTACTGGCACTTCGTCGACCTCGTGTGGGTCTTCATCTTCGCGTTCTTCTATCTCTGGTAGGCCCCATCATGACGCCTGTGGAACGACAGCACCTGGAACATGCCGACGCCGAGCATCTGGCCCACGGAGCCGGGCGGTCGGTCGACCATGCGCAACGCGAGGCTGCGTCGCATGCGCAGGGCCAGCAGCATCCGCTCGGTATTTATTTCAAGATCTGGGGCTTGCTGTTCGTGCTGAGCATCGCCTCGTACCTCGTGGATTATTTCCACGTGCAGGGTCTGCTGCGGTGGTTTCTGATCGTCACGTTCATGCTGCTGAAGGCGGGGCTTATCGTCGCGGTCTTCATGCACATGCTATGGGAGCGGCTGGCGCTGGTCTACGCCATCGTCGTGCCGCCGCTGCTGCTCCTCGTGCTTCTCGCCATCGGAGCGCTGGAAGCCGATTACACGTTCCTGACGCGCGGCGTGTTCTTCGGCGCAACACCCGCGCCGCCGCCATCGGTGCAGCACCAGTAAAGCCGGCGTCCGTCAGCAGCAATAAACCTCGCGGGCGCCGATGGCGTTCCACTCCTGCTCGATCTGGCGGACATCCTCGTCGGAGCGCGCTTCCACCATCATGAGGACGCCGCCGTCGCGAATACCGGCTTCGTAACGGCGCACGCGTTCCTCCGGGATGCCCCAGTCGCCGAGCGTTCCGATGAGACCGGCGGCAAGCCCGGCGGCGCCGGCGCCGGCCAGCGCCACGGCGAGAGGCCCGGCCACGACAAACCCGAGAGCGGGGACCGTCACTGCGGCCCCTACCGCGGCGAAGATGGTCACGAGGATTCCGATGCGCCCGCCGGTGGGACCTCCCAGCTCGCCGCCCTCCGCTTTCTTGCTCGTTAATTCAGCCGCGGCCTCGGACTTGCCGGAGAAAAGTCTCTTACGCGTCTCCTCCGCCATGACGACGTTCACCTCGCCGACGTCGTAGCCGTGCTCCTTGCAGATTTCGTATGCGCGCTCGGCACTTTCGCCATCGCCGAACAACGCCGTGACCATGCGGCGCCTGCCGCCGGATGATGGAGTCATCATCACGCCTCCATACGGGTCCTGCCTGACCGACGAGCGCGCCGCCGGCAGGACGGATTGGAGAATCAGGGAAACGCGGGCATCGTAGGTTCTATGCCGGCGTCCCTGTCCTCCGGATGGCGCTGTGCCAGCAACGACTGGATTTCGCCGATGCGCCGGGCAGGAACGTCGACCATCATCAGGTATCGGCCTTCTTCGATATCTTTGGCGAAGGCGAGGAGCTTCGTATTCGGCACGCCCGCACCCACCATGCTCGACACCCACGTCCCGAAGAACGCGCCGCCCAACGCCGTGAGCAGCACGGTGACGAACCGCAACGTGACGCCTTCAGGGGGTTGAAGGACGAGAAACACGCCGAGGATGATGCCCGCCGCGCCGCCGATGAGCAGGCCCAGCCCCGCGCCGTGCACAAGGTCGGTCTTTTGCAGAACGTTGGCCTCGTGCAGGCCCTCCATAGACGCGCCACGCCGGGCGAGAACATGGATGTGCCGCTCGCCGATACGCGCGAGCAGCAGATCGTTCATGGTTTGTTGCGCCGACTGCAGATCCGGACATATCACGTATATCCTGCGCCTCCACATAACAGTCTCCTCTCGTTCAGGACAGCGGGGTTCGACGGTCGGGAAAACAACTCTTATTCGACCTTTCCCCGCGACCGCCGGTTCAACGCCGTTCCGAGTGAGACGGGTCCTGTCTCGGCGCGACACGAACAGGCGTAAGCGCGTCGCTGGCGTCACCCCATTGCCGGTTCGTCATACGTGGCGTCTGCAAGTCCGAGGCCTTTCTAGGGAATGATCGGCAGGAGCACGTACGGCATCTTCCCCGGTGCGAAATGCAGCGTGTTCCTGCCGCCGAATATGGCCGCGGGCCTGTCCACCGGATCGGTGTGCGTAAAGGGTCCCACGCCTTTCATCGGATACGGCGCGTGAGCGACGCCGGCGTCGGTGCCGTCATATTCGTAGTCCCTGCCGCGCACGGTGAAGCCGAGGCGATAGCCGACCGGCACCACGATCGATGTCGGCCATACTTCGACGTCCAGCTCCACCGGGACGCCGGGCTCGAGCGGCCACGACTCGTCGTGCGGGTGCCAGGGACGATAGGGCGCGCTCAACTGCGGATCGATCTTGCGCTGCGAGGCGCGCAGCCAGCCCAGCGCGATCGGCGTGCGCGGATCGTTCGCGCCGATGAAGGTGACTTCTTTGCCGTGCGGGTCGAACACGCGCAGCACCACGAACACGTCGGCATCGGTCGTATCGGAGGCGAGCCACAGCTTCGCCGCGACCGGTCCCGTGATTTCGAGCTCGCGCTCGATCGGCGGCGTCAAGAACGTCAGGCCGTCGCCGGTGGTCTCGTACGTCAGCGTCGTGCGCGCGTCAGGCACCCGGGTCGTGAACTCGCGATTCACAGGATTCAGGTAGTACTTGGTCCACTGCGTGCGGGCGAGCGGCCATTCGTTCTCGGCGCGCAGCTCGAATTTCTCACCCGGGTGACGGATGTTGAGCGACACCCTGGGCTGCTTGTCCCAGCCGGTGTCCTCGCCCTTGAGGAAATGACCGAAAAACTTCTTTTGCAGCGCCACACCGTAGTTGCTGTAGAAGTGCGTGAAGTGCGTGTCGCCGTGCACTTCCAGCCACTTTTGCTTGGATCCGGCCCGCATGTAACCTTCGAAGTTGCCGCGCGGATGCAGCCCCATGCCGCCCCAGTTGCCGGCCGAGAGCAGCGGCACCTCGATCCGCGAGAAATCCGGCATGCGCGCGAGGTAGTAGTCGTCGATGAGGGGACGACGCCGTGCTTCGCCGTCGAGATCGACGCGGTTCTTCCTGAGCGCGTCGTCGCTCAGCGTCTCCGGTCCGGCGATCGTGTCTCCCGTGACCGGATTGCGTGCGCCGCGATCGCCCACACCGTGCTGCACGCTGACGACCTGGCGGTTGTACCAGCTGTTCAGGAAATCGCACAGTATGCCGCCGTGGCGGGCGAGCTCGCGATAATAATCCGAGGCGCCTTCCCATACGCACAGCGCGGCAAGATGCGGCGGTCGCAGCGCACCGACCGTCCATTGATTCATGGCGTAGTACGAGATGCCGTTGACGCCGACCTTGCCGTTGCTCCACGGCTGCGTCCCGGCCCACTCGATACACTGGTAGAAGTCCTGACTCTCGCGCGCCGACCAGCAGTCGATGACGCCGGGCGAGCGTCCGGCGCCGCGCGAGTCGACGCGCACGCACACGTAGCCGTCGGGGACCCACTTCTCCGGATCGACGAGCTCCCAGTTCTGATACTTGTTGCTCGTGCCTTGCATAGCCTCGGGCGCGGCTTTCTCCAGCCGAGCCCACTGGCTCTTGTAGCCTTCGCGGAAATCGAGGCCCTTCGCGTACGGACCGTAGCTGATGATTACGGGATACCGGCCGGGCGCGGCGGGCCGGAACACGTCCGCTCGCAGGACGATGCCGTCCTCCATCGCGATCGGCGCGTCCCATTCGATTTGCATCCCGTCCCGGACTTCGCTCTTCATGCCCTGCATGGTACGGCTCCTCCTCGAGTGGTCTCCTGCAGCGAGGTTACAGAATTGCGTACCGTCGCGTAACCCCGTCGCGGCGCTCGTCACGGCGCGCTTCACGCTTTAATATGGTTCCGGTAAACGCATGGAGGCGCCCATGCTCTTCCGACAATTGTTCGATCCGCAGTCTTCGACCTACACCTATCTCCTTGCCGACGAGCGGTCGACCACCGCGGTGCTCATCGATCCGGTCTTCGAGCAGGCGCGGCGCGACTCCGCGCTGCTCGAGGAGCTCGGCCTCACCCTCGTCTGGACGCTGGAAACGCACGTGCATGCCGATCACGTCACGGCAGCGTCCGTGCTGCGCGAGCGGTGGGGCAGCCGCATCGGGATCTCGCGCGCAAGCGGCGCGCAGGGTGCCGACCGCGTGCTCGACCCCGCCGACCGGATCGCATTCGGCGAGCGCTGGCTGGAAGCGCGAGCGACACCCGGCCATACCAACGGCTGCATGACGTACGTGCTCGACGATCGCGGCATGGCATTCACCGGCGATGCCTTGTTGATCAGGGGGTGCGGCCGGACCGACTTCCAGGAGGGCAGCGCCGACGCTCTATACGAATCGGTGAACGAGCAGATCTTCTCGCTGCCCGACGCGTGTCTCATCTATCCGGCTCACGATTATCGCGGCCTTACGGTGACGAGCGTGGGCGAAGAGAAGCGCTTCAATCCGCGGCTCAACCGGCACGTACTGAAGGACGACTTCGTCGGCTACATGAAGCATCTCGGGCTTCCGCATCCGAAGCAGATGGACATCGCCGTGCCGGCGAATCTGCAATGCGGCCGTCCCAAGGGCGAGGCGCCCGTCGTGAAAGATTGGGCGCCGCTCACGTACACGTTTGCGGGCATCGTGGAAGTGCTGCCGCAATGGGTCGAAGAGCATCTCACGGACGTGCAGATCGTCGACGTGCGCGAGCCGGGCGAATTCGAAGGACCGCTCGGCCGCATTCCGGGTGCGATGCTGATGCCGCTCGGCTCGCTGCGCGCTTCCTGCGACAGGCTGTCGAAGGACAGGCCTATCGTCGCCGTGTGCCGCTCGGGTGCGCGTTCCGCGCAGGCGACGGTGCTGCTGCAGAAAGCCGGATTCGATAAGGTGGCGAACCTGCCGGGCGGCATGCTGCGGTGGCGCGCGCAGCGCCACACCGTAGAAGGCGGCAGCGACTAGCTCGCCGCCGCCGTCCGTTACCGCTCCGACGTGAGGAGCGTGCGCACGGCGGCAACGATGCCTTCCGGCTGCGGCAGATAAGCCTGCTCGAGCGCGTAGCTCGACGGCGTGGGCGCATCCGGGCCCGTAAGTCGCATCACCGGCGCCTTCAGCGCACGAAACGCCTTCTCCGCCACCAGCGCTGCGATCTCCGCGCCTACGCCGCACATGCCGCTTGCCTCGTGGACGATGAGCACGCGGCCGGTCTTGCGCACCGATGCGAGGACCGTGCCCTCGTCGAGGGGCTTCAAGGTGCGCAGATCGACTACTTCGGCGGAGATGTTTGCGGCTTCGAGCAACTGCGCCGCCTTGACGCATGCGTGAACGGCCTTCGAGTACGAGACGATGGTGACGTCCTTGCCGACGCGCCGCACGGCAGCCGTGCCCAGCGGGATGCCGTGCTCGCTCGGCGTCACCATGCCTTGCTCGTAGCCTTGCGTCATGTCGGTGAAGAACATCACGGGATTGTCGTCGCGTATGGCGGACTTGAGCAGGCCGTAGTAATCCTCGGGGGTGGAGGGCATGACGACCTTGAGCCCCGGGCTGTGCACGAACCACGCCTCGAGGTTGTGATTGTGTTGAGCACCGACCGTCCACCCGGTGCCGGTCATCGCCATGACGACCAGCGGAAAGGAGAACTGGCCGCCCGAGATATAGCGCAGCTTGCCCGCGCTGTTGACGATCTCATCCATGGCGTAGGTGAGAAAGGGCACGAACAGCAGATCGACCACCGGGCGCAGACCCGTGGCGGCGGCCCCGACCGCGGTGCCCGCGATGATGCCCTCGGCAAGCGGCGTGTTGCGCACGCGCTGGGCGCCGAATTCCTTCACGAGATCCGCGCGCTTGGTGGCGACCCCTTCGCCGAACATGAGGATGCGGCTGTCCCGGCGCATCTCTTCGGCGAGCGCGAGCCCTATCGCTTCGTTGACGTTCATTTGCGGCATGGCGGTGTCCTCAGGCATATACGTCGGTGTTGAGCTCGCTCGCATCGGGAAACGGCGAGCGCTGTGCGTACGCGAGCGCTTCCTCGACGGCTTTGCGCGTGCGCGCCTGCATGAGCTCTATATCGGTAGGCGTGACCAGGCCTTCCTTCAGCAGCGCGGCCTTTGCCATCTCGATCGGATCGCGGCGCGACCACGCGGCGAGCTCGCTCGGATCGACGTACGACTGATCATCCGGCTCGTAATGACCTTTGAGGCGATAGGTGGCGAGCTCGAGCAGCATCGGCTTGCGCGTCCTGCGCACCTTCTCGGCGGCCTCGCGCGTTGCGGCGTACACCGCCCGCACGTCGTTGCCGTCTACCGTAACGCCTTCGATGCCGTATCCCGAGGCGCGTGTCGCGATGCTGTCTACCAGCATCGTTTCCTTCCGGTGGACGTACGCCTGCCATTGGTTGTTCTCGCACAGGTAGAGGACGGGCAGCTGCCACACGGCCGCAAGATTCACCGACTCGTGGAATATCCCTTCGCACGCCGCGCCGTCGCCGAAAAAGCAGGCGACGATGCCGCGCTTTTTCTCCATCGCCACCGAGAGCGCGACGCCGGTGGCGAGCGAAAGCTCCCCGCCGACGATGGTCGAGGTGAGGACCACGCCCAGCTCTTTCACAGAAATGTGCAGCGAGCCGCTCTTGCCCTTGCAGTAGCCGGTCGCCTTGCCCAGGATCTCCGCGAGCAGCCGCCCGGGGTCCGCACCACGTGCGAGCAGATGTCCCGCGCTTCGATGATTGGTGAGTATGTAGTCGTCGCAGGTGAGCGCACACACGGCGCCCACGGCCGCCGCTTCCTGGCCGGTCGAGGTGCAGGTGCCGGCACCTTTGCCGGCAGCGACCAGGGCGCGATTCTGATCTTCGAAGGCCCGCACGAGCATCATCTTCTCCAGCAATGCCGCCGGGCTGGTTCCACTCTTGTTCATATGCTCCTCGTTGCGTTTTACTGCGGTGATCCCGGGAACTGCACGTACGGCGTGCGCGGCTCCTTGCCGGGGGGCACGTAAGCCGGCGCTGCCTTGCCGCCCGGACCCAGCGAGCGCACATAGTGATAGAGCGCCTTCAAGTCCTGCTCGCTCATGTCGCGCAAGGCGAACCAGGGCATCGGCGGGCGCGTTTCCATCGTCTTCGCGCGCTGCACCCATTGCGTCTCGGACAGGCCGGACATGTAAATGCGCAGGTTAGCCGGATACGTCGTGCCCCAGGGGCCGCGCCAGCCCAGCGCATCGCCCGTGAGCCATTGCGCTTCCGGCACCTTCCCTCCGGTTTGCGCATAGCCGGGCGTGTGGCAGTCGTTGCAGCCGGCGATTTTAACCAGATATCTGCCTCGGTCTATCTGCTGGGATCGGGCCGGGTCGCCTTGCGCGGCACCAGCGGCGAGCGGCAGCACGGACAGAGCACAGAGCGCGGCGGGAAGCAGCACGTGTTGCATCGATGTTTCCTCCTGTGTGAAGAAGAGGGTGTGGCATGTCGCGAGGTTGGACGAGTGCCGTCGGAGCCGATTGTGCCATCGCCTGCCACGGCATGGCGCGCTGCTGGCGCATGCGCTGCGACAGCCACAGCAGGAGCGCGAACAGCGTTCCACCGGGCAGCAGCATTTCGATCAGCAGATAAGGCCCGAAGGTCCGGGCCGATTGCGACAGCCATTGCAGGCGATGCATGACGGGGCTCTCGACAGGGTTGATGTCAGCTCTGGCTTTCGACGAGGGGCACCAGGGCTTCGCCGATACGTGCACGCTGCTCCGGCGTGGTGAGCGCTTCGAGCAGATCGTGGAATCGTTGCTCCTGCACGCCGGACAGAATGTATTGCCAGCGGTACGCTTTGAGGACGGTGCCCCGCACACGTCGGGACTGCTCCACGGACAGCGCGCGGCCGCACGAAGCAAGGAAGTAGCTTGCGTCCGCGTCGGCCTGCTGCTCGACCACGCCGTCGAAGGCCGCCACCAGCGCGATGAGGTCGTTCACGGCGGCGTCGCGTTCCGCGTCGGTGAGCGTTGCATCGTGGCGTCGCCACTCGAGTTCATCCAGGATCGCGTGCTGCGATTCTTCGCGCCAGTGGAACAGGAACACGTCCTTGTAGAGCTCGGAAAGACCGGTGTCGCGGCCGATGCTCGCCCGGTAATGGGTCTGGGTAAAGAGCTCGATCATGCACGTGACGGCGAGCACCGCCCAGGTGGACTTGCCGAGCACCACGCTTGCGACGTCATTCGCCCGTGGCCGGAAAACGTAGCCTGCAGGCATGCCGCGGGCTGCCAGCCGCTCGATGCGGCGGAAGAGCTCCTGGTGCTTGAGCTCCTCGTCGGTGAAGCGCACCAGGGCCTCGAGCGCCGTCTGGTCGCCCAGGCTGTGGCTTTGCGCCACCTCCAGCATCTTGGCTCCGATGTATCGCTCCACCATGCCGAACATGTTGGCGTAAGTGCGCCCCTGAATATGCGAGAGGAACCGCCGCTCTTCGGCGCTCAGGAAATCGAGCTCGGCGATCTTCGACAGGCCGTCGGGCAGGAACTTGCGATCGAAGTCGAACGTGCGCCCGCGGATCACATCGCGGTCGATGTCCCAGCGCACACGCTTGGAGACTTCGATGCATTGAGCGTAACGGCGCGCGGCCGGCAAATCGCCGTCGAAACTTGCATGGGTTTGAAGCAGGACTGCATTTTGCATTAGTCGCTCCTTTTCTCGGCTGGTCTCGGATCGCGGCGGCTTGCCGCTTTCTCGATGATTCGCAGTCTAGGCAGCGCCGGTATCGGGGCGATGTCAGCGGTGAAACAGTTTGTTTCTGGTCTGTAGCGGCTAAAGCGATATAAAATTTCGCTCCCCGGGGAGACCGCCATGGCGAACAACGGCTGCGTTCTGATCGTCGAAGATGACCGCAACGTGCGCGAGATGATCGCGGAGTATCTCCAAGGCCACGGCTACGAAGTGCACCAGGCAGGCTGCGGCGCGGAGATGCGCGACATCATGGCGCATCATCGTGCGACCGTCGTGCTGCTCGACGTGCGCCTGCCGGGCGAAGACGGCCTCACCCTCGCACGCCATCTTCGCGAGCGTCACGACGTCGGCATCATCATGGTTACCGCTGCTGGCGAGGTGGTCGACCGCGTCGTCGGTCTCGAAATCGGCGCCGACGATTACATTACCAAGCCTTTCGATCCGCGCGAGCTCCTTGCACGTCTGAAGAGCGTGATGCGGCGGATGCAGTCGCGCGCGGCGCAGCCCGAGGCGACGTCTTCGGCGCACGTCCCCGTCGGCCGCTGCTTTCTCGACGTTGCGGCGCATCGCCTGCTCGATGCGAACGGTCAGGAAGTGCCGCTCACCAGCATGGAGTTCGAGCTGCTCAAGCTCTTCACGGACCATCCGAACAAGGTGCTCACGCGCGACCAGATCCTCACGCTCACGCGCAATCGCGAGTGGGAGCCGTTCGACCGCTCCATCGACATCCGGATTGCGCGGCTAAGGCGCAAGGTCGAGGCCGATCCGGAGCAGCCGCGGGCGCTGCGCACGGTGCGCGGCGCCGGCTACATGTTCGTTCCCTGACCCTTCTTTTTCGGGCTCGTATCGGTACGTTTCAGCCGTGTAACAGTTACGCGGGCAGGCGCGCCTCGTGCCTATACTGCTGGCGTGACTCGTGATTTCCTTCGTGAACCGTGAATCGCACCGATGATCGCGACATGACGGAGGCGCCGCTCCGCATAGCCACACACGGCCTCGTCGTGCTCGGCGATACCGTCCAGGCGTGCAACGAGCGCTTCTGCCGCATGATGGGGCAGGCCCGCGAGGCGCTCGTCGGCCGGCCGTTGCTCGAGGTCTGTCCGCAGGTGCAGGCGGACGGCGCGTTCTCGCGCGAGCGCTGGCAACGGCGCACGCAGGCCGCGAAGAGTGGTTTGCCGCAGTGGTTCCCGTGGCAATTTCGCAATGCCGGCGGCCGGCGCGTCCATGCGCTCGTGCATCTTTCGGCCACGGCGAACGATACGCTCGTCGCGCACGTGCACGACCTTTCCAACTTGCAGCAGGCCGGGTGGATCAAGCCCGAGAGTCTGTCGCGGCTGCAGGATGTGCTCGATCACACCAAGGCCGTCATATTCGTGAAGGACCTGGAAGGCCGCTACGTCTTCGCCAATCGCGAGCTGGAGCGCGTCGTACGCGTGCCGGCCGAGCAGATCGTGGGGCATACCGATCACGAGCTGTGGCCGCCGGAAGTCGCGCAGCATTTCCGCGCGAACGACGCGCAGGTGCTGCGAGAGCGCAGCGCGATCGAATTCGAAGTGGGGGCGGAGGTCGCGCACCAGCAGCGCACGTTCCTGTCCTTCAAGTTTCCGTTGTTCGGCGCCGACGGCGAGCCGTACGCGATATGCGGCATCGCCACCGACATCACCGACCGCAAGCGCACCCAGGACGCCCTCACCAGCGCGGCGCTCGCCGTCTCCAGTGCACAAGGCGCGACGGTGTTCCAGGAACTCGTACGCTACCTCGCGACGATCCTCGGGATGGAGGCGGCATTCATCGCAGCGCCGTGGCCCGAAGGCGGCGATCAGTGCCACATGCGCATGCACGCATTTTTTCTCGACGGCGAAGTGCGCGAGAACTTCGATTATCCGCTCGCCGGCACGCCGTGCGAGACGGTGATGGGTCAATCGTTTCGCATTTATCCGTCGGCCGTGAGCGAGCTGTTTCCCGCGGACGTCGATTTCAAGCGCATGGGATTCGAAAGCTACGCAGGCTTCCCGCTGCGCGGCGGGAACGGCGACCCGCTGGGCATCATCTCGGTCGTGTCGCGCGCGAAGATGATGAACGCCGAGTTCGTCGAGTCGATACTGAAGATCTTCGCCGTGCGTGCCGCCGCGGAGCTCGAGCGCCAGCGCGCCGAGGAAACGCTGCGCGCATCGGAAGCGAGCTACCGCGCGATCTTCGAAGCAAGCGAGGACGCGATCTTCGTGCACGACTGGGACAGCGGCGCGCTGATCGACGTGAACCAGCGCGCGTGCGAGGTGTACGGCTATAGCCACGAGGAGTTCAGGCGCCTTTCCATCGCCGAGGTGAGCTCCGGCGAGCACCCGTACACTGCGGCGGAAGCGGCGAAGCGGCTGCAGGAGGCGAAGGCCGGCCACACGGTGCGCATGGAATGGCACCGGCGCAACAAGGATGGCAGCCTGCATTGGGATGAAGTGGTGCTGCGCCCTGCGGTGATCGCGGGCAGGCGCCGGCTGCTCGCGTTCACGCGTGAGATCACCGAGCGCAAGCATGCCGAGCAGGCGCTGCGGCAGGCGCAGAAGATGGAAGCGCTGGGTCATCTCACCGGCGGCATCGCGCACGACTTCAACAACCTGCTCACGAGCATCATGGGCTACGTCGTGCTCGCGTCCGAGCAGCCGTCCGCGCAGACCGAGGTGCGGCTGCGCAAGTATCTCGAGCAGGCGCAGTTCTCGTGCGAGCGCGCGCGGGACCTCATACAGCAGATGCTGATGTTCAGCCGCGGTCAGCGCGGGCAGCCGCGTCCCGTCGCGCTGTCGGCGCTCGTCGCGGAATCAGTGAACCTCTTTTCGTCGTCGCTGCCCGCAGCCATCGGCATGGAGCTCAAGCTCGAGCGCGAAGTGTGCGCCGTGATGCTCGATCCGGTGCAGCTCGACCAGATTCTGCTCAACCTCTGCTTAAACGCCCGCGATGCCATTGCTGGCACGGGCACCATACGCGTGAGCGTTGCGCCTGCGCCGCCGGGCGAGCACGTGTGCACGGCGTGCCGCAAGCGCGGCAGCGGCGAGTACGTGCAGCTGTGCGTAGAGGACGACGGGCCCGGCATCGCTCCGGAGATCGTAGACCGCATCTTCGAGCCGTTCTTTACCACCAAGGAAGTGGGCAAGGGCAGCGGCATGGGGCTCGCGAGCGTCCATGGCATCGTGCATGAGCTGGGCGGCCACGTCGTCGTCGAGACGGCGGTGGGGAAAGGCACCCGCTTTTGCGTGTTGTTTCCTGCGTTACCCGATGGTCAGGAAGAGGACGACGTTCGGCCGGCCGCCACGCGGCGTGCGCCGTTGCGGCGCCTCGCCGGCCGCGTGCTGGTCGTCGACGATGAGCGCGCTGTGGCTACATTCATGGGCGATCTGCTCGAGAGCTGGGGGCTGGAAGTGATGCAGGCCGCGAATGCAGTCGATGCGCTGGCGCTGCTCTCGAGCGGTACGGCGCGGTGCGATCTCGTCATCACCGACCAAATGATGCCGCGCATGACGGGGATGGAGCTTGCGCGCAAGCTCATGGCGATACGCCCGGAGCTGCCCGTCATCCTCTATACGGGACGCAACGACGGATTGGCACGGGCCGATCTGAAAAAAACGGGATTACGCGCTATCGTCACCAAGCCCGTCGATCCGCACGAGCTTTTCGGCCTGCTGCAGATTCACCTGCCGGTGGCCGCTGCGGAAGATCGGACCCGCGCCGGCTGACGCGTCAGAACGACGCGATCGCATTCCCGGATCCGCGGCCGGGCGTGCCGGATTCGCTGTGCGAAGCGAGCAGCGTCGCGAGCGCGCGAAAATCGACCGGCTTCACGAGATGCGCGTCGAAGCCCGCCTGCGCGGATTTCGCCTTGTCTTCGGCCGAGCCGTAACCGCTGATGGCGACGAGCAGCGTGCGGCCGGCGCGGTCGCTTTCTCGCACTTTCTGCGCGAACTCGTAGCCGCTCATGCCGGGCAGGCCGATGTCGACCAGTATCGCGTCGGGCGTGCGGTGCTCCAGCATATTGAGCGCGGACATGCCGTCGGGCGCGGTATGCACGGCATGCCCTCCGAGCTCGAGCAGCAACGCGAGGCTTTCGGCCGCGTCCTCGTTGTCTTCGACGATCAGGATGTGCATGGGATCGACGTTTTCGGCGCCTTCCTTGCTCTTGGGCAGCACGGGCGCCGGCGCTTCCGGCAGACGCACTTCGAAGACGCTGCCTTCGTTCACGACGCTGTGCACGCTGATGCGGCCGCCGTGCATGTCCACCAGGTCTTTCACGATCGTGAGCCCTATGCCGAGCCCGCCGCTCGTGCGCGCGAGCGAGCCGTCCGCCTGCTTGAAGAGGCCGAACACGTGGGGAAGCACGTCGGCCGCGATGCCGACGCCGGTATCGCTCACGCGGATGCAAATCTCGCCGCCGCTGCGCTCGACCGCGAGCTCGATGCGGCCCTTGTTGTGGGTGTACTTCGCGGCATTGTTGAGCAGATTGTCGACGATCTGTATGAGGCGCAGCTCGTCGCCCAGCACGTGTATCGGCTCGGCCGGAATGCGGGTGACCAGCTCCTGCTCCCGCGCGACGACCAGCGGGCGCACGCGTTCCAGCGCGCAGGCGGCGATGTCGGCCACGGCGAGACGCTGCTTGCGCAGCGCCACTTTGCCGGTCGCGACGCGCGCGACGTCGAGCAGATCGTCGATGAGCCGTGCGAGATGCTGCGATTGGCGATCCACGATTTCCTGCACGCGCCCCATCTGCTGGTCGCCGCCACATGAGGCGCGCATCACTTCGACGGAGTTGCGGATGGCGGCAAGCGGGTTGCGCAGCTCGTGCGCGAGCATGGCGAGGAACTCGTCTTTGCGCCGGTCGGCTTCGCGCAACTCGAGCTCGGCGCGTCGGCGGTCCGAGATGTCTTCCGTGACGCCGTAGGAGCATTGCCGCCCGCGGATGTTCACGATGCTCGTCGTGATGCGTACCCACACGACGCTGCCGTCCTTCCGGATGTAGCGCTTCTCGACGATGCGCTGATCGATCTCGCCGCGCAGGTACTGAGCGAACGTGACGCGGTCCATTTCGCGATCGTCCGGATGCGTAAGATCGACGGCGGTCCGCTGCAGCAGCTCTTCTTTCGTGTAGCCGGTGATCTCGCAAAGCTTGCGATTGACCCAGAGAAAGCGCCGCGTGGCCACTTCCGCGAGCGCCATGCCGATGGCCGCGCGGTCGAAGAGCTCGCGCGAGATCTCGTCCGCCAACACGTTGCCGTTCGCGACAACCTGAGGTGTCCCTATGCTGTAAGGCTGAACTTGCATTGATTAAAGAACGGTTTGTAGCAGGAGGATGCTGCTGGATTCTTGTGGCCGAATCCAGCGTGGTAACCGGTCGGCTCGACGCGACTTTAGCACGCAAGCTTGGGCAAGAGTGCGCGTACTGACCGAGTGTCTCCGAAGCCCGACAGCGCTGCGCGCCGCGTGTACCCACCGCGCGACGCCGCATGATCGGCGCGCTTGGCGATGGCGACCAGCAGCGAGGTGAACAGCTCGACCGTCTTCGCACCAGCGAGCGCGTATCCTGTTCGTCCGCTTCTGCGACGATGGCGCTCGGGCCGTAGGCTCGCGGTGACCGCGAGCAGCTCCGGCATCCTTATGGTGCGATCCGCAGCATTTACGGCCTGCCCCGATATCGCCGGCGGTACTCGCTGGGCGTCGTAAGCACCTCTTTTCGGAACGCACGGGCGAGCTGGTTGGGATCGGTGTAGCCGACGCGCTCCGCGATCTCGGTGATGCTGAGCGTGCCGTGCGCGAGCAACTCTTTCGCCTTCTCGATGCGCTTCAGAAGAAGATAGCGATGCGGCGACACACCGACGCTGCGCTTGAATGCACGATTGAAATGGAACTGCGACAGGCCGACGTGCGATGCGACGTCGCTAAGGCTGATGTCCTCCTGCAGATGGTCCATCAGGAAGGTGATTGCGCGCTTCACCTGCCAGGCGCCCAGGCCTCCTTTCATCTCGCTCGCGGGCTGCCGCGTGGACCAGCAACGCAGCAGCCGCGCGCACGCCATGATGCCGACATTGTCCAGCTCGAGCTGCGCGAGGCGGTCCCTTTTGGCGATGAGATTCGTGATGAGCTTCTCGATCGGCGCCAGGTCCGGCTCGACCCGCAAGCCCGGATCGACGAGCTCGAACGCCGGATGGCCGAAGTCCCGGGACACCTCGGCGAGCAGCTCGTGCGGTATGTACAAGTGCAGCACCTGTCCGGGTCCGTGGAATATACCGCGCGCGCGCTCGCCGGCGCGCAGGAGGTGCGAGGCGTGTCGCTCCACAGGGCCGGACCACATCGCGCGCCCGTCCACCTCGTACTCCAGGAAGAACGGTTTGACCACGAACCACAGCACGTGGCTCGTGGTGCTGCGCTGCGTGGCCCCTTCCCACGCGCCTCCGGCAGGAACACGGATGTCCCACAGGGCAGCGCCTACCTTGGTGTGAAGCCCGGCACTCGACGCTTCCGGCTGCAGCTTGAGCCAGGCGCTCATGACCTCCGGCGTGATGATCGGCATCTCAAATTATGAACAGGACCCGCGGCACTGACGTGGTGCGACTGCGCGAAAACGTTAGATGAAGACGAAGACGCGCACAAGGTCGTCGTATGTGACATTTGCACGGTATTTTCCGCCATCGCAAGAATTGGCGCTTCTGCGCAAGATATGACGAGCGTTGCCGTCGGTGTTACAGCATGATGAGCGCGCATTGTGAAATCATGCACGGCGTGAAAAAACCACTATTCAATGTCGGCGTGACGGCAGCGCTCACTATCCTCGTCGCCATTGGCCTCGCAGCCTTCATCAACATGAGGGACGCCGAAGAAAGCTCGCGGCGCATCGTCCATTCCTCCCGCTTCGTCGCCGAGCTCGAGGAGCTGCTATCCCAGCTCAAGGACGCGGAGAGCGGCCAGCGCGGATATGTCATTACCGGTAATCCTGCGTTTCTCGAGCCGTACGAAAGCGCTACACGCGCTTTGCCCGGCCTCATCAAGAGTCTTACGGAGATGGCGGCCGGCAACGAGTCCCACCGCGACCGCGTGATCGCACTCGGCGAACTGGTCTCGCAGCGCTACGTACTGCTCCGCACGGCGATCAAGCTCCGCCGGGACGGGGAGGCGCCGGAAGCCATAGGGCGCGTTGTGGGCGGGCCGGGGAAGCGCATCATGGATGACGCGCGAAGTCTCGTGGCGAGCATGAAGAAGGACGAAGAGGCGCAGCTCGAGCACTGGACGCGCCACTGGGAATCGACCTCCCGCACGACGGTCGCCACGATGGCCGGCGGCAGCACGCTCGCGATGGCGTTCCTGCTCGTCGCGCTGGTCGTCGTGCGGCGCGAGCTCCATGCGCGCGAGGCGGCGCAGAAGAAGGCGGAAGACTATGGCCGCGAGGTGGAGGATCTGTACAACCACGCGCCGTGCGCCTATCACTCGCTGGACGCGCAGGGCCGCATCGTTCGGGCCAACGATACGGAACTCGCCTGGCTCGGATACGAGCGCGACGAGCTCATCGGCAAGCCGTTCGCATCACTGCTCACCGAAACGGGACGGCGGCAGTTCGACGAGCGGTTCGAGTGCTTGAAGAACGAGGGCTCCGTGCACGATGCCGAGTTCGATCTGCGGCGCAAGGACGGCTCGACTTTTCCGGTATCGCTGAGCGCCACAGCGGTGCGCGATGAATCGGGGCGCTTCGTCATGAGCCGGGTCACCATGTTCGACATCACCGCGCGCCGTTCCGCGGAAAGCCGCGCGAAGCAGCTCAACGTCGAGCTCGAGCGGCGTAACACGCAGCTCGTTGCCGTGAACCAGGAGCTTGAAGGATTCAGCTACTCCGTGTCGCACGATCTGCGCGTACCGCTTCGCGCCATCGATGGCTATGCCCGAATGCTGCAGGAAGACATCGACGACAAGCTCGATGCCGAGGATCGCCGGAAGATCACCGTGGTGCGCGACAGCGCGCGCAAGATGGGGCAGCTGATCGACGATCTGCTCTCCTTCTCGCGATTGGGCCGCAAGCCGCTCAACATGGCCCTTCTCGACATGACGAGGCTCGTGCGTGAAGCGTACCACCTGATGCAGCAGGGAGCCGAGCGGCCGCTGCCCGAGCTGCGGATGGCGGAGCTCCCCGCCGCTTGGGGGGACAAGGCGCTGTTGAGGCAGGTGTGGATCAATCTGCTCTCGAATGCGGTGAAGTTCACGGCGGGAAGGGGGCAGCCGCAGATCGAAGTCGGCGGCTGCAGGACCGTGGAGGGCTGCCTCTACTGGGTGCGCGACAACGGCGCGGGCTTCGACATGAAGTACGCCGACAAGCTGTTCGGCGTGTTCCAGCGGCTGCACTCCCAGCAGGAGTATCCGGGCACCGGTGTGGGTCTCGCGATCGTCAAGCGCGCGGTGACGCGCCATGCCGGGCGCGTGCGCGCGGAAGGAGCGGTCGGCGAGGGCGCCACTTTCTATTTCAGTCTGCCGGACGGGGGCAACGATGAATGATATGCAACAGGTGGAGATCCTCCTCGCAGAGGACAACGAGACGGATGCGGAGCTCACGTTGCGCGCCCTCGAGAAGAAGGCGCTCGGCAACGCGATCACCTGGGTTAAGGACGGAGCCGAGGCGCTCGACTACCTCTTCTGCCGGGGCGCGTACGCGGACAGGCCCGGCACGGTGCCGAAGCTCGTGCTCCTCGACATCAAGATGCCTAAAGTCGACGGCATCGACGTGCTGCGAGCGATCCGCGGCGATGCACGGTTGGCTGCGACGCCGGTCGTCATGCTCACGTCGAGCGCGGAAGAAAGCGACCTCATGCGCAGCTACGAGCTCGGCGTCAACAGCTATATCGTGAAGCCCGTCGATTTCGATGCTTTCGTCGACCAGGTTGCCCAGCTCGGTTTCTACTGGGTCGTGATGAACCGAACGCCGTAGCGGGAGAGGCGGGAGCGCGGATGGATGGGGAGCGGCACCTCACGGTGCTGATCGTGGAGGACGAGGAAACCGACGCGGAGCTGTGCCGGCGGGAGCTCTTGCGTGCCGGCATGCGATGCGGATTTAACCGGGTCGATACGCGAGCTGCATTCGAAGCGGCGCTGGAAAGCACGAAGCCCGATCTCATCATATCGGATTTCACTCTGCCGACGGCGTTCGATGGACTCGCGGCGCTTCAGCTCGCTGCAGCGCGCGTGCCCGACGTGCCCTTCATATTCGTTTCCGGCACGATAGGCGAAGAACGCGCCGTGGAAGCGATGAGGCGGGGCGCGACCGATTACGTGCTGAAGGACAGGCTGCATCGCCTCGTGCCCGTGGTGAGGCGCGCGCTGGCGGAGGCCCGCGACAGGCGCGCACGCGCACGGGCAGAAGCTGAACTCGCGGAAACGAAAAGCCGCCTCGACAGCATACTGGCATCGATCACGGACGCCGTGTGGTCGCTGTCCGCAAACGGCGAGGTCGTCTATCTCAATCCGGCCGTGGAGCTCATCTGGGGACGGCCGCGGGAATTCCTTGACAACCCGGAAAACTGGCGGCGCGCGCTGTTTCCGCCGGACGCGGCGCGTGTCGAGGCCGCCTGGGATGCGATGACGACGCAGGGCCTGCCGTTCGACGCGGAGTTTCGCATCGTTCGAGGCGACGGCAGCGTGCGATGGGTGCACTCGCGCGGCCACGCAGTGCGCGCAGACGACGGATCTATTTTGCGAATAGACGGGCTCACCAGCGACATCACGCTGCGCAAGAAGCAGGAAGAGCGTATCGCGCGACTAAACCGCATACATGCCATGCTGAGCGGCATCAACTCAGTCATCGTGAGAGTGAAAGATCGGACGAAACTGTTCGACGAGGCGTGCCGCATCGCCGTCGAGCATGCGGGCTTCCGCATGGCATGGATAGGCGTGGTGGACACGCAAACGAACAGACTGTCGCCTGTCGCCCATCGGGGCCACGAAGCGGGCTATCTCAAGGCTATCGGCGTCGTGAACCGCGTCGTGGGTGAGCACGCCGGCGCTGCGGCGCGCGCCATACGGAGCAAGCGTCCGGTTATCGTCGACGACATCGCAACGGAAGGAGGAATGATATACAGGCAGGAAGCGTTGAGCCGCGGCTATCGCGCGCTCGCTGCATTGCCGCTCTTCCTGCAGGACGCCGCCGTCGGGGTGCTATTGCTGTACGCGACGGAAACGGGCTTTTTCAACGCCGAAGAGATGAAGCTGCTGGACGAGTTGGCCGGCGATATTTCGTTTGCACTCGACCATATTGCGAAGACCGAGCGCGTGGACTACCTCGCCTACTACGACGGCCTCACCGGCCTGCCGAATCGCACGCTGTTTTTCGACCGCTTGAACCAGATGGTGCGCGGCCGCACGGCGCATTCTCACGTCGCATGCGTAGTGCTGGACGTCGAGCGCTTCCACGTCATCAATGACACGTTCGGAACGGCCGCCGGCGACACGGTGCTGCAGCAGCTCGCGCAAAGGCTGACGGGCGCCCTGTCCGAGGCGACGCTGCTCACCCGGTTGAGCGGCGACCGCTACGCATTCGGTCTTCCCGCAGTGGAGGAAGTGTCCGAGATCGTGCATCTGCTCGAGGGCCGGGTGCTGAGCGCGGTCGCCGCGCCTTTCACCCTGAACGGTCAGGAACTGCGTGTCCAGATGCGGGCCGGCATAGCCGTGTGCCCGGACGACGGCGCGAATGCGAACACGCTCATGAAGAACGCCGAGGCTGCATTGCACACGGCGAAGCGGCATGGTTCGCGCTATTGTTTCTACGAGCCGGAAATGAACGTGAAAGTCGCGGAGAAGCTGCGACTGGAGAATCGCCTGCGCGTCGCGCTCGATCGCAACGAATTCGTGCTCTACTACCAGCCGCGCGTGAATCTCATTACGGGAAAGCTGACCGGGCTCGAGGCATTGCTGCGGTGGCAACCGGCCGGGGAACCGCTCGTGCTGCCGAACGACTTCGTTCACCTGCTTGAAGAAACCGGCATGATCGTTGAGGTCGGTGCATGGGCCGTGCGGGAGGCGGCCTTCCAATGCGTCCGCTGGCGGGCGAAAGGCTACGAGCCACCGAGGGTCGCGCTCAACGTATCTGCGGTGCAATTGCGGCAGCCGGACTTCGTCGGTGACATATTGGACGGCATCACCGCGGCCGGCAGCATGCCGGAGCAGATGAGCGTCGAAATTACTGAATCGATGCTTATGGAATCGCTCGAGAGCGGCATAGCGAAGCTCGCCCGACTGCGCGACGCGGGTGTTGAAATCGCGCTCGACGACTTCGGCACCGGCTATTCCTCTCTCGGCTATCTCGCCCAGTTGCCCGTGGCGGCGCTGAAGATCGACCGGTCCTTCGTAGCGCGGCTGACCGGCAGCACGCACGACACCGCCATCGTGTCGACCATCGTGTCGCTGGGGCGCACGCTACGCCTCAATGTGATCGCCGAAGGCGTGGAGACCGAGGAGCAGGCGAACCTGCTGCGCAGCCTCGGGTGCGAAGAAGCGCAGGGCTATCTGTTCGGCCGTCCGCTCACGGCCGCCGACGTGGAAAACCTCATGCCGGAGAGCAGCACGAGCTAGGGCGCCAGGAAGCGATCGCAACCGTTCCCTTCACTGCAGCGGGTCAGGTCAGCGCGATGTAGTCGTCGTCGCCCTGCTGCTCGCGCTCGAACATGAGGAAATCGTAATAGCCGCAACGCGCGCTGTCCGGATACTTGCGGCACACGCCGGGACGCACTTCGTACACCGTGCAGCATCGTCTCTCCTGATCGAAGAACATGCAGGCCGAGTCGAAGATGCTGTCCTTGCGATGGCGCAGCAGCCGCGCCTTGCCGGTGGAATCCGGCTTGGTGAACTTCTGCTCGGCGCGCGCGTACGTAAGCCCGAAGTGACGGCCCAGCCGTTCGATGTCGCGCTTGGTGATCTCGATGTCGGAATACGTGCAGCAATAGCCCGGGCACTTCTCGCACGAGTACTTTATGCGCGGCTTGGGCGCAACGGGCACGACACGCACGGCGACGGGAAACGGCTTGGTGGTTTTCATCTCGGCCACTCGCGATATGCGAAAGGCGGCATTGTACGCGAGTCGCAGGCGGCGTGGCGTGCTCGCATTCCACACCGGCGCGTTTGGTGCATGCCAGCGGATCATGATGGTCGTCGGACGTCAGATGGATGATACCGCGTGCGGTCGCTGCGCGAATCCTCGGGGATGGACCACGTCTAGAACCTCATGCCGGTGTCTTCGCGGCACGGCAGGAAGCGGTGTCCTGGGCGCAAGTCTCGTAAGCCGCGGTGGTTGTGAGCCCATGCACGATTCGCTAAGCTAGCCGGACCGTCCGCATATCATCAATATCTCGGACGTTCGGACGGCAGTTTTCCAACAGGGAGGAGAATCATGACCAGACACGTATCCGCGGCCGGCACCGCCGTGTGCCTCATCGTTGTCGCCGCCATCGGAGCTTTGGCCGGTTGCGCATCGAGCGGCTCACAGACAGCGTTATCCGCGCCTGACACTACGCCGGCGAAGCGCATGGTGACGCAAGGCCCCGCGACGAAGATCATCGTCGAGAATCTCACCAAGTGCGCTCACACCAATCCGAAGATGAACGTGCGCGTCGCGGCGGTGAGCGAGATCACGGCGCAGGACGGCACCGTGATCACCATGCCGGCCGTCACGGCCCTGCAGAAAGGCACCGGTCCGCTGAGCTACGATCTCTATAACGAATGCAATCAGATTACGCCGAAGAACGCCTCGGAAGTGTCGACCGCAAAGGTGCCGGTCATCGAGATCGATCCCGATGGGGAGGTCATCACCGGCTTCATCGTGGCGGACAACTATTACGAGATGTACGTGAACGGCAAGCTCGTGTCGGTCGACAACACCCCGTACACGCCGTTCAACTCGGCGATCGTAAAATTCAAGGTGAAGCGCCCTTACACGATCGCGTTCCTCGCGGTGGACTGGGACGAGCACCAGGGCCTCGGCATGGAGATGTTCCCCGTGCCCGTCACGCCCAAGACCAACAAGTACTATCCGGGCGATGGCGGGCTGATCGCCAAGTTCTCGGACGGCACGATGACGGACAGCTCGTGGAAAGCGCAGACGTTCTACATCGCACCGCTGGTCGATCCGAAGGAAGTCGTCGAGCGCGGTGCCGTGCACGAGGTGGTCGGCGCCGGCGGCCGTACCCATCCTTACGCTCGCAAGCCGAGCTGCGAAGAGAAGTGCTACGCGGTGCACTATCCGATTCCCGCCAACTGGCAGTCGCCGACTTTCAATGATGCGAACTGGCCACGGGCGTGGGAGTACACCGACGTGGAGATCGGCGTGACGAATCTTCCGGCCTACACGCGCTATCCGGAGCTCTTCGAAGGCGCGCGCTGGATCTGGACGCAGAACCTGGTGCTCGACAACGTCGTCATCGCGCGCAAGACCGTGCGCTGATGCGGTGAGGAGTATGCGCTGACGCGGTGAGGGGTGAGGTGTAACAAGTAAGGAGTGATGGGTAGTGGCGTCGCCCTTCGCTCCATTCACCATTCACGGTTTACTTAAGGCCCAACTCATTCAGGATTTTTTCGAGCTTCGCCTTCAAATCGTCCACTTCGTCCTGCAATCGCGCCACGTTGGCCTTGAGCGCGGCCACTTCGCCGGTTGAAGCGGTGCCCGCGTGGGCGGCTGCGGCAGGTTGTTCTGGAAAGTCATGCGCGGGCGCGGCGCCGGACAATAGATGCAGCCAGCGCGTCTCCCGCGTTCCGGCTTGGCGCGGAAGCTCGGTGACGAGTGCGCCGGCCGGACGCTGCGCGAGCTCGTGCAGGAATGCCTCCACGGATGATATGTCCTCGAACCTGTGCAGTCTCTCGCAATTGATGCGCAGCTCTCCTGCCGTTTGAGGGCCGCGCAGCATGAGAACGGTCAATATCGCGGTCGATTGCCGCGGGATCTGCAGCACGCGCTCCATGTTATGCGCATAACGAGCGACGCGGCCGCCGCTCGATTCGATGACGAGCGACATGCCTCTCAAGCTATCGATCGCGGCCTGCACTTCGGTTTCGGTTGCATTGAGGACCGGATCGCGGCTGGTTTTCTGATTGCAGCCGGCGAGGAGCGCGTTGAGCGTCAGCGGATAGGTGTCGGGCACGGTGCGCTCTTTTTCCGCGAGCACGCCGAGCACGCGCGTTTCGAGCATTGACAGCACTGGCAGCATCGGGTCTCCGTAGCGATGGTGGGATTATGCCGGATCGCACCGGCGGCGATGCTACACTGCCTCGTCCACACCGGAGGACGACGCGGATGCGTTACCTGCTCGCACTCGACCAAGGCACCACCAGCTCGCGTGCTATCGTGTTCGACGAACGCGGCACGGTGAGAGGGCTGGCGCAGAAGGAATACACGCAGCACTATCCGCGGCCCGGCTGGGTCGAGCACGATCCGGAGGAGATCTGGCGCAGCCAGCTTGCGTGCGCACGTGCTGCGCTGAAGCGGGCGGGCGTCAAGGGCGAGCACGTGGCGGGCCTGGGCATCGCGAATCAACGCGAGACGACGATACTGTGGGAGCGGCGTACCGGTAAGCCGGTCTGCAATGCGATCGTATGGCAGGACCGGCGCACGGCTGCGCGATGCGAGTCGCTCAACCGCGAAGGCCATGCGGAGGACGTGCGCAAGAAGACCGGTCTCGTCATCGATCCTTATTTTTCCGCGACCAAGATCGCGTGGATGCTCGACAGCGTACGCGGGCTGCGGGCGCGGGCCGAGCGCGGCGAGCTCGCGTTCGGGACGGTGGACGCGTGGCTCGTGTGGAAGCTCACGGGCGGCGCGCTGCATCTTACCGATGTCACGAATGCGTCGCGCACGTTACTCTACGATATCCACTCCGGTGCCTGGGATGACGAGCTGCTGCGCCTCTTTCGAGTACCGGCCGCTCTGCTTCCGCGCGTGGTGGCCTCCGCAGCGCCCTATGGGACGACGATACGTGCGCTGCTCGGCGCGGAAATCCCGATCGCGGGAATCGCGGGCGACCAGCAGGCGGCGCTGTTCGGTCAGGCGTGCCACGCTCCGGGCATGGCCAAGAACACCTACGGCACCGGTTGCTTCATGCTGCTCA
>JBLNBW010000297.1:0-4005 GCA_050260255.1 Rhodospirillaceae bacterium | reverse complement strand
GCTCGGCATGGGGGCGATGATGGGTGCCACGCTGCAGGCGCCGCTCGCTGCGCTGCTCGCCGTGCTCGAGCTCACCGGCAATCCGTATCTCGTACTGCCCGGGATCCTGGCGATCGTGACCGCGTCGTTATCCGCAAAACAACTTTTCGGATGCGAATCGATATTCTTCGTGCAGGCGCGAGAGCAGGGCTTCGATCCGCTGCTCGAGCGCAGGAACGGCGACCGTCGCCTGCAATAGCGTTCCGTCTTACGGCGGGTCGCGTCGACCGCGCACACGATTCAGCGATGTCGCGCCCGGGAGTGGGTCGCTGTGTCCGTGCCCGCATCAGATCGACATCAGCCGATGCGGTACTTCGCGATCATGTCCGCATCGAGCACGAGCCCAAGCCCGGGGCCGTCGGGCACGGCCACCATGCCGTCGCGTATCGGCGGGCGATTCGACCACAGCTGCTGCCACACCGGGTCGCGGTCGGGGTCCGCGAAGCATTCGAGATACGTGCCGTGGGGTACGGCGGCCAGCATGTGCAGGGCGATCTGCGGCTCCTCGTGATGCGCCATTTTCACGCCGTGCACCGCACACATGGCCGCGACGCGCCGCCACTCCGTGATGCCGCCCGCTTCCGAGGCGTCGAAGTTGACGTAATCAACCGCACGCTCGGCGATCAGACGCCGCACGCCGTGGCTCGTAGTCTCGGACTGCCCCGCGTTGATCGGTATGCGCGTCGCCTGGCGCACGCGCGCCATCATGTACGCGTCGTCGTACCAGTGACACGGCTCCTCGAACCACGCGATGTCGAGATCCTCGACGAGATGCGCGAAGCGGATGGCGTCGCTCGTGTTCCACCCGCGATTGGCGTCCACCGCGAGCACGAAATCGGGGCCTGCGCCGTCGCGCGCCGCCCGCACGCGCTCGGCATCCTCTTCCGGGGAAAGGCCACCCACCTTGAACTTGCAGCCCGCCATGCCCACCGACTTGAGCCACTCCATTTCCCTGGCGTATGCCGATGCTTTCTTGCCCGCCTCGTAGTAACCGCCGATGGAGATGATCGGCAGGCTCGTCCGATGGCCGCCGAGCAGCCGCCACACATTCACTCCGGCCGCTTTGCCGAGAAGATCCCATAGCGCCGTGTCCACGCACGCGATCGCCTCCATCACGAGCTTGCGATCGCGCATGGGCAAGGCGCACGCGAACATCTTCTCCCACAGTCGCTCGATCTGCGTCGGATCTTCGCCGACGATCAGCGGCGTCAGCTCCTCGCGCACGATGCGCACGATCTCGCGCGCGTGATCGCGGTTGTCGCCGTTGTACACCTCGCTCACGAGTCCGTCGCCGGCGCGTATGCGCGTGATCAGCGTGCTGCGCTTGAGCACGTGGTAAGTGCTGCCGCCGAAGTCGCGCTTCAAAGGAATTTCTATGGGAATGATTTCGACGGACTCGATCCGCATGGGAGTCTCCGCAGTTCGCTCGCTCGAGGCCTTCTTTTACCACAAAGAGCAATATTGCTCACTGCACGACCTCGGCCCGTTGACAATGCCGCGTCCAACGTGGGTATCATGCGCCGCGTCATGAAGCTCTTGCTTCAATCGCGCGGCACCGGCCCATACAACAAACCATGCCTGAGCGCACCTGACCCGTGTGCCGGCGCCGTTGCCCGAACCGCGCGGCAACGCCGGCCGCTGCAAAAGCAAAAAAGAGGTAACTCCAGGTGCACTCCATCGTCTCCGGGGGGACGCGTCATTGCGGCGCTGTGTCGCGACAGCCGCGTGCACTGACTGTCTTTCGCTTTCTCCGCTCCATCGGTGCATCGGCATGAGCCGGCGCTTTCTCGCCGTTGCCGCGCTGTGCGTCGCTGCGGCCGCGCTTGCCGCCGTGGCGGTATCCGGTGTCGAGTGGCTGCTGGTCGGCACGGTAGCGATAGACGAGGTCCATGCACCGGCTCGCTATCTTGCCGGTGCCGCGATCGGAATCGCCCTCACGATGCTGACGCTGCTCGGCGTTGCACTGTACGAGGCGTTCCGACGCCGGGCGCCGGCGGCACAACTGCGCGGCCAGGAAGAGCTCGCGCGGCTTGCGGCCATCGTGGACAGTGTCGACGATGCAGTGATCGGCACCGACGTGGACGGCACCATCGTCTCGTGGAATGCCGGCGCTGTGCGCCTCTTCGGTTACACCTCGCGCGAGGCGTCAGGCAAACACATTTCGATGCTGGTGCCGCCCGAGCCGGAGCCCGAGCGCGCCCTGCACCGCCGGCTGGTCGCGGAAGGAAGAACGGTCAAGAGCCACGACGTCGTCCGGCTCGCCAAGGACGGACGCCGCGTCGACGTATCCGTGACCCGCTCGCCGATTCGCGACGAAGCGGGGACCATGATCGGCGTAGCCCGTATCTATCGCGACATTGGCGAAGCGAAGCGCGCGGCGGCCACACAGCAACGCTTGAGCACGATCGTCGAGCATTCGAACGCCGCAATGCTCACCCGCACGCTCGACGGCACCATCACCTCGTGGAACGCGGCAGCCGAGCGGCTGTTCGGATATACCGCGGCGGAGGCCATCGGGCGGCATTACACCTTGGTGTACCCCAAATCCGACGCCGAGCACCCGGCTCGCGCGGAGCAGTTGCAGGCCGGGCATACCATAGCGCCATTCCGCGCCACGCGGGTCGCCAAGGACGGCAGCGAGATCGACGTGCTGGTGAGCGTGTCGCCGCTCACGAACGCTGCCGGAGCGCTGGAAGCTATCGCTGTGGCGTTCCAGGATCTGTCGCAGCTGCGGCAGGCCGAGATTGCGCTGTCGGAAAGCGAGGAGCGCTTCGAGGCGGCATTCGAGCAGGCCGGCGTCGGCATGGCGCTGCGCGCGCTGGATCCGGTCCATCCGCGCTGGCTGCGCGTGAATCAGAAGCTGTGCGAGATCCTCGGCTACACGGAAGCGGAGCTGCTCACCATGACCTCGCTCGATGTGACGCCGCTGGAGGATCGTGCCGTTTCACTCGGCCACGGACAGCGGCTGCTCGACGACCGCTGCGAGCGTTACTCGCGCGAGAAACGCTATGTGCGCAAGGACGGCACGATCATCTGGGTCAACCTCGCGCTGTCGATCGTGCGCCGCCGCGACGGCACGCCGCAGCACCTCATCTCGATCGTTGAAGACATCAGCGCACGCAAGTACGCCGAAGAACGGCTGCATCTTCAGGCCCGGATGCTCGACATGGTCGGTGAGGCGGTAGTCGGCACCGACCCGGCGGGCACGGTCACGTACTGGAACCGCCATGCAGAGCGCCTGTACGGATGGAAGGCGGCGGAAGCGGTAGGAAAGAACATCGCGGACGTCACCACTTCGCCCGCCAGCCGCGAAGCAC
Organism: Rhodospirillaceae bacterium; assembly: GCA_050260255.1. Taxonomy (GTDB): domain Bacteria; phylum Pseudomonadota; class Gammaproteobacteria; order Burkholderiales; family SG8-41; genus JAQGMV01. The sequence goes on along the minus strand of JBLNBW010000297.1, from coordinate 649 downwards.
GCGAGCAAATCGTGAGGCAGCTCGCGGGCCGCAACACGACCTCCGGCGAACTCGAGCTGCAGCGCCGCGACGGCACGCCGTTCATCGCAATGGTGACGACCGCGCCCGTCATCGATGCCGCCGGGGACATCGTCGGCTACGTCGGCATCTCGCGCGACATCACCCAGCGCAAGCACGCCGAGCAGGCGCTGCTCGAGACGCAACGTAAGCTCGAGCTTGCCATGGCGAGCGCCAACGTCGGATTCTGGTACTGGGACATACCGGCCGGGCAGATCTCGTACAGCCGCGAATGGAAGGCCCAGCTCGGCTATCGCGACGACGAAATCGGCGACTCGTTCAGCGAGTGGCAGCGGCTGTGCCACCCGGACGACCTGGATCGCGTTTACGGCGCGGCGCAGGCCGCGCTTCGGGAAAGGCGCACGACGTACGACGTCGAATTCCGGATGCGCCACAAGGACGGCTCGTATCGCTGGTTTCTCTCGCGTGCCTCGATTCACCTCGACGAGTCCGGCGAGCCGCTGCGCGCAATCGGCGGCCACATCGACATCACCGAGCGCAAGAAGACCGAAACGCAGCTCGCGCGCAAGACGGCGTTCTACGCTGCGCTCGCCGATACGAACGAGGCGATCGCGATGGTGGACGACGAGGC
>JBLNBW010000296.1:0-19115 GCA_050260255.1 Rhodospirillaceae bacterium | reverse complement strand
TACACCGCAACGAGCGCCGTCGAAGGATTGAAAGCGGCTTATGCGCGCGACGAATCGGACGAGTTCGTGAAAGCGACCGCGGTCGTTCCCCCGGGTGGCAGCCCCATCCGCATGAGCGACGGCGACGCCGTGGTGTTCATGAACTTCCGCGCCGACCGCGCACGCCAGATGACCGCCGCGCTCACCGACGACAAGTTCTCGGGCTTCGAGCGTGCGCATCGCCCCAAGCTCGGTTACTTTTGCACCCTCACGCGCTACGGCGACGATTACGCGGACATCCCGGCCGCGTTCCCCCCGCAGTCGATCACCAACGGCTTCGGCGAATACATCGCATCGAAAGGCCTGCGGCAACTGCGCATCGCTGAGACCGAAAAGTACGCGCATGTGACGTACTTCTTCAACGGCGGCATCGAGGCGCCCTATCCTGGCGAAGATCGCATCCTCGTGCCATCACCCAAAGTCCCCACGTACGATCTCAAGCCCGAAATGAGCGCGTACGAGGTCACCGACAAGCTGGTGGAAGCCATCAAGAGCGGCAAATACCAGGCGATCATCTGCAACTACGCGAACGGCGACATGGTGGGACACACCGGCAATCTCGAAGCGGCGACCCGGGCCGTGGAAGTGCTCGATGAATGTCTGGGGCGGGTGGTGACGGCCATGCAGGAGGCGGGCGGAGAAGTGATCATCACCGCAGACCACGGCAACGCCGAAACGATGATGGACCCCCAGACCAAACAGGCACACACGGCGCACACGCTGAACCTCGTGCCGCTGCTGTACATCGGGCGCAAAGCACGCATCGCAGAAAGCGGCGCGCTGCAGGACGTCGCGCCCACCATGCTCGCCGCCATGGGCCTGCCGCAGCCGCCCGAGATGACCGGCCACTCGCTCATCACTTTGGCGTGACGCGCGCGCTCCACCCACTTCTCGCGCTGCTGCTGCTTGCGACCAGCGCCGGCGCGACGGCGGCGCAACCCAGCAAGGCGGCCGCCAACGAAGAGCTGCAGCAGCTGAGAAGCCGCATCGAAGCGCTGAAGCAGGAGCTCGCGACGGCGGAAGAAAGCAAGAGCGAAGCGGCCGATGCGCTGAAGGCGTCCGAGCGCGCCATCTCCGACGCCAACCGCAAGCTTGCCGAGCTCAACGAAAAGGCGAGCGACGGCAATCGGCAGCTCGCGGAGCTGCGCCGGCTTTCCGAGCAGAATGCCGATGCCGTGCGCCGGCAGCAGGCGCTGCAGGCCGACTGGCTGTACCAGCGTTACGTGTCCGGCGTGCCGGAGCCGCTCAAGCTCTTGCTGTCGGGCGAGAATCCAGCGCGCATAGGTCGTGAGCTGTATTACTACGGCCGCGTGCTGGAGGCGCGCGGCGAGCACATCGCGAGCCTGCGCGAATCGCTGGCTCAGCTGCGGGACCTGGAGACGCAGACCCAGGAAAAGATGAGCGAGCTCAACGCGATCGCGGCCGAACAGGAAGCGCAGCGCAAGCGGCTCGAGCAGGAAAAGCAGGCGCGCGCCAAAGTGCTCGCGCAGATCTCCAGGGACATCCAGCGCCAGCGCCGTGAAATCGGCACCCTGAAGCGCGATGAGAACCGGCTCACCAAGCTCATCGAGCGGCTGAACCGCATCATCGCGCGCACGCCCGCGCCCAAGCCGCCGCGCGCCACCGCTCAGGCACCGCGGCTGAAGAACGACCGCTTGCCGGCAAAAATGACCGAAGCCGGGCCTTTCGAAACGCTCAAGGGCCGTCTTGCGTTGCCGGTGCGTGGGGAACTCGTGAACCGGTACGGCAGTCCACGTAGCGACGGCGGGCTGACGTGGCGCGGGCTCTTCATCGCCGCACCGGCGGGAGAGCAGGTGCGTGCGGTGGCGCCCGGAAGGGTCGTATTCGCAGACTGGCTGAGGGGTTTCGGCAATCTCCTGATCGTCGATCACGGCGACGGGTACATGAGCCTCTACGGCTACAACGAAACACTGTACAAACAGGTCGGCCAGAGCATCGCCGGGGGCGACGTCGTCGCCGCCGTGGGCAATAGCGGCGGCAGCGCGGATTCGGGTTTATACTTTGAAATGCGTCACCAAGGTAAGCCTTTCGACCCGCTGACGTGGGTCAACATGCGGTGACGAGCCGCGGCATTCCAGGAGTGTGCATGGGTAACAAGCTACAGCGTATCGGTCTGGTTGTGGCCGGCGTCCTCATCGGCGTCGCCATCAGCCTCAATTTTTCGGCGGTTGCCCAGAAGGACGCGGCCTTGCCGCTGCCGATCGAGGAATTGCGCGCGTTCACCGAGGTCTTCGGGCGGGTGAAAAGCGACTACGTCGAGCCGGTGGACGACAAGAAGCTCATCACCGAGGCCATCAACGGCATGCTGACGGGTCTCGACCCGCATTCGGCCTACCTCGACCAGGAAGCGTTCAAGGAGCTGCAGGTCGGAACGCAGGGCGAGTTCGGCGGCCTGGGCATCGAGGTGGGAATGGAAGACGGCTTCGTCAAAGTCGTCGCGCCTATCGACGACACGCCCGCCTCGCGTGCCGGCATCAAGCCCGGCGACCTCATCGTCAAGCTCGACGACATGTCGGTGAAAGGCATGACGCTCAACGACGCCGTGAAGCAGATGCGCGGCAAGCCGAACAGCCAGATCACGCTCACCATCGTGCGCAAGGGCGAGACGAAGCCCATCGTCGTTACGCTCACCCGTGCCGTCATCAAGATTCAAAGCGTGAAGTACAAGCTGCTCGAGCCGGGCTACGCGTACTTCCGCGTGAGCCAGTTCCAGGAGCACACCGGCGAGAATCTCGCGCGGGCCATCGACACCGTGTTCAAGCAGAACCAGGCGCCGATGCGCGGCATCGTGCTCGACCTGCGCAACGATCCGGGCGGCCTGCTGAACGGCGCCGTCGCGGTGTCGGCCTCTTTCCTGCCGGCGAACTCGCTGGTGGTCTACACCGACGGCCGCACCGAGGACGCGAAGATGCGCTTGAACGCAGTGCCCGAGAACTACCTGCGCGGCCGCATGAAGGAAGACTACCTGCGCCGCCTGCCGGCGGAAGTAAAGACCGTGCCGATGGTCGTACTCGTGAACGGCGGGTCCGCATCGGCGTCGGAGATCGTCGCCGGTGCGCTGCAGGACCACCACCGCGCCGTCATCATGGGCCAGCAGACATTCGGCAAAGGCTCGGTGCAGACCATACTGCCGCTCGGCAACAACACCGCGATCAAGCTCACCACGGCGCGCTATTACACGCCCAACGGTCGCTCCATACAGGCGAAAGGCATTACGCCGGACATTCCGCTCGAGGACGCCGCGGAGAAAATGGCCGCGCTCAAGCTGCGTGAAGCGGATCTCACCAAGCACCTCACCATGTCAGACCCGAAGGCCGAGGAGAAGGAAAAGGCCATCGCCACCGCGGTCGAGAAGTTCAACTTCAAGCCGTCGCCGCGTCCCACGGACGTGGACGAGAAGCTGCTCAAGCCGGAGCCGGGCGAAATCGTCTCGAAGCACGATTACGAGCTCAACCAGGCGATCGCCTTCCTCAAGACGCGCAGCGGGCCGATGGCCAAGGCGAACTGAGCTCGGTATACGAAAGAACCCCTCGAACGCCCGGCCTCGCCGGGCGCTTCGCTGTACTGCCGCCGCGCCCATGAACGATGACCAGCTGGTCCGCTACAGCCGCCACATCCTGCTCGACGAGTTCGGCATCGAAGGGCAGGAGCGCCTGCTCGCGTCGCATGCCCTCGTGATCGGCGCCGGCGGTCTGGGATCGCCGGTTGCGCTATATCTTGCCTCCGCGGGCGTCGGTCGCATCACCGTTTGCGACAGCGACACGGTGGACCTCACCAACCTCCAACGGCAGATCATTCACCGCACATCGTCGGTCGGTGCGCCAAAAGTCGAATCTGCGCGCGACACCATGCTCGCGCTCAATCCGCAAATCGAGGTCGTTCCGCTGGGCGAGCGGATCGCCGGAGAACGTATGGAAGCGCTGGTCGACGCTGCGGACATCGTGATCGACGGCAGCGACAACTTCGCGACGCGCCATGCGCTCAATCGCGCCTGCGTGAAGCATGCAAAGCCGCTCGTGTCCGGCGCAGCCGTGCGCTTCGATGGACAGGTATCCGTATTCGACTTCAGAGTGCCGGGCTCGGCCTGTTACGCCTGCCTCTTTCCGGAGGAAGGCGAGAACGAAGACATGCCGTGCGCGATCATGGGCGTCTTTGCGCCGGTGACGGGCATCGTGGGAACCATACAGGCGGCGGAAGCGCTGAAGGTGCTCGCGGGCATCGGGGAGACGCTGACCGGGCGGTTGCTGCTGCTCGATGCGCTCACGATGCAGATCCGTATCGTGCGGCTCACGCGCGATGAGCGCTGCCGCGTGTGCTCGGCCCAATTGCGCGCATAAGCGTCCGGTCAGTCGCGGCTGCGACTGCGCTCCGAGATGTCGTGAAGACCGCGCTCCACCGCCGCCACGTTCGGGGCGTACACTGACATACGCCCAGCGACTGTTCCCGACGGCAGGTCGGCGAGCCGCGTCACGCCAACACTCCTTCCATCAGCTGCTTCCACTGCTTCGGCCAGAATTCCGCCGGATCGCGCTTGAAGCCGCTCTTGGCGTATTGATGCCAGCGGCCGGTGACGAAGCTCATCAACGCGTTGGCTTCGGCGCCGACATCTACTTCTTCGGCGATCTCCTTCTGCGTCACGCCGAAGCGCAGCGCCTGCTTCAAGGCGGCCTCGATGCGGTCGTGCAGCTGGTTGATGCGGTTCTGCAGCTTCTGGTCTTCGTGCACCAGCGCATCGCCGATCAGCACGCGCGTCATGCCGCGATTCTTCTGTGCGAAGCCGAGCAGGACGCCGAGCATCGACTCGAGCTGACGCACACCACTCTGCTCTTCGGTGGTGATGCGGTTGATGAGCCCGAACAACGTCTGCTCGATGAAGTCGATCAGGCCCTCGAACATCGCCGCCTTGCCGGTGAAATGCCGATACAGCGCCGCTTCGGACACATCGAGTCGGGCGGCAAGCGCTGCGGTAGTGATTTTCTCGGAGGCGGGATTTTCCAGCATCTGTGCCAGCACCTGGAGAATTTGAGTTTTTCTTTCCCCCGTTTTCGCCATGATTTTCCCTGTCGCCCTTTCCGCCCGCCCCGCGTTCGGGACTGCGCCCAGAGCCGTAAAAACGAATACCGCTTTATGTCACATCGATGAACCGCCCCAGCAAGCGCGGCAGCTCGATGAGGTCGGAAACCTTCGCGTCCACGTAAGCGGGCGCGCGGCCTGCGCGAGAGATCCAGATTGTTTTCATGCCCAGCTTTTTGGCCGTGCGCAGGTTCTCCAGCGTATCCTCGACCATGATACAGCGGGACAGGCGTAAACGGTTAGTGCGTGCCAACCGCAAAAAGCCGGCGGTGTCGGGTTTCGGGCGATAGCGGGTGTGCTCTATGCAAAAAATGCCATCAAAGAGATCGCTGATCGACAGTGCGCGCAGCACCGCCCGTGAATAATGCACAGGCGAATTGGAAAAGACGTATTTGCGGCCCGGCAACCGCCGCAGCGTCGCACGGAGCTGCGGCTCGCGCACGAGCATGCGACGCAAATCGGGAAACTCGTGCGTGGCGTGGAGAAAATGCGTGGGGTCCGTGCCGTGGTGGCGCATGAGACCGAGCAACGTCGCGCCGTAGCGCTGCCAGTAATGCCGCCGCAGCGCCGAGGCTTCCTGTTCGTCGAGACCCAGCGTCTGCTGGAGGTACGCGGTCATCGAGCGGTTGATGTGCGGAAAGATATGCGGCGTGGCGTTGTGAAGGGTGTTGTCGAGGTCGAACACCCAGGAAAATGTCGAGGCCATGTGCGTCGATCGGTGCGAGAGCTAGAGGTGTTGTGGCTCCGACATAACGCGGCCTGCGAGCCGCATTAGTCTTCGCCGCAACATGCGATAAGGCCGCATGTTGTCGAGGTCGAACACCCAGGAAAATGTCGAGGCCATGTGCGTCGATCGGTGCGAGAGCTAGAGGTGTTGTGGCTCCGACATAACGCGGCCTGCGAGCCGCATTAGTGGTTGCGGCGTAACCTGAAGGTCAGTCTTCGCGGCAACGTGCAATGATCATGAAGTGCGCTAAGCCAGCTTGGCGGGGCGCTCACTTGCGGCGGATGAGCGTGCCGACGCCTTCGTTGGTGAGGACTTCGAGCAGCACCGCATGCTCCACGCGCCCGTCGATGATGTGGCAGGTGTTCACGCCGTTCTTCACCGCATCGAGCGCGGAGCCGATCTTGGGCAGCATGCCGCCGTGTATGGTGCCGTCGGCGAACAGGTCGTCCACTTTGCGTGCAGTAAGCCCCGTCAGCAGATTACCGTTCTTGTCGAGCACGCCGGCCGTATTGGTGAGCACCACTAGCTTCTCGGCCTTCAGCACTTCCGCCACCTTGCCGGCCACGAGGTCGGCATTGATGTTGTACGACTCGCCCTTGTTGCCGAAGCCGATGGGTGCGATGACCGGGATGAAGCCGCCCGCGAACAAGGCGTTCAGAACCTTGGGGTCGATCGCCTCGACTTCGCCGACCTGACCGATGTCGATCATGCCGCCATCATCGGTGGGAGAGCGCACCATCATTTTTCGCGCACGGATGAAGCCGCCGTCCTTGCCGGTGAGCCCGACCGCCTGGCCGCCGTGGCGGTTGATGAGGTTGACGATGTCCTTATTGACCTGGCCGCCGAGCACCATTTCGACCAGGTCCATGGTCTCGGCGTCGGTGACGCGCATCCCTTGGACGAACTCACCTTTCTTTCCGACGCGCTTCAACATGTCGTCGATCTGCGGACCGCCGCCGTGCACGACGATGACATTCATGCCGACGAGCTTGAGCAGCACCACGTCGCGAGCGAAGCTCTCCTTGAGCCTCTCGTCCGTCATGGCGTTGCCGCCATACTTCACGACGATCACCTTGCCGTGAAAGCGCTGGATGTACGGCAGGGCTTCGGCCAGTATCTTGGCCTTCAGTGCAGGGGGTGTGGCGGAAGAAGACATGCGGGCGGTCGTCGCGGTGCGTTCAAGTCGGCGTATTTTACACGCCCGAGACGCAAAAGACCGACCCACAACCGGCTGTGAGGCGGTTGACGTCGCCACAGGGCGGAGCGCGTGATCTGCTGCGCTCGTCGCCCCGTGGCAAGGTGGGCGATGGTTACTGTATCTCGATCCGTTTTGCGCTCGTCGCCGCTTTTTTCGGCAGCTTGAGCTCGAGCACGCCGTCGGTGTACTTGGCCGTCGCGGCGTTCTCGTCTATCGTCTGGCCGAGCTGGAATGCGCGGTAGACCTTGCCGTAATAGCGCTCGGAGCGCAGAACGCGTTCGCCTTCCCTGGCGTCCTTCTCGTTCTTCACTTCCGCACTGATCGCGACCTGTTCGCCGTCGATCGAAATGTTGATGTCCTCTTTCTTCACGCCCGGGATTTCCGCGCGCAATGTGTACGCGCTGTCGTCTTCACTGACGTCGACCCGGAACTGGGCAGGCGCCGCAGTGGTGCCCTCGAAGTTCACCGGCCGCACGAAAAAGCCGCGCAGCAGTTGGTCGAACGCCTCGTCGAACGGATAGCTACGGGTGATGTTTGCCATGGGCTGACTCCTTGGTCGTCTAAGGCGCTGCCGCGCCGTTGGGGGGAATATGGGAACCGCCGGAAGCTTTTCAAGCCCGCGACCGGCCATGTGGCCGAACGCGGCCCCGCGCGGGAAGCCGTATAATGCTTACCAATCCACGCCCGCTCCCGGCGGGTCATAACGCCAGTTCCAACTCCCGGAAGGACATGCCCAAGCTTTTCGCCCTCCTTTTGCTCGCGCTCTGCGGCGCGGTCTACGCCCAGATGCCCGGCACCCCTTTCGCCCCGCCGCCTTCGGTCGCGGCCAAGGCCTACGTGCTGCTCGATTACACCAGCAACCAGAACCTTGCCGCGCAGAACGCCGACGACCGCATAGAACCGGCCTCGCTCACCAAGCTCATGACCGCGTATCTCACCTTCGCCGCGCTTCGGCAGAAAACGCTCGTGCCGGAGGCGACCGTCACGGTGTCGGCAAGAGCGTTGGCTGCCGGGGGCTCGCGTATGTTCCTCGAGGCCCAGAAGCCGGTCACCGTGGCCGAGCTGATACGCGGCATGATCGTCCAGTCCGGCAACGACGCGTGCATCGCGCTCGCCGAGGCGGTCGCCGGCAGCGAGGAACGGTTCGCGCAGATGATGAACCGCGAAGCGAAACGGCTGGGCATGAGCAATACGAGCTTCATGAACTCCACCGGGTTGCCCCATCCGCAGCATTACACGACCGCGCGGGACCTCTCCATCCTCGCCGCCGCAATCATTCGCGACTTTCCGGAGCACTATGCGCTGTACGCGATGAAGGAATACCGCTACAACGGCATCAGTCAGTCCAACCGCAATCGCCTGCTGTGGCTCGACCCCACGGTCGACGGCATGAAGACCGGTTACACCGAAAGCGCCGGCTATTGCCTGATCGCGGCGGCCCGGCGCGGCCCCCGACGGCTGATCTCGGTCGTGGTCGGCGCTTCCTCGGAAAGCGCGCGGGCCACCGAAAGTCACAAGCTGCTCAACTACGGGTTCCAGTTCTACGATACCGTGCGCCTGTACGAGGCGAACACGCCGGTCACCACGTTCCGCGTGTGGAAAGGCAGCATCAACGAGCTGAAAGTCGGCTTCCCGTACGCGTACTATGTGAGCGTCCCTAAAGGACAGGCCGACAAGCTCAAAGCGAGCGTCGAGAGCCGGCAACCGCTCATGGCGCCGCTGAAGGCCGGTCAGGCGGTCGGCACGCTCAAGCTCGAGCTCGACGGCAAGCCTTTCCGCCAGAGCCCGGTGGTCGCTTTGGAAAACGCCGATCTGGCGGGGATTTTCGGTCGCGGCTGGGATACCATCCGCCTGTTGTTCAAATAACGTTGGGGCACGACATGAGCGACATCATTTATCTCAACGGCGAATTCATGCCGTTGGAAGAAGCGCGCATACCGGTACTGGATCGCGGGTTCATATTCGGCGATGGCGTATACGAAGTGATACCGGTGTATTCGCGGCGCCCGTTCCGCTTGGCGGAGCATCTGCGGCGGCTCCAGAACAGTCTTAACGCCATACGGCTTGCGAATCCGCTGTCCGATGCGGAGTGGACCAAGCTGATCGGCGACATCGTCGCACGCAATGCGGGCGAGGACCAGTCGGTCTATCTGCAGGTGACGCGCGGCGTGGCGCGCCGCGATCACGCATTCCCGCAAGCGGTGAAGCAGACGGTTTTCATGATGACCGGACCGCTCGTCACACCGGCGCGCGAGCTGATCGAGAACGGCGTGCCGGCCATCACGGCGACCGATTTCCGCTGGCTCAAGTGCGACGTCAAATCGACTTCCCTGCTCGGCAACTGCCTGCTGCGGCAGGAAGCGGTCGATGCCGGCGCGGTCGAAGCCATATTGTTCCGAGACGGCTATCTCACCGAAGCTTCGTCGAGCAACGTCTTCGTCGTGAAGCACGGAACCGTGCTCGCGCCGCCGAAGAACCATCTCGTGCTGCCCGGCATTACGTACGATGTCGTGCTCGAAATCGTCTCAGCGAACGGCATACCGTGCAGCGTGCGTGAAGTGAGCGACCGGGAAGTGCGCGAAGCGGACGAAGTGTGGGTCACTTCCTCCACCAAGGAAGTCCTCGCCGTCACGCAGCTCGACGGCAAGCCGGTCGGCAGCGGCAAGCCCGGCGCGGTGTTCAAGCGCGTGCATGCGCTGTATCAGGATTTCAAGCGTTCGGTGATGCGACAAGCCGCCTGATGGCCGAAGACACGCTGCTCGTATTCCCCTGCGATTTCCCGCTCAAGGTGCTGGGCCGTGCGCAAGCGGGATACGCGCAGGCCGTGCTCGATGTGGTGAAGCGCCACGCGCCGGACTTCGATGCCGCCACGGTGGACATGAAGCCCAGCCGCGGCGGCAATTACCTGAGCGTGACTTGTGTGATCAGGGCGACGTCGCGGGAACAGCTCGATGCGTTGTATCGCGAGCTGTGCGATCACCCCATGGTGGTGATGGTGCTTTAGCGGCCGCGCCCGGCGGCCTTCTGCGGCTGCTTCTTCTTCGCCTTCGGATGATGCGGACGCGTCTTGCCGTACGAGCCTTTGAAGATCTTGCCGCGCTTGGTGCGGCTGTCGCCTTTGCCCATCGTAGAGTCCTCCGTGTCGATAAGGTCGCGGTGGTCGCGGTATTCTACACAACGGCATGCTGGCGAAGGTCCGGCGCGCCGGCGGAACGAACGTCGTTCAGCGGCGACTCCGTATGCTCTTCAGCTCCTCGGCATAAAGCGATTCGAGATCGCTTTCCTTGCTCGACAGAAAATCGGGCAACGTCTTGCACAGCGCATCGAGCTCCTCGCGCGGCTGAGCGAGCAATGCGCGCTTCACATCGTTGCGCTGCTGCAGCATCGCGCCTTCGTACTTGCCGATGTTGCGCGCGTATTCCTTGTCGTCTTTGGACGCTCCGCGGATCATCCGCCCCAGGCGCTCGTCGAGCTCTGCGACCGTTTTGGCGTTGCGGTTGCGCCATGCCGTATAGCTTTTCTCCGTGTTCGCCTTCATGCCGGGCAGCGCCTCGTTGCATGCTTCGCGACGCGCCACAACCGCTTGGTAAGTGCCGTAAACCTGCGCAAGCTCCTGGCCGTAGCTCGGCGCCGCGTCTGCGGACGATGCCGTCACGGGAAGGGCCGTGCACGCGCATGCAAGCAGCGCGCTGAAAAACCGTCGAATCATGTTTTTCCCATCGGATAGTGAATCGGCATCATACAATGTCGCCACCCTGACATGAATTCGCACGCCTCCATACACGCGCCTGCCGTCGTTCGCACGCTCGGCCTCGTCGAATACGAGCCGATATGGCAGCGCATGCAGGCATTCACCGCGCAGCGCACGAGCGAGACGCCGGACGAGATCTGGCTGCTCCAGCATCCGCCGGTCTACACGCTCGGCATCGCCGGCAAGGCCGAGCACCTGCCCCGCGTGGACAATGGAATACCGATCGTACGCATAGATCGTGGCGGCCAGATCACGTATCACGGTCCCGGTCAGCTGGTCGCGTACCTCCTGCTCGACATGCGGCGCAGAGGATTGAGCGTGCGCCCGCTCGTTAGGCGCATGGAGCAGGCCGTGATAGACTTGCTCGGCGAGTACGGCATAGCAGCACGCGGCGACGAGGCCGCTCCCGGCGTCTATGTCGGCGCGGCGAAAATCGCCGCTCTCGGACTGCGTATCAAGCACGGCTGCTGCTATCACGGCCTTGCCCTCAACATCGACATGGACTTGTCCCCTTTTCACGCGATCAACCCTTGCGGCTATCGCGGTCTCGAAGTGACCCAGCTGCGCGACTGCGGCGTCACCGAGGCCATCGAGCGGATCGCGGACCGATTGGCCGCGCGCCTGCTGCAATCACTGTCATGAGTTCGCCGACCGACAAGTCCCCGATCGCGCCTGAACAAAAACAAAAAGGCGCATCGAAAACCGCGCGCATACCGATCAAGATCGTGCCCGCGGAACGGCTGAAGAAACCGGAATGGATACGGGTGCGGCTCGGCAACGGCGAGCGCTTCCAGGAAGTGAAGCGCATCCTGCGCGAGCAGCGCCTGCACACCGTGTGCGAAGAGGCGACGTGCCCGAACATCGGCGAATGCTTCGGCAAGGGCACGGCGACGTTCATGATCTTGGGCGATCTGTGCACGCGCCGGTGCCCATTCTGCGACGTCGCACACGGAAGGCCGAAGCCGCCGGATCCCGACGAGCCCGCACATCTCGCCGATACGATAGCGGCGCTCAAGTTGCGCTATGTCGTGATCACCAGCGTGGATCGCGACGATTTGCGCGACGGCGGCGCCGGGCACTTCAGGGACTGCATACGCGCCGTGCGCACGCGTTCACCAGCAACGCGGATCGAAGTGCTCGTCCCCGACTTCCGCAGACGCCTGGAGGCCGCCCTCGACGCGCTCTCCGAGTGCCCGCCCGACGTCATGAACCACAACCTGGAAACGGTGCCGCGACTCTACAAGCAGGCGCGGCCCGGTGCCGACTACGCGCACTCGCTCAAGCTGCTCAAGGATTTCAAGGCGCGCTTCCCCGACGTGGCGACGAAGTCCGGCTTGATGGTGGGGCTCGGCGAAACCGACGATGAAATCATCGAGGTGATGCGCGACCTGCGCGCCCACGACGTCGACATGCTGACGATAGGGCAATATCTGCAACCGTCGGGACACCATCTCCCCGTGCTGCGCTACGTCGAGCCTGCGGTGTTCGAGGACTACACGAGAACTGCCGAAGCGCTCGGTTTCGTGCATGCGGCATGCGGCCCTCTGGTGCGGTCAAGTTATCACGCCGACCAGCAGGCGCACGAAGCGGGCGTGAGTTAGTCCGCCGATTCAGTCCTGGCCGCGCCAGCGGCGATACAGCGGCAGCACCGCGAACGCCACGGCGCAGACCCCGACCACGAACGCGATGTCATAGGTGAACGTCGGCCCACCGAGGTTGTGCATCACCAGCCCGGCGAGCGAGATAGCGAGCACCGTGAGGAGGCTCATCATCGCGAGCGATCTCATCCACGGCCCCTGCGACATGAGCTCGGGCACCGGACCTCGTCCGAGTTGCATCACGATCGATCCCGACAACGCAGCAACGAAACCCAGCACATAGCCGGCCGCCACTTCGTAGATCGTCGACCACAACGCCGCAGGCTCGCGCTTGGCGACCATCATGTCGTGCGCGTATTCGACCACCGCGAACAAGGCGAGCCACGCGAGCACGCCGGCAAGGCCCAAGACGGTCTGTCTATCGAGCGGCTCGCGGGAAGGCGGGGACGGCGTACGCTTCATCGTGCGGCCAGTGTAGCCGCGGCGCGGCGGTGGTCGCAACGCGGCGATCAGGCCGCTTCGGCGAGGCTGCGCTCGAGCAGGCGATGCAGCGCGTCGAAATCGGGCTCGCCCTGCACCTGCTGCAGTATCCTTCCGCGTTTGTCGATCACCACCATCGTGGGCGTGACCTGCACGTCACCGAACGACCGCGCGAGCTCACCCATGGGGTCGAGCGCGACCTTGAACGGCAGCCGATTGCGCTCGGCATAGCCAATGACGAAGTTGGGCGGGTCGTGGCGCATGGCCACCGCGATGAGTTCCAGCCCCTGGCCGCGATAGCGCTGATACGTTTGGATGAGCTGCGGCAGCTCCTTGCGGCATGGCACGCAATCGGTCGCCCAGAAATTGACGATGGCGACCTTGCCGCGCAGCTGCGCCGTGCTGATCTTCTCGCCCTGCAGCGAGACGAATATCACGTCGGGCGCCGGCTGCGTCAAGCCGCGCAGACCGAGGTATCCCGCACAGGCGAGGAGCACCACGGCAAAAATTGCAATGCCTCTTTTAGCTGCACGTACCCGCATCACTCATCCTCATGACTCGCTCCAACGCTTGAACACTGCTTGGTCCCACCCTTTACCGCAGTGGTTCAATGCGCCTCATCCCAATTCCTGCCGCACCCGACCTCCACCAGCAGCGGCACGGAGAGCTGTCCGACGCTGCCCATGAGCCGCGGCAGCGCCGCACGCACAGTGTCGAGCTCCGCGTCCGGCACCTCGAGCACGAGCTCGTCGTGCACCTGCATGATGAGTCGCGTCGCAAGGCGCTCGGTGGTGATCCACTCGTCCACTTTGATCATCGCCATCTTGATGAGATCGGCGGCGGTGCCTTGCATGGGCGCATTGATTGCCGCGCGCTCGGCTGCCTGGCGGCGCGCCGGGCTGCTGCTGCGTATCTCCGGCAGGAACAGCTTACGCCCGAACACCGTTTCCACGTAACCTTGCTCCCGCGCCGTTTCACGCGTGCGCTGCATGTACTGCGCGACGCCGGGATAGCGTGCGAAATAGCGGTCCATGTACTGTTGCGCGGCGGACCGTTCGATGTCGAGCTGGCGCGCGAGCCCGAATGCGGACATGCCGTAGATCAGTCCGAAGTTGATGGCCTTGGCATAACGCCGCTGCTCGCCGCTCACCGCCGCGAGCTCGAGCCCGAACACTTCCGCCGCCGTCGCGCGGTGTATGTCCTCGCCCAGCTCGAATGCGCGCAGCAAATTCGCATCCCCGGAGATGTGCGCCATGATGCGCAGCTCGATCTGCGAGTAGTCGGCCGAGACGATATGGCAGCCGGGACCCGCGATGAAGGCTTCGCGTATGCGACGCCCTTCGGCGGTCCGTATCGGAATGTTCTGCAGATTGGGATCGCTGCTCGACAGCCGTCCGGTGACGGCGACGGCCTGGCCGTAGCAGGTGTGCACGCGCCCGGTCCGGCGGTTGATCATTTCCCCCAGCTTGTCGGTGTACGTCGACTTGAGCTTTGCAAGACCGCGAAACTCGAGGATCAGCTTGGGCAGCGGGTGATCGAGCGCGAGCTGGGCCAGCACGTCCTCGTCGGTCGACGGCGTGCCGGAAGGCGTCTTCTTGAGCACCGGCAGCTTGTGCTTGTCGAACAGGATGTCCTGTATCTGCTTCGGCGAATTGAGGTTGAACGGCTGGCCCGCGAGCTCGTGCGCCCGCGATTCTATGGATACCATCTTCGCGCCGAAGTCGCGCGACAGATCGGCGAGCAGATCGAGGTCGAGCAGCACGCCGTGGTGCTCCATGCGCTGCAGCACGTGCATGACCGGCATCTCGATTTCACGGTAGACGCGACACGATTTTTCGTCGCGATCGATGTGCGGGAACAGCACCTCGTGCAGCCGCAGCGTCACGTCGGCGTCTTCGGCCGCATACTCCGTTGCGCGCTCGACCGGCACCTGCTCGAACGGAATGCGGTTCGCGCCTTTGCCCGTCACCTCGTCATACGTGATCGTGCGCAGATTGAGATGCCGCTCGGCGAGGTTGTCCATGTCGTGCGACTTGTGGCTTTCCAGCACGTACGACTGCAGCAGCGTGTCGTGCTGGACGCCGTCGAGCTTCACGCCCTGGTTCGCGAGCACGTGCATGTCGAACTTGATGTTCTGCCCGACTTTCGCGTGTTGCGGGTCCTCGAGCCACGGCTTCAACCGCGCAAGCACTTTCTCCAGCGTGAGCTGCTCCGGCGCGCCGGTGTAGCGATGCCCGACGGGGACGTACGCCCCGCAACGGCTCTCGACCGAAAACGACAGGCCCACGATATCGGCCTTGAAGGGATCTATGCTCGTCGTTTCCGTGTCGAACGCGGTGAGCTCCGCGCCCTCGAGCTTCAGCGCCCACGCATTGAGCTGCTCTTCGGTGAGCACGCATTCGTAATCGCACTCGGTGGTGCGCTCGAGCGCGCGGCTTTCTTCGACTGCAGGCGCGGCTGCCGGCGCCGCGGCGTTCGTTTCGCCCTGGAGCTCCCGCAGCCAGCTCTTGAATTCGAAGCGGTTGAAGAGCGCCGAGAGCTTTTCGCGATCTTCCGGGCGCGGCGCAAGCTCGGCGACGGTCACGGCGAGCGGCACGTCGCACTTGATGGACAGGAGCTGCCGCCCGCGCGGCAGCCAGTCGACGACGCGGCGCAGGTTCTCGCCGACGACGCCGCTGACCTCGTTCGCATGCGCGATGACGCCGTCGAGCGAGCCGAACTGCGTGATCCACTTCGCCGCGGTCTTGGGGCCGACTTTGTCGACGCCCGGCACGTTGTCGATGCTGTCGCCGACCAGCGCCAGGTAATCGATGATGAGCCCGGGCGGCACGCCGAACTTTTTGCGCACGCCGTCGACGTCCAGCGTTTCGTTCGACATGGTGTTGACCAGCGTGACGGCGTCGCTCACGAGCTGCGCCATGTCCTTATCGCCGGTGGAGATGATAACGCGCATGCCCTCGCGCTCGGCCTGCCGCGCCAGCGTGCCGATCACGTCGTCGGCCTCGACCCCGTCGACCGTGAGCAGCGGCCACCCCATCGCGGCAATGGCGTCGCACAGCGGCTGCGTCTGCCGCGACAGGTCGTCCGGCATGGGCGGCCGGTTTGCCTTGTAATCGGCATACAGATCGTCGCGGAACGTCTTGCCCTTCGCGTCGAACACGCAGGCGCTATAATCGGCGCGCACGTCTTTATGCAGCTTGCGCAGCATGTTGAGCACGCCGTATATGGCGCCCGTGGGTTCGCCCTGCCGGTTGCGCAGGTCCGGCAGCGCGTGGAAGGCGCGATAAAGGTACGAAGACCCGTCGACGAGTAAGAGTGTTTTCATTGAAGCGAGGCGGGAGACCGGAGGCGGGAGGCGCGAGCCGGCCGCGCACCGCGGCCGCAATACTCCTCACCCCTCACTCTTCACTCCTCACCGAAGGAACGCATCATGGATTTGAACGAGAAATTTCCGCTTCCACTGTCGCCCGAGCTCGCCGAGAAGACCTGGTCGGCGCGCGAGTCATGGCGCGTGTTCGGCATTATGGCAGAATTCGTGCAGGCGACCGAAACGCTCAACGCCATCCGTCCTGCCGTGAGCATCTTCGGCAGCGCGCGCACTCCGCCCGATCACCCGCTGTACGCGCTCACGGAGAAGATCGCGCGCCTGCTGTCCGATTCCGGCTTCAGCGTCATCTCGGGCGGCGGCCCGGGCGTGATGGAGGCCGCGAACAAAGGCGCTTTCGTCGGCCGCTCGCCGAGCGTCGGGCTCAACATCAAGCTGCCTCACGAGCAGTCCGCGAATCTCTACCAGGACGTGAGCCACACGTTCCAGCACTTCTTCGCGCGCAAGGTCATGTTCGTCAAGTTCGCGACGGCTTATGTCGTGATGCCCGGAGGCTTCGGCACGCTCGATGAAGTCACCGAAGCGCTCACGCTGGTGCAGACCGGCAAGACGCGCAAGATGCCGATCATCCTCGTGCACGAGCCGTTCTGGCGCGGCATGCTGGACTGGTTCCGCAACACGCTCATCACCGAAGGCATGATCTCCCCGGAGGACATGGATCTGATCCAGGTGATCAACGAGCCGCAAGGAGTGGTCGATGCGATCTTCGACTACTACGAGAAGCGCGGGTTCGAGCCTTCCGCCGTCGAGCGCGAGATCCTGCTCAATCTGTGACCGCGCGCGAACCCGCCAGCTTTCAAAAGCGTCGCGAGTAGCCGATAATATCGTCCACTGGGGACAACCGACATCATGCGCAAGCTCGCCGCTCTATTCTTACTCTGCATCGCCCTGCCGGTGGCGGCGCAGAACAAACCGCCGGCGAACCTGCAACCTCTACCGGAGCCGCCGCCCCCTCCGCCGGGCATGGAGCTCGACCCGTCGCTCGAGCCGCAGGTCACGATACAGCGCCGCGGAACGGAGACGGTCGAAGAATTCCGCATCGGCGGGCGGCTCTACATGATGAAGATCACGCCGGCCGGCGGTGGACGTCCGTACTATCTCATCGACGATCGCGGCGACGGCACGTTCATGCGTCACGACAACTACGACACCGGCACGCGCCCGCCCATGTGGGTGATACACCAGTTCTGAGCACCGGAGCTTCACGCACGAGCTGAATGCCGCGCCGTCCTGACCGGTGCGCGAACGAGGAACGCCGCCGGCGAACAACCGCATGTCCGTATTCACGACCGTCACACACGACGAGCTGTCCGCATGGCTGCGTGGCTATGCGCTCGGCACGCTCGTCGATCTCAAGGGCATTGCCGCCGGCATAGAGAACACGAACTACTTCGTCACGACGACAGCCGGCCGCTACGTGCTGACGCTGTTCGAAAAGCTGCAGGCGCACGAGCTGCCCTTCTATCTCGATCTCATGGCGCACCTCGCCGATGCCGGCATCCCGTGCCCCCACCCGATCGCGGACCGGAGCGGCCGCTACCTCGGCGAGCTGAAGGGCAAGCCGGCCAGCATCGTGACGCTGCTCAAGGGCCGCGACATCGAACAGCCGGACGAAACGCATTGCGCCCAGGTGGGCGAGCTGCTCGCGCATATCCACATCGCCGGCGCCACTTATGCCGGGCGGATGGACAATCCGCGCGGGCGCTCGTGGTGGGCGGGCGTGATGTCGGAGATCCTGCCCTTCCTCGATGACCAAGACTCGCGCCTGCTCCAGAGCGAAATCGATCATCAGGCAAAGGCGTGGCCCGCGGGCCTGCCGCACGGCGCAATACACGCCGACCTGTTTCGCGACAACGTGCTGTTCGAACACGGCCGGCTCACGGGTGTCATCGATTTCTATTTTGCATGCACCGGGGAATGGGTGTACGACCTCGCCATCACGGTGAACGACTGGTGTTACGCGGCTGCGGGCGCGCTCGATGAGCAGCGTACCAGGGCGCTCGTGAAAGCGTACGCCAGGGTGAGGCCGTTCGCGCCGGAGGAATACGCGGCGTGGCCCACGATGCTGCGCGCCGCCGCATTGCGCTTCTGGGTCTCCCGGCTGTACGACTTCCATTTGCCGCGGCCCGGCGCGCTCACGCATGCGAAGGACCCGGCGCACTTCCGCGAAATCCTGCGTCGGCACATTGCACAGGCCGGTGAATTGCCGCGGGTGGAGAGTTGAGCCACAATGGCCGCGCCAGCGCAATCGAATAACAGGGGGGAAGGCGGCGCTATGCGCATACGCTCAGTGGAGTCGGGCAGAGGGTGGCAGTGGATCGTCGAAGGTTTCGGCCTGTTCCGCAAGGCGCCGTTCATGTGGATCACCCTCACGCTGGTGCTCGCGTTGATCTGGATGATCCTCTTCGCCATCAAGCTCATCGGGCCGCTGCTCTTCAATCTGCTTTCGCCCGTCTTCTTCGCGGGCTTCATGATCGGCTGCCGTGAGCTGGAGCAAGGCCGCGAGCTCGAGCTCGCACACGTCTTCGCCGGCTTCCGCAGCCACGCCGCGCCGCTCGTCACGGTCGGCGGCGTCTATCTGGTCGGCATGATCGTAATCCTCGGGCTCATCTTCGTGACGGCGGGCGGCAGCATGCTGCCGCCGGCGCTGTCGGGCAAGCACACGGACATGGCGGCCGTGGCGGCGGCAGTGCGCGGCCTCGCCCTCGCGCTGATCGTCGCGTTCGTGGTCTACATCCCGCTGCTGATGGCGGTCTGGTTTGCGCCGCTGCTCGTCGCCTTCCACGGCATGGCGGCCGTGCCCGCGATGAAGCTCTCGTTCCGCGCCTGCTGGCGTAACCTGC